>DATEGT010000027.1:0-8922 GCA_035280025.1 Burkholderiales bacterium | reverse complement strand
ACGCGAAGCTCGCGCGCAATGGCGTTGCCGTCGATGGTGCGGGTCTGCATGGGAACAACCGATGCGCCGGAGAGGTCAGCAATTATAATGGGCGGGCGCCGATTGATCCCGCGCAGACGGCGGGGTAAGCTTCGAGCCGTTCCGCGCGAGTCTCAGTCACGCGAGCCCCGCCAGAGGAAACGTCATGTCCGCGCTGCCAGAATTCCCAGCTGCAAACGACCCTGATTCCCTGGAGACTCAGGAATGGCTCGATGCGCTCGAGGCGGTACTGGAGCGCGAAGGGCCTCAGCGCGCTCACTATCTTCTGGAGAAGCTGGTCGACAAGGCCCGCCGCTCGGGCGCGTACATCCCGTTCTCGCTCAATACCGCGTATCTCAACACCATCCCGGTGCACATGGAGGAGCGATCGCCGGGAGATCACGCTCTCGAAGAGCGCATCAGATCGTTCTGCCGCTGGAATGCCATGGTCATGGTCGCGAGGGCGAACAAATCCGAGGACGAGCTGGGCGGCCATATCGCGAGCTTCGCGTCCGTGGGAACGCTGTTCGGGATCGGCTTCAACCACTTCTGGCGCGCTCCGCACGAGGGCCACGGCGGAGATCTGATCTATTTCCAGGGTCATTCATCCCCTGGAATCTACGCGCGCGCATTCCTTGAGGGACGCTTGACGGAGGACCAGATCCTGAATTTCCGGCGCGAAGTGGACGGCCGGGGCATCTCTTCGTACCCGCATCCGTGGCTCATGCCCGATTTTTGGCAGTTTCCTACGGTCTCCATGGGACTCGGCCCGATCCAGGGCATCTACATGGCGAGGTTCCTGAAATACCTCAACGCGCGCGGGCTAGCCGACACGGCCAACCGCAAGGTATGGGTGTTCTGCGGCGACGGAGAAATGGACGAGCCGGAGTCGCTCGGAGCGATCGGCCTCGCCGCGCGCGAGAAGCTGGACAACCTGATTTTCATCGTGAATTGCAACCTCCAGCGCCTGGACGGCCCGGTGCGCGGCAACGGCAAGATCATCCAGGAGCTGGAGGCCGATTTTCGCGGCGCGGGATGGAACGTCATAAAGATCATTTGGGGCTCTTACTGGGACCCTCTGTTCGCCCGCGACGTCGAAGGGCGGCTGCTCCGGGTCATGGAGGACACGGTCGACGGCGAGTACCAGAACTACAAAGCGAACGACGGCGCCTTTGTGCGGAAGCATTTCTTCGGCAAGGATCCCAAGCTGCTCGAGATGGTGTCGCGCATGACCGACGAGGACATCTGGCGCCTGAACCGCGGGGGCCACGATCCCCACAAGATCTACGCGGCGTACGCGGCGGCGGCCAAGCACAAGGACCAGCCGACCGTCATTCTCGCGAAGACCATCAAGGGCTACGGCCTCGGAAAGCAGGGCCAGGCGAAGAATCCCACCCACCAGCTCAAGAAGGTCGACGTCGCGACCATCCGGGAAATGCGGGACCGGTTCAACGTGCCGATTACGGACGACAAGCTCGAGGAGCTGCCGCTCTACAAGCCTGCAGCCGACGATCCGGTGATGGTCTATCTGCACGCGCGCAGGAGGGCGCTCGGCGGTTACCTGCCGCACCGCCGCCGCAAGTCCGACAAGCCGCCGGCGGTGCCCGCTCTTGAGACCTTCGAGCCGCTGCTCAAGGGCTCGGAGGGCCGGGAGATCTCAACGACGATGGCGTTCGTGCGCCTGCTCACGCTCCTTGTGCGCGACAAGAACATCGGCAAGCATATCGTGCCCATCGTTCCGGACGAGGCGCGCACTTTCGGCATGGAGGGCATGTTCCGCCAGCTCGGCATCTACTCGTCCGAGGGGCAGAAGTACGAACCGGTCGACCGCGATCAGGTGATGTACTACCGCGAAGACAAGGCCGGGCAGATCCTCGAGGAGGGAATCAACGAAGCCGGGTCGTTCTCATCGTGGATCGCCGCGGCTACCTCGTACAGTCATTCCAATCTTGCCATCGTGCCGTTCTTCATTTTCTATTCGATGTTCGGCATGCAGCGCGTGGGCGATCTCGTCTGGGCGGCCGGCGACCAGCGCGCGCGGGGCTTCCTGCTCGGCGGGACCGCGGGGCGCACGACCTTGAACGGCGAAGGCCTGCAGCACGAGGACGGCCACAGCCACGTGCTCTCCTCGGTCGTTCCCAATTGCATTTCCTACGACCCCACGTTCGGCTACGAGCTCGCCGTGATCATCCAGGACGGCTTGCGCCGCATGGTCGCGGAGCAGGAAGACGTTTTCTACTACATCACCGTGATGAACGAGAACTACGAGCACCCCGCCATGCCGTCGGGCGCTGAGCAGGCTATCCTCAAGGGAATGTACCTGTTCCGCGAAGGCGCGAAGAAAAAACTGCGGGTCCAACTGCTCGGATCTGGGACGATATTGCGAGAGGTCATCGCCGCCGGGCAGCTGCTGGAAAGCGACTGGGACGTGGCGGCCGACATCTGGAGCGCGACCAGCATGACGGAGCTGCGCCGCGACGGGCTCGCGGCCGAGCGCTGGAACATGCTACATCCGGAGGCCAAGCCGCGCGCTCCCCACCTGACTCAGTGTCTCGAAAAGCGCGCGGGTCCCGTCGTCGCCGCGAGCGACTACATCAAGACCTTCGCCGAGCAAATCCGCGCGTTCGTTCCCAAGGGCCGGGTCTACAAGGTGCTCGGCACGGACGGTTTCGGCCGCTCGGACTCCCGCGCCAAATTGCGCGGCTTCTTCGAAGTCGACCGCCACTACGTGACGGTGGCTGCGCTGGCCGCTCTCGCGGAGAGCGGCGAAGTCAAGACGAAGATGGTGTCTGAGGCGATCGGCAAGTACGGCCTGGATCCGGAGAAACCCAATCCGGTGACGGTTTGACACCGCGGCCTGCCGCCACTGCGCGGCACTCCTAGCGCTTTTCCGAACGCGAGCGATGGCGACACAAGAGATCTCCGTACCCAACATCGGCGACTTCAAAGACGTCGACGTTATCGAGATCCTGGTCAAACCGGGCGACTCGGTCCAGGCGGAGCAATCGCTCATCACGGTCGAGTCCGACAAGGCGACGATGGAGATTCCCTCGCCCGCGGCGGGCATCGTAAAGGAGCTGCGCGTCAAGCCAGGGGACAAGGTCTCCAAAGGCAGCCTGATCCTCCTGCTCGACGGGGCAGCGGGCGTGTCCGCGCCCGCTCCGAAGAAGGCTCCGGACCCGGCGGCCGCTCCCGCGCTGCCGGTCCCCAAGCCGGCTCCGGCTGCTCCCGTGGTGCCGATCGGCAGGCCTACGCCTCCCGCGGGGCCCGACCTTCCCCGCGCGCCCGATGCGGTGCCGCACGCAAGCCCCTCGGTGCGCAAGTTCGCACGTGAACTCGGCGTCGACCTCGCGCGCGTCAAGGGCTCGGGTCCAAAGGGGCGCATCACGCAGACGGACGTCCAGGAATTCGTGAAAGGGGTAATGCGAGGAGCGCCGGGCGCCGCGGCGCCGGCCGCGCGCGGCGGGCTGTCTTTCGACCTGCCCGAATGGCCGCAGGTGGACTTCGCAAAGTTCGGCCCGGTGGAAACCAAGCCCCTTTCCCGTATCCGGAAGCTCTCCGGAGCGTTCCTGCACCGTAACTGGGTCTCGATCCCGCACGTCACCCAGCACGACGAGGCGGACATCACCGAGCTCGAAGCCTTCCGCAAGGAGAACTCGCAGGTGGCAGAGAAGGGCGGCTTCAAGCTCACCATGCTTGCGTTCCTCGTGAAGGCGTCGGTGAACGCGCTCAAGGAATTCCCGGAGTTCAACGCGTCGCTCGACAAGACGGGCGACAACCTGGTCATCAAGAAGTACTACCACATCGGTGTGGCGGTGGACACACTCGAGGGATTGCTCGTCCCTGTGATAAAGGACGCAGACCGCAAAGGCGTGTTCGATCTGGCCAAGGAGCTCGCGGAGATTTCCAAGGCGGCGCGCGAGAAGAAGCTCAAGCCGGACGCCATGCGCGGCGGCACTTTCAGCATCTCCAGCCTGGGCGGCATCGGCGGCACCGCCTTCACGCCCATCATCAACGCCCCGGAGGTCGCGATTCTCGGCGTGGCACGGTCGCAGATGCGTCCCGTATTCAGGGACGGGGCTTTCGTCCCGCGGCTGATGCTGCCGCTGTCGCTCGCGTACGATCACCGGGTAATCGACGGCGCCGCAGGGGCACGGTTCACCAGCTATCTCGCCTCGGTCCTCTCAGACATACGCCGAACCCTACTGTGAGGCTGGCGTGGCGCAGATGATCGAAGTGAAGGTGCCGGACATCGGTGATTTCGAGAGCGTCGACGTTATCGAGGTCCTGATCAAACCGGGCGACCGTGTCGCGAAGGAAGCTTCGCTCATCACGCTCGAGTCGGACAAGGCGACGATGGAGATTCCTTCGTCCGCCGCCGGCGTCGTCAGGGAGCTCCGGGTCAAGATCGGGGACAAGGTATCGAAGGGCAGCGTCATTGCTTTGCTCGAAGAGGAAGCCGGCGCTGCGGCGAGCCCAGCGCCGCCTTCTACCGGGGCGGCTGTCGCGCCGATAGCCGTGGTTGCCCCGGCTGCGGCATATTCGGGCGGATCCGACCTCAGCTGCGACGTGGTGGTGCTCGGCTCCGGGCCGGGAGGCTACTCGGCCGCCTTCCGCGCGGCCGACCTCGGCATGAACACCGTGCTGGTCGAGCGCTACCCGGTGTTGGGTGGCGTGTGCCTCAACGTCGGCTGCATACCCTCCAAGGCGCTCCTTCACATCGCCGCGGTCATGGACGAAGCCAGGCATCTGTCAGAGCATGGCGTTGCCTACGACGAGCCCAAAGTGGACCTCGACGTGCTGCGGGTCTGGAAGAACAAAGTCGTGGGTAAGCTCACGGGCGGGCTCAGCGGCATGGCCCGGGCGCGCAAGGTGACAGTGCTGCACGGCACAGGCAGCTTCGCGGACCCGAACCACTTGCTTGTGGAGACCAAGGACGGCCGCAAGGTCGTCACTTTCGGGAGCGCGATCATCGCCGCGGGCTCGCAATCGGCGAAGCTGGCCTTCGTCCCCGAGGATCCCCGCATCATCGATTCGACCGGAGCGCTCGAGCTGCCGCAGCGCCCGAAGCGAATGCTCGTCATCGGCGGCGGAATAATCGGGCTGGAGATGGGCACGGTGTATTCAACGCTCGGCGCGCGCCTGGATGTCGTCGAGATGCTCGACGGCCTGATGGCGGGTGCCGACCGCGACTTGGTGAAAGTGTGGCAAACCTTCAACGCACGCCGCTTCGACAACATCATGTTGAAAACAAAGACGACCAAGATCGAAGCCGCAAAGGACGGGCTGAAAGTGAGTTTCGAAGGCGACGCCGCCCCGAAGACGCCTCAGTTGTACGACATGATCCTCCTGTCGGTGGGGCGCACGCCGAATGGCAGGAAGATCGGCGCCGAGGCCGCGGGAGTTGCGGTCGACGCCCGCGGCTTTGTTCCAGTCGACGATCGGATGCGCACCAATGTGCCGCATATCTACGCCATCGGGGATATCGCCGGGCAGCCGATGCTCGCGCACAAGGCGGTGCACGAGGGGCACGTCGCCGCGGAGGCCGCCTCGGGCCGGAAATCCCACTTCGACGCCCGCGTGATCCCCTCGGTCGCCTACACCGACCCCGAGATCGCCTGGGCGGGGATCACGGAGGACGAAGCCAAGAAGCAGGGCGTGAAGTACGGCGTCGCCAAGTTTCCGTGGGCCGCATCGGGACGCGCCATCGCAAACGGACGCGACGAGGGCTTTACCAAACTGATTTTCTCCGAGGATACGCATCGCGTCATCGGCGGCGCGATCGTGGGGGCAGGCGCCGGGGACCTCATCAGCGAGATCGCGCTCGCGATCGAGATGGGGGCCGACGCGGTGGACATCGGAAAGACCATCCATCCGCATCCGACGACGAGCGAGTCGGTCGGCATGGCCGCCGAGCTCTACGAAGGCGTGTGCACCGACCTGCCGCCGGTGAAACGCCGATGACACAGGACCAACTCAAGCAGGCCGTCGCCCGCGAAGCGGTCAAGCACGTGGTCGACGACGCGGTCGTGGGGGTAGGCACCGGGTCGACCGCGAACTTCTTCATCGACGAGCTGGCTAAGATCAAAGGCCGGATCATCGGCGCGGTGGCCAGCTCGGACCGTTCCGCCGAGAGACTCATGGCTCACGGCATCCGCCTCTACGACCTCAACAGCGTGAACGAGCTACCGGTCTACATCGACGGTGCCGATGAAATTACCGAGCATCTGTCGATGATCAAAGGCGGAGGCGGCGCGTTGACGCGCGAGAAGATCGTCGCCGCGGCGGCAAGGAAATTCGTGTGTATCGCCGATGAGTCGAAGCTCGTCCCAGTGCTCGGAAGATTTCCCCTCCCTGTAGAAGTCATACCGATGGCGCGCGCCTACGTCGCGCGACAGATGGTGAAGCTGGGGGGGCAGCCGCAGCTGCGAGAGGATTTCACCACCGACAACGGCAATCTCGTCCTCGACGTAAGAGGTCTTTCGATCCTGAATCCTGTGGAGCTCGAAGGCACGATCAACAACGTGGCCGGCGTGGTCACCAATGGTCTGTTCGCCCGCCGCGGAGCGGACGTCCTGCTGCTGGGAACGAAGGAGGGCGTGAGAGCGATCGCCCGCAAGTAGCAGGCTATTCCTTGGGCGGCACGTAGCCGGACGCGACGTCGGCGCCGGATCCGAAGAAGTGTTTCTCCATCTGCTCTGCAAGATACTTTCGCGCGCGCGAGTCTGCGAGGTTCAGACGATTCTCGTTGATCAGCATGGTCTGGTGCTTGATCCAGGCCTGCCAGGCTTCCTTTGAGACGTTTTCCCAGATCCGCTTGCCGAGCTCGCCCGGGTAGGGGGGCAGGTCGAGGCCCTCCGCCTCGCGCCCGAGCTTCACGCACTTCACCATTCTCGCCATCGACGCTCCTTCAGCATACCTGGTGGATTCTATAGCGACTTCATCAGAACCTTCGAGCTGCGCTGATAGTTGTACAGTTCCTTCCTCTCCTTGGGCAGTTTGCCGACCGAGGATTCGGCGAAGCCTCGCTCGATGAACCAATGGGTGGCGCGCGTAGTCAGGACGAAGATTTTTTTCAGCCTGCGTGCGCGCGCCTGGCCCTCGATCTGCCGCACCAGCCGCTCGCCGTAACCGGCGTCGCGGTAGTCGGTTCGCACCGCCAGGCAGGCAAGCTCACCCGAGCGTTCGCTCGCGAAGGGGTACAGGGCGGCGCAGCCGACGATGACCCCGTCGTGCTCGATCACCGAGAACCGCGTGATCTCCCGCTCTAGCAACTCGCGCCCGCGGCGAACCAGCGTGCCGTCTTCCTCGAGAGGCTCGATCAGCTTGAGTATCCCGCCCACGTCGTCGATGGCCGCGGCGCGAAGCTTGACGACTTTGTCTGCGGTAATCATCGTGCCCGAACCGTCGTGGGTAAACAGCTCGACCAGCAAGGCGCCCGGCACCTTCCGGCTGATGACGTGAGCCCGCTGTACGCCGTTGCGCACAGCCTCGATCGCGCGGGCGAGGTAAAGACGCGTGTCGTCGGTGAGCCGGTTGCTGCGAGCGAGCAGGTCGGCGGCCTCGTTGGCGGTGAGCTCGGGCAGCAGCTCCCCCTCCTTGTCCTCTACCGTCGCGTCGGACAGAAAGACCAGCTTCTCGGCGCGCACCGCGGAAGCGGTCGCAACCGCAACGTCCTCCATCGCCAGGTTGAAGACCTCTCCTGTAGGTGAATACCCGACGGGAGGGACGATCGCTATGTTGCCGGCGGCGAGGCAGCCCGCGATCGCATGAGAATCCACTTTGCGCACGGAGCCCGTGTACTGGAAATCGATTCCGTCGTGAACGCCCATGGGCTGCGCCGTGATGAAATTGCCCGAGACGGTATTGATCGCCGCCCCGGCCATGGGGGAGTTCGGCAGTCCGAGAGAGAGCAGCGCGTCGATCTCGACGCGCAGCAGCCCGACCGCTTCCTTGACGCACTCCAGGGCCACCGGGTCTGTAATGCGCAGGCCCCTTGCGTAGCGGGAGCGCATCTTGCGCTGCTTGAGCTGGGCTTCGATTTGCGGCCGCGAGCCGTGCACCAGAATCACACGTATCCCGGTGCTGTGCAGCAGGTTGATGTCGTGCGCGAGCTCGACGAACCGCCGCTCCGCGAAAACTTCTCCCCCGAACGCGAGAACGAAGGTCTTGCCGCGGAATGCGTGGAAATACGGCGCCACTGAACGAAACCAGCTTACGAACTGAGGGTCGGAACGCGTCGGCATGGTCCTGTTGTCGTCGAAAAAACCGATTCTAGCAATCGCCCCACAGAGCTTGCATCGCGGCGATTGCGGCAAGCGGAGCCGTCTCGGTGCGCAAAACTCGCGGGCCGAATCGAACGGGGATGAATCCGGCACGCTCTGCGTCCTGGCGCTCGCGCGCGGTAAGACCTCCTTCCGGGCCGACCAGGAGGGCCACTCCGCCGGGCCGCGGCAACTGCGCCAGCTTCCGGCCCCCATCGGGCACCAGGAGGAGCCGCAAACCGCTGTGTTCCGTCGAACTCAGAAAATCCGAAATGCGCGCGATCGCGAGGACCTCCGGGATTCGATTGCGCCCGCATTGCTCGCAGGCAGCGATGACGACGTTGCGCCAGTGGGCGACGCGTTTCTCGGCCCGGTCGCCCGAAAGTTGAACTACGGAACGCTCGCTCGCGACCGGCACGATTCTCGATACGCCCAGCTCGGTGGATTTCTTCAAGGTTGTATCCATGCGGTCGCCGCTGGATATGCATTGGGCGAGCAATATGGGGAGCGGCGACTCGCGCTCCAGGGCCAGGTTCGAGAGCAGTCGTGCACGCGCGTCCTTGGACGAAGCGCGCGTCAGCTCCGCGACGAATTCTCCGCCCCGGCCGTCGAACAAGGTGATGGCGTCGCCGACGCCCAG
>DATEGT010000026.1:0-2821 GCA_035280025.1 Burkholderiales bacterium | reverse complement strand
AGAGTAGCCGCTCTTCAGAAGCCGCAAACCTCGATCGTGCTCTTCGACAACGCTGGAACTCGGGTGCAATGGCGCTGGCGCTGGTGGCGCAGCTAGCCGGCAGTCGTTCGCGCGCCGCAGATGAACGCGGCGCGAACCCGCAGTAACCGAAGCGTTTTCGTGGAGCAGTCAGATGACTGAAGCAGAGTTTCAGCGGCTTGCCGCTCAGGGCTTCAACCGCGTTCCCCTGGTCGCAGAGACCTTCGCCGATCTGGATACGCCGCTTTCGCTCTACCTCAAGCTCGCCAACCGCTCGAACACCTACCTGCTGGAATCGGTCGAAGGAGGCGAGCGATTCGGCCGCTATTCCTTCATCGGCCTGGCCGCCCAGGCGCGCTTGCGCGCGGTCGGCAGGCTCGTCACGGTGATGCACGGCGACACGGTCGTCGAAAAATCCCAGTCGGCCGATCCCCTCGAGTTCGTACGCGAATATCTCGCGCGCTATCGCGTCGCGGAATTGCCCGGTCTTCCCCGCTTCTGCGGTGGCCTCGTCGGCTATTTCGGCTACGACACGGTTCGCTGGATCGAGCCGCGGCTCTCGGGGGGCTGGCTCAAGAGGGATCCGGTCGGCTGCCCCGACATGCTCCTCCTGGTCTCCGAGGAACTGGCCGTCATCGACAACCTCTCGGGCAAGCTCTACCTCGTCGTGTACGCCGATCCCGCCAAGCCGCGCGCTTGGCACGACGCGCAGGCGCGTCTGCGAGAGCTGCTCGGGGCGCTCAGGCTCCCGCTGTCGCTGCCGCCGGACCGTCGCGAAGCGGACGCCGAGGTGAGGTCTAACTTCGGCGCCGACGCGTTCCGCGAGGCGGTGACACGCGCGATCCGGTATGTGCGCGACGGAGACATCATGCAGGTGGTGCTGTCTCAGAGATTTTCGCGGCCCTACTCGGGGAGCCCGCTCACGCTGTATCGCGCGCTGCGCTCGATCAATCCCTCCCCGTACATGTTCTACCTGGATTTCGGCGATTTCCAGGTGGTGGGCGCGTCTCCCGAGATCCTGGTACGGCACGAGCACGGCACGGTCACGGTCCGGCCGATCGCCGGAACCCGCCCGCGCGGCGCGAACCGCGAAAGGGACGAGGAGCTCGAGCGCGAGCTGCTGTCCGATCCGAAGGAGCGCGCCGAGCACGTCATGCTGGTCGACCTGGGCCGCAACGACGTCGGCCGCGTGGCCGCGACCGGATCGGTGCGGCTCACCGAGAGGATGATCGTCGAGCGCTATTCGCACGTCATGCACATCGTGTCGAACGTCGAAGGGCGGCTGCGCGAAGGGCTGGACAGCCTGGATGTCCTGCGCGCCGCTTTTCCGGCCGGTACGGTCAGCGGCGCGCCCAAGGTGCGCGCGATGGAGATCATCGACGAGCTGGAGCCGGACAAGCGCGGCGTGTACGCGGGCGCCGTGGGCTATTTGGGCTTCAACGGCGACATGGACCTCGCCATAGCCATTCGCACCGCCCTGGTGAAGGCCGGGCAGATGCATGTGCAGGCCGGCGCCGGCATCGTCGCCGATTCCTTGCCGGAGAACGAGTGGCAGGAGACGCGCGCCAAGGCGAGCGCGGTGCTTCGCGCGGCGGAGATGGCGATGGGCGGCATGGACGGCGGGGGGGCGGCATGATCCTCATGATCGACAACTACGACTCGTTCACCTGGAACCTCGTGCAGTATCTGCGCGAGCTGGGTGCCGAGGTCGAAGTGTTCCGCAACGACGGGATCGGGGTTGCGGACATCGCGGCGAAGCGGCCCGCG
This sequence comes from Burkholderiales bacterium, assembly GCA_035280025.1. Taxonomy (GTDB): domain Bacteria; phylum Pseudomonadota; class Gammaproteobacteria; order Burkholderiales; family SG8-39; genus VBDM01. Next base: position 1,036 of record DATEGT010000026.1, on the reverse strand, counting down.
GCGATCGTCGTTTCGCCGGGACCCTGCACTCCCGAGGAAGCAGGAGTATCGGTCGCCGCGATCCGGGAATTTTCCGGCAAGATACCGATTCTGGGCGTGTGCCTGGGGCATCAGGCCATCGGCCAGGCTTTCGGCGGTGAGATCGGTCACGCCGGGAGGGTCGTCCACGGAAAGACGTCCGCGATCCGCCATTCGGGCGTCGGCGTGTTTCGAGGACTCCCCAATCCCTTCGTCGCGACCCGCTATCACTCGCTGGCGATACTGCGTAGCGGCCTTCCGGCCTGCCTGGAGGTGACCGCCGAATCCGAGGACGGTGAGATCATGGGCGTGCGCCACCGGGACTTCGCCGTGCAAGGCGTGCAATTCCATCCCGAATCCTTCCTCACCGAGCACGGGCACGCGCTGCTGAGGAATTTCCTGCAATGGGAGGCGGCATGAGCATTACGGTACAGGAAGCACTTACGCGAACGATCGAGCACCGCGAGATTTTTCACGACGAAATGCTCGATCTGATGCGCCAGATCATGAGCGGCCAGGTCTCCCCCGTGATGATCTCGGCCATCATCGTGGGCCTTCGGGTCAAGAAGGAGACGATCGGCGAGATCACGGCGGCTGCCCAGGTCATGCGCGAGCTGGCCACCAAGGTCGCGGTGAAGGACACCGACCGGCTCATCGACATCGTCGGAACGGGAGGCGACGGCGCGAATACTTTCAACATATCCACGGCATCCATGTTCGTCTGCGCGGCCGCCGGGGTCCGCGTCGCGAAGCACGGCAACCGGGCGGTTTCCTCGCAGTCGGGCAGCGCCGACGTGCTGGAGGCGCTGGGCGCCAATATCAATCTCAAGCCCGAGCAGGTGGGGCGTTGCGTTGACGAGGTCGGGGTCGGTTTCATGTTCGCGCCGGCGCATCACGCCGCGATGAAGCACGCGGCGCCCGTGCGCCGCGAGCTCGGGGTGCGAACGATCTTCAACATTCTCGGCCCGCTGACCAATCCGGCGGGGGCGCAGATGCAGCTCATGGGCGTGTTTCACCC
>DATEGT010000025.1:0-35072 GCA_035280025.1 Burkholderiales bacterium | reverse complement strand
GGGCAACCCCTGGCGCAGCGACTACCTGCGCTACGCCGTCGACCTCACGCCTGTCGAAGGGCACGTTTTCGCCTTCGTCGAGCGCGAAGGCGCGGTGCGCGTGGTCGCGGAGCTCCCGGGCGAGGCCGCACGATTCCGCTCCGAGCAGAGCGAGCTCCAGGTGACGTGGTCGCCTTCGCCGGTCGAAGAAGCCGAAGCCCACCTGCGCTCGATCGGCGCCGCGCGGGTCGCGCTTGCGCCCCTCGCCGCCGTTCCCTACCGCCTCGCCGCCGGTCCCTGGCGTTCCAGCATGGCTTCCGCGACGGCGATGCTCGACCGGCTGATGCTGCGAAAATCCCCTCTGGAGATCGACGCGTTTCGCCGCGCGGCGGCCCTGGCGGACGAGGGCTATGCAGTGTTCCGCGAGGCGGCACGGGTCGGGCGCACCGAGTACGCGCTCGTCGCTGAGGTCGAGGCGTTCTTCCGCTCGCGCGGCTGCCCGGAGAATTTCCAGATCCTCGGCTCGGGCGGCCGCGAGCTTCGCGGCATGCATCCTCCGACCGAGAAGCGCCTCGCAGCCGGGGACCTGGTGACCACGGAGCTCACCCCTTGCGTGGAAGGCTACTACGCCCAGATCTGCCGCACCCTGGTGATCGGCGCAGCCAGCGAGGCCCAGCGGCGAGCTTTCGCTGTATACGACGAGGCGCTCGCCGCGGGGGTCTCCGCCGTGCGGCCCGGGGCGACCGCCGGAGAGGTGGCCCGGGCGCAGAACGAGGTCTTTCGCCGCCACGGCCTCGGGGACTACGTGACCTCGGAATACACCAGGGTGCGCGGGCACGGGCTGGGACTCTACGTGGACGCTCGTCCGGCGCTGCTCGAAGACATCAGCCTCGCGTTCGAGCCCGGGATGACTCTCATCGTGCACCCGAACACCTATCACCCCGAAGTCGGGTACTTCGTTCACGGCGACGCGGTCGCCGTCACCGAAGAAGGCTGCGAGGTCGTTACGCGGACCGCGCGTCAGCTGTTCTCCGTTCCGGCAGGATGAGGGCGTGCGGCGCGGGCTGATCAGCTGGTCGCAGGACGAGGTGCCGGCGTCGACGCTCGAGGCGCGCGTATCGCGGCTCCAGGCAAAGATGCGCGATGCGGGCCTGGATGCGGTCCTGATCTACACCTCGTTCGCGCGGCCGAGCGCCGTCTCCTGGCTCACGCACTTCGTGCCCTACTGGAACGAGGGGCTGCTGGTGGTGCCCTCGGCCGGCGCGCCTGCGCTGCTCGCGGCGTTCTCCAAGCGCATGCGCGGCTGGATCCGCAGCGTCAGCCACGTCGGCGAGGTGCAATCGGTGTCGAACCTGGGCCGCGCCGCGGCGGATTTCCTGGAGCGCCTCCCCGGGACGCCGTCCATCGGAGTCCTCGAGCTCGATCTTCTTCCCTGGCCGGTCGCGGAGCCGCTCGCGAGTTCCAGGCACGGCAAAAGCCTGAGCGACGCTACGCCGCTTTTCACCGCGATCCGGCAGCCCGCCGACGATACCGAGATCGCGCTTGCGCGACGCGCCGCCGACATCGCGGCGAAGGCCCTCGGGGCGATTTCCACCGGCGCGGCGCATGCGGCTCCGGTGCTCGCTGCCATCGAAAGATCCGCGCGCCTCGACGGTGCCGAGGAGGTGCTGTCCCGGATTGCGCCGAACCTGGCGGCGGGCACCGCCCTGTGCCGGCCGGAAGGAGACCTGGCGCTCGGCGCGCGCTACGCGGTGGAATTGTCGGTCGCGTACAAGGCGACGTGGGTTCGCGTCCTGCAGTGCTTCTCGCCGAAGGCGCCGCAATCCTGGCTCGACGCGCAGGAATGGACTTCGAACTGGGCGACGGGAATCGCGGGGGTTTCCGGGGGATCCCCTCCGGGCGCAGTCGCCTTCTGGACCCTGGAGGCCTGCGTCGGGAGCCAGCCTTTCTCGATCGTGGGCAGCGCCATCGGCCCGCGCGGAAAGGTCGCCCCCGGCACCCTCGCCTGCTTCTCGATCCAGCTTCAGCTTCCGGAAGGCCCCTGGCTCTGCGGCGGACCGGTCGTCGTCGGAGGGAGCGAGCGCGGCCGGCTCCTCGCCTAGCCCGGGGCCTTCACCGATTCCTCGTCCTCGGGGGACGCCCCGAAGAACCCCCGCCTGAGCTGTCCGAGGCGGTCTCGCGCCTCGGCGGCCTTCTCGAATTCGAGGTTGCGGGCGAAGTCGAGCATCTGCTTCTCCAGCCGCTTGATCTCGCGCGCGAGCTGCTTTTCGGACATCGCCTCGTACCGGGCCTGCTCCTGGGCGGCTTTCAGCTGCGCCCCCCGGTCTTCGATGTCGCGCGCGCCTTCGATCATGTCTCGAACCTGCTTTGAGATCCCAATGGGGGTGATGCCGCGCCGTGCGTTGAACTCGACCTGCTTGGCGCGGCGGCGGTCGGTTTCGCCGATCGCGCGCCTCATCGAGTCGGTGACGGTGTCCGCGTACAGGATCGCCATGCCGTTGAGGTGGCGCGCAGCGCGGCCGATCGTCTGGATGAGCGAGCGCTCCGAGCGCAGGAATCCCTCCTTGTCCGCATCGAGAATGGCGACCAGCGACACTTCGGGAAGGTCCAGCCCTTCGCGCAGCAGATTGATGCCGACGAGCACGTCGAACTCGCCCAGGCGCAGGTCGCGGATGATTTCCACGCGCTCCACCGTTTCGACTTCCGAGTGCAGGTAGCGCACCTTGACGCCGTGCTCGGCGAGATAGTCCGTCAGCTCCTCGGCCATCCGCTTGGTGAGCGTGGTCACGAGCACCCGTTCGTCGCGCGCGACGCGCAGCGCTATCTCTCCCAGGAGATCGTCTACCTGGGTCGACGCCGGCCGCACCTCGAGCGTCGGGTCGACCAGCCCGGTGGGCCGCACCACCTGCTCGACGATCTGCCCCGAGCGCTCCCGCTCGTAATCCGCCGGCGTCGCCGAAACGAACACCGTCTGGCGCATCACGCGCTCGAACTCCTCGAACTTGAGCGGCCGGTTGTCTAGCGCCGACGGAAGGCGGAAGCCGTAGGCGACGAGATTCTCCTTGCGCGAGCGGTCGCCCCGGTACATGCCTCCGAGCTGCCCGATGGTGACGTGGGACTCGTCGATGAACATGAGCGCGTTCGGCGGCAGGTAGTCGATCAGCGTCGGCGGGGGCTCGCCCTCCTTCCTGCCCGACAAATGCCGCGAGTAGTTCTCGATCCCCTTGCAGAAGCCGAGCTCGTTCAGCATCTCCAGGTCGAAACGCGTCCGCTGCTCGATGCGCTGCGCCTCGAGCAGCTTGCCCGCCTTCTGGAAATGGTCGATGCGCTGCGCGAGCTCGACCTTGACCGCCTCGATCGCGCGCAGCGTCGTGGCGCGTGGCGTCACGTAATGGCTCGAGGGGTAGACGGTAAAGCGCGGTACGCGCTGGCTGGCGTGGCCGGTGAGCGGATCGAAGAGCGTCAGGCTCTCGACCTCGTCGTCGGCTAGCGCGATGCGCAGCGCCGTCTCTGAATGCTCCGCCGGAAAGACGTCGAGCACGTCGCCGCGCACGCGAAACGCCCCGCGCTTGAATTCGAGCTCGTTTCTTTCGTACTGCATCGCCACCAGCCGCGCGATGATGTCGCGCTGCGACATCTCCTCCTTCTCGCGCACGTGCAGGATCATGCCGTGATAGTCCACCGGATCCCCGATGCCGTAGATGCACGACACGGTCGCGACGATCACCGTGTCCTCGCGCTCGAGCAGCGACTTGGTCGCCGACAGGCGCATCTGCTCGATGTGCTCGTTGATGCTCGAGTCTTTCTCGATGTACAGGTCCCGCGAGGGCACGTACGCCTCGGGCTGGTAATAGTCGTAGTACGAGACGAAATACTCGATCGCGTTCTCGGGAAAGAATTCGCGCATCTCGGCGTACAGCTGGGCGGCGAGTGTCTTGTTCGGAGCGAGAACCAGCGCCGGCCGCCCGAGGCGCGCGATGACGTTCGCCATGGTGAACGTCTTTCCCGAGCCGGTGACGCCGAGGAGCGTCTGGTAGGAAAGCCCGTCGCGGATGCCTTCCACGAGCTTGTCGATGGCTTCGGGCTGGTCGCCGGCCGGCGGAAAAGCCTGGGCGAGCCGGAACGGGCTGTCGGGGAACGTGAGCATCATGTCGATTCGAGGAGACGCCCGACCGCATCGAGAAGAACGTCGACTTCCGCGGGCCCGATGCCGTAGGGTGGCATCCAGTATACGGTCGATCCCAGCGGCCGGAGCAGCACCCCGGCTTCCAGCGCCCGCCGCGAGAAATCCCCCGCGAACCCCGGTCCGGCAGCCTTCATATCGAAGGCCCAGATCATTCCCGTGTTGCGGAAATGAGCTACGCGGGGGTGCGAACGGATCGGCGCGGCCTGCCGGTTGAAATAGGCGGCGGTATCCAGGTTGCGCTCCAGAATCCTCTCGTCCTCGATGGTTTCGAGCACGGCGAGAGCGGCACGGCAGGCGAGCGGGTTGCCGCTGTAGGAGTGCGAGTGCAGGAATCCTCGCTCGAGCCGGTCGTCGTAGAACGCTTCGTAAATCCTGTCGGTCGTCATCACCACCGAGAGCGGCAGATAGCCTCCGGTGAGCCCCTTCGAAAGGCACAGCAGGTCGGGGGCGATCCCGGCTTGCTCGCAAGCGAAGAGGGTTCCCGTGCGACCGAAGCCTACCGCGATCTCGTCGGCGATGAGATGCACTCCGAAACGGTCGCAGATCGACCGCGCCCGCCGCAAGTACTCCGGGTCGTGCATCGCCATGCCCCCGGCGCACTGCACCAGGGGCTCGACAATGAGCGCCGCCGTCCGCCCGGCGTGACGCTCCAGGTGCGCCTCGAGCGCAAGCGCGCAGCGCACTGCGCACTCCTCGGCCGTCTCGCCTGCCCCCGCAAGTCTCCAGTCCGGCGACGGGACCCTCGTGCCCCTCCGGAGCAGCGGCGCGTAGCTCTCGCGGAACAGCGGAATATCCGTTACGGACAGCGCGCCGAGCGTCTCCCCGTGGTAGCCGTTGGCGAGCGCCACGAACTCCGCCTTCTCGGGCTTGCCGACATTCCTCCAGTACTGGTGGCTCATCTTCAGAGCGATCTCGACCGCCGAGGCGCCGTCGGACCCGAAGGAGCAGTGACCCAGGCCGCGGGGCGCGAGCTTTGCCAGACGCTCGGCGAGCCGCACCGCGGGTTCGTGGGTGAGGCCGGCGAGCATGACGTGCTCCAGGGATTCGAGCTGTGCGCGAAGCGCCGCGTTGACGCGCGGATGGCCGTGTCCGAGAAGGGTGACCCACCACGAGCCGATCGCGTCGAGGATGCGGCGGCCTTCGAAATCGTAGAGCCAAACGCCTTCGGCCCGGCTGATCGGAACCATCGGCAGCGCTTCGTGGTGCTTCATCTGAGTGCACGGATGCCATACCGCCCGCAGGCTGCGCTCGACGAGCTTGGCGTTCGCGCTCATGCGGCGGCTTCGGTCAGCAAATCCGCCCTGAGCACCCGGGCGACGCGATCCGGCGCTGGATCGCGCAGGAACGGCACGGCGCCGAGCAGCGGGGAGCGGAGCCTGTCTTCGAGCGCGCGAATGTTCGCGCCGAGCTCCGGCATTTCGGAAACGACGGCGTTTGCCACCCAGCCGATGCAGCGGAGGCCCTCTGCTTCGATCTGCGCGCGCGTGAGGAGGGCGTGATTGAGGCAGCCCAGCCGCATGCCGACGACCAGCACCACGGGCAGGGAGAGCCGCCGGGCGAGATCGGCCGCGGTGTGGCTCTCGTTCAGGGGAACCAGAAATCCGCCGACGCCCTCGACGATCACCACGTCGGCCTGCTGGCGGAGCTCCGTGCAGGCGTGGACGATGGTCGAGACCTCTATCGTGGTCCCGGCAAGCGCCGCGGCGATATGCGGCGCAATCGCCGGCCCGAAGGCGTACGGATTGACGAGCTTCGCGGGAGCGCGCACCGAGCTCGCGCCGGCCAGCGCGTCCACGTCCGGCCAGCGCCCGCCTTCGCTTCCCGCCGCGACCGGCTTCATCCCGACCGTCGACTTTCCCAGGGACGCGAAGACGCGGAGCAGCGCGCAGGCCACCAGCGTCTTTCCGACCCCGGTGTCGGTCCCGGTTACGAAGAAGCCGTGGCCCACGTCGTCGATCTAGGCGTGCGCAGCGGCTCCGCTCCGGCACGCCTCTCGCAGCGCTTCCGCAAGGCGCGAGACGTCCCGCTCGCTGTGCGCCGCCGAGAGCGAGATCCGGAGGCGCGCCGTGCCCTCGGGCACGGTCGGCGGGCGAATCGCCGGTACGAGGATTTCGCGCTCGCGAAGGGCCGCGCTCGCTTCGAGCGCGGCGGCGTTGGAGCCCAGGATCAGCGGCTGAATCGGCGTGTCGGAGGGCCTGCGCTCCCCGGCATCCTGCATCGATCGCTTGAGGGCCGCGATCAGCGTTCGCAGGCGCTCGCGCCGCCATTCTTCCTTGCGGATCAGTTGCAGGCTCGCGCCGACGGCCGAGGCGAGCAGCGCGGGCGTCGCCGTCGTGTAGATGTATGTCCGAGCCCGCTGGAGAATCAGCTCGACGACGTCGGCGGCGCCGGCGACGAAGGCACCAGCGACTCCCGCCGCCTTGCCGAGCGTCCCGACGTATACGATTCGCGGAGAGCGCAGCCCGAAATGCGCGGGTGAGCCGCGGCCGTCGGGACCCAGGATACCGAAGCCGTGGGCATCGTCGAGAAGCAGCAGCGCATCGTGGCGCTCGCACAGATCGAGCAGCGCCGCAAGGGGCGCGATGTCTCCGTCCATGCTGAAAACCCCGTCGGTGACGACCAGCCTGGCCTCGCTGCGGGAAGCGGCAAGGGCCCGCGACAGGAACTCCACGTCGCCGTGCGGGTACCGCACGACCTCCGCGCGCGACAGGCGCGCCCCGTCGATCAGCGACGCGTGGTTGAGCGCGTCCGAGAACACCGCGTCTCCGGACCCCGCCAGCGCCGCGATCGCGCCGATGTTCGCCTGGTAGCCGCTCGAGAAGAGCAGCGCCCGAGGCATCTGCACGAATTCCGCGAGCTCGGACTCGAGGCGGTCGTGCAACGCGCTGTGTCCGCTCAGCAGGTGCGAAGCGCCCTGCCCGACTCCATGCCGCAACGCCGCATCGACGGCCGCTTCCACGATGCGCGGATGATTCGCGAGCCCGAGGTAGTCGTTGCTGCAGAACGCGAGGTACTCGCGGCCGTCGACCCGTATTCGCGGTCCCTGGGCGCCCTCGCGGGCGAAACGGCGCCGCAGCAGGCCCGCGCGGCCGATGCTCGCGAGCCGGTCCGCGACGAGCCGGAGGATCACTTGAGGCCGGCCAGCGCCTTGGCGCGCCACATCGGCCAGGCTCGACCGTACTCCTGCAGCGGGACCGAGGCTTTGACTTCGCTCTCGTCGAGATAGGCGATCTTGCCCGCGGGCCCCGCGATCGCGATCGCTTGCAGCTGCATTCGCGCGCTTTGTTCGAGGTAGATGCTGCGCCCCACCGCGCGAGGGAGCGTCTCGCCCACCGTCACCGAGCCGTGCCCGCGCATGAGGGCGGCCGGACACTTGCCCAGGGTCTTCGCCAGGGCCTGACCCAGGTATGGTGTCTTGACCAGCAGGTCGGTGCCTTTCTGCGCATCGCGAATTTCGAAGTTCGGGATACCCTCGCCGACAAAAGCGGCCATGTGGAACAGCGGGCGCATCGGGACCGTGGTGACGCTGAACGGGACCACCGACGGCGAGTGGTTGTGGACGACGGCGTTGACGTCGGGCCGCGCCTTGTAGATTTCTCCGTGGATGAAGCGCTCGCGCACCGACTCGCGTCCCCGCGGGTCGATCGGGTTGCTGTCGAGGTCGTACTCGATGATGTCGCCCTGCGTCACCAGCTCGGGCGCGATCGAACGCGACAGCAGATACCGGTTCGGATCGCCCGCCGAGCGCATGCTGACGTGGCCGTAGGCGTCGATCACGCCGTGCTCCGCGAGGATCCGGTTCGCCGCCACGAGATCTTCGATCTGTTCCATCGGCTCGTACCGCTCCCTTTCCGGCCTCAATCGGCCTTGATGCCCGCGGCGGCGACCACGCGCGACCAGCGCGCCAATTCCCTGCGCACGAGCTCGCCGAAGCGTTCCGGGCTTCCCCCCACCGCCGCCATGCCCTGTTTGGCGAGCAGGGAGCGGGCCTCGGGTTCCTTCAGAAGAGCGTTCAATTCCGCATTCACCTTCGCGACGACGGACGCGCTCGTTCCGGCCGGAGCGAAGACCCCGTACCAGGTGTCGACTTCGATGTCGCCCAGGCCCAGCTCCTTGAGGGTCGGGATGTCGGGGAAGGCTTCCGAACGCTCCCCGCTCATCACCGCCAGCATGCGCAGCTTCCCGCTCTTAACGTACGGGGCGGCCGTCTGCAACGAAACGATCATCGCCTGCACGTGCCCGCCGACCAGATCGGTCAGCGCGCCTCCCGAGCCCTTGTAGGGAACGTGGACCAGATCGACATGCGCTTCCTGCTTCAGCAGCTCCATCGCGAGATGCTGGGGACCGCCGTTCCCCGGTGACGCGTAGTAGAGCTTGCCCGGCTCCCGGCGCGCGAGGTCGAGAAACTCGCGCATCGACTTCGCCGGCAGGCTGGCGGTCACGATCACCGAGACCGAGCTGCGCGCGAGCTGAATCACCGGCTCGAAACTCCTGACCGGATCGAAGGACAGCTTGTGATTGACCGCCGGATTGGTGCCGAAGGACGTCGCCGTGCAGAGCAGCGTATACCCGTCGGGCGCCGATTTCGCGACGAACTCGGTACCGATGTTTCCCGAGGCACCGGCCCGGTTGTCGACGACCACCGCGACCTTCCAGCGATCGGCGAGCTTGGGACCGAAAACGCGCGCTAGGATATCGGCGCCCGTGCCGGGGGTATACGGCACGACGATCTGGATCGACCGGCTTGGCCACTCGACGCCCTGGGCCATGGAATGCGCCGGGACCCAGACCAGCAAGGCCAGGGCCGCGGCAGCTCGAGCGACCGCCTGAAACACGGAATCCTCCTTCGATGCGAATCTCGAACGCCAATTATACGAACACTCGAACGAGGTCCGCGCTTCTTCGCGTTGACCCGGTTCCGACCGCGAATTAGAATACGCGCCTTCGTTCCACCGGCCCGGCACCCGGCCGAAGCCTTAAATCCCCGATAGCTCAGCTGGTAGAGCGACGGACTGTTAATCCGCAGGTCCCAGGTTCGAGCCCTGGTCGGGGAGCCACTTCATTCTTGCCCGCCGTCCGAGCCGGCGCCGACGCGCTCCGCCATCTCGGACTCGATTCCATGTGCGACCACCACCCGGTCGCGGCCGGCGCCCTTGGCTGCATAGAGCGCGATATCGGCGACTCGCAGCAGGCCGTCGGCATCCCGAGAATGATCCGGGAACAGCGCGATCCCGATCGACGCCGTCATTCTGCCAAGGTATTTTCCCGCATACCTGAGGTCGAGAGCCGAGATCGCCACGCGTATGTCCTCGGCGCGCCTCGCCGAGGGCTCGAGACCGGTTTCGGGGAGCACCAATGCGAACTCCTCTCCGCCGTAACGGCAGGCGATGTCGCTGCCGCGCACCTTCCCCCTCAGCAGGTTCGCGACGGCGCTCAGCACGAGGTCGCCGGCTTCGTGCCCGAACGAATCGTTCACCCCCTTGAACCTGTCCAGGTCGAGCAGCATCACCGCGACCGGCGTCGCATTGCGACCCGACCGGGCCAGCTCGCGCGGTAGAAACTCGTTGAGGTAGCGGCGGTTGTACAGACCGGTGAGAGGATCCGATATTGCTTGCTCCTGGAGTCTTCGCTCGCGCAGCTGGAGCGCCCCCGCCATGTCATCGAAGGCGCGCGCGAGCTGGCCGAGCTCCTCCCTCCCGTACTGGATTCCGGTTCGCGCATTCAGGTCGCCGCTGCGCATGCGTTCCGCCGCGCGGAGCAGAGCCCTGAACTTGCGCAGCATGAACAGCTCCGCGCCGAACCAGGCCGCAACCAGAAGGAACAGCGTCGCCAGCACGATGCCAAGCAGGTCGCGAACCAGAGCCCGGTTCGCCTCGGCGAAAACCTGGCTCAACGGAACCGTGATCAGCACGCGCAGCGGAAAGGCGCCGTCGGGGTTCTTGTAAATGACCTGGTGCGCGAGCAGCCAGTTGACGCCGTTCTCACCTTCGACTTCGAGCACCCCCTCGCTCCCTGCGAGTATGGACTCTATGACCTGCGAATTCCACAGCTTCTCCCCGATGCGCTCGTTGAGCGCCGGCTTGCGCGAGAGGATCGTCCCTTTGACGTCGATCACGCTCAGGATGCCGTTGGGCGGAAGCGGCGTTGCCTCGGCTATTCGCGCGAGGTCCTCGAGGTCGAGCCCGGCGAAAGCCACGGCGCGAACCTTGTTGCGGGCATCCTTCACCGGGTAGCCGAAATTGATGCCCGCCTGTCCCGTCACACGGCCGATCTGATATTCACCGACGGCGAATCGGCCCGTTTCCTTGGCCAGCCTGAAGTAGAGACGGTCGCCGCTGTAGACCTTTGCGCGCCATGTCTTCGCGTTGCACAGCAGGTTACCGCTCTCGTCGAACAGGCCCATTGCGTGATAGCTGTCCCGGTTCTGCGCGAGCAAGTTCCCGAAGTACTCCGTGCAGCGACGGCCGTCCTCCAGCAGCGTGACCAGGATGGGCTGCGACGCGACCATCATCTGCCTGGCGCTCTCCACGACCTGCCACTGCTGCATCGCTGCCAGCTTCGCCAGCCTGACCAGCTCGGCGCGGGCCCGGCTCTCCTCGGAGGCGCGCCGCTCGAGCGCACTGTACACCGTGAGGACCAGGGCCGGCAGGGCCGCGAGCAACACCAATACCAGAATCCGAGCGCGCGTCTTGAGGTTAGTCATGCAGAGCGCGTCTCCGGTTGCCGGTTCTCGGCCCTACCGGGATGCCAAATTTTCACGCGCCCCCCTGGGGGGAACGCTTCCGCCGCCCATGACGGCGGAATAGGACAATGGAATATGCCTCTATTGCGAGCATTCGATTTGGGAGTATAGTCTCCGCAAAACAACATTTCTTCACCAAACAGCTTCTTCAATACCACAACGAAAGGGAAAGACCATGAACGCACCGGTCGATTTTGGAGCTATCGAGGGGATGTTTCAAAAGCAATACCGGCAGATCGAGGTCCGCTTCGATCCTGACCTGGCGGCCGCCTGGACATACATGAAGCCCTTCGGGGCGCCGTGCTTCAACCTGGGCATGCTCGAGGAGCTGCGTGCCCACGACAGCGCGATCGAGGCCTCCGGAGGCCGCGTGCTGCACGAGGGCGATCTGCATCAGATCCACTACTACGTGGGCGCGTCCAGGGTCGAGGGTATCTTCAACCTCGGCGGCAACCTTTCCAACCTCGTGCAGCTCATCAGGGCGGCCGACCGCGCTACCCTCGTCCGCTACGCCAAGCTGTGCGTGGACAACATGTACCCCAGACTGTGCAACTACAACAGCCCGATGACCACGATTTCCCTGGTGCAGGGGGAAGCGCTCGGCGGAGGCTTCGAGACCGCTCTCGCCTCCAACGTCATCATCGCCGAGAGGCGCTCGCAGATGGGCCTGCCGGAGATCCTGTTCAACCTGTTTCCGGGCAACGGCGCCTACAGCCTGCTCGCACGCCGGCTGGGAGCGAGGAAAGCCGAGGAAATGATCCTTTCCGGACGCGTCTACTCCGCCGCGCAGCTCCATGACATGGGCGTGGTGGACGTCCTCGCCGAGAACGGGGACGGAGAATCGGCGGTGCGCGCCTACATCCGGAGCAACGAGCGGCGCCGCAACGGCATGCAGGCGATGTTCGAATGCCGCCGGCATCTCAATCCCATCAGCTACGACGAGCTGCTCAACATCGCCAATATCTGGGTCGATGCCGCTCTGCGCGTCGAGGAAAAGGACCTGAAGCTCATGAGCCGCCTCGGCCGCTCGCAGATCAGGCGGACGGAAAATCCCGTCCTCGAAGCACCCGCCGGCGGGCTTCGTTTCGCGATGGCCTGACCGCAGCCTCCAGCCAATCCTCGAAACAGCGGCCGAGGAGAATGGTCTTCGCCGCGATTCCGCGGCCTGCCGGGGCGGGTCTGGTCCGTCTTGACCGGTGCGTTCAGACGCGCCCCGGCAGCACTTTCTCTCGCGAAAGCCGTCTGGCGGCCACAGTAGTGCCCAGATTTCCATTTCACCGTGGAGCCGCCCTCAGCAGCAGGCTCGCGTTGGTACCGCCGAAGCCGAAGCTGTTCGACAGAATCGTCTCCAACCTGGCCGGCCTGGCTGCGCTCACGACCGGGAGCCCCTCGAAGTCGGGATCGAGCTTCTCGATATTGATTGACGGAGCAATGAACTGCTGCTCCAGCATCGCCACGCAAAAAATCGTTTCCAGCGCGCCCGCCGCGCCGAGTGGATGACCGGTCATCGACTTGGTCGATGAGAAGGGCGGCAGCGTGCCCTCGAAAACGGATTTCATCGCAATGATCTCGGCGAGATCGCCCTTGGATGTCGATGTGCCGTGGGTCTTCACGGCGCCGACCTCGCCCGGGCCAATGCCGCCGTCGCGGAGGGCGTTCAGCATGCATTTCGCTGCGTGCGTCCCGGCCGGCTCCGGCATGACCATGTCGAATCCGTCGGAGCTCGTACCGAATCCGATGATCTCCGCACGCACCCGGCCCCCCCTTCGCAGGGCGAGGTCCAGGGCCTCCAGGATGACTATCCCCGCGCCGCCCCCTATGACGAAGCCGTCGCGCTCCACGTCATAGGGGCGGGACGCACGCTCCGGGGTGTCGTTGTATTTGGTGGAAAGCGCGAACCGCAGGGCCTGGAAGCCCGAGGTGATCAGCGGATGCACTTCCTCTCCCCCGCCAGCGACGGCGCGATCGACGAGGCCGCAGCGGATGAGCTCGTACGCCGTGCCGATGGCGTGAGAGGAAGTGGAGCAGGCCGAGCTTATCGAATAGCTGCGACCGTGAACCTTGAGAAGATTGGCTACGGCAGCGCTTGACGAGCTCGCCATGCCTTTCAGCACCACGAACGGACTGAGCTTGGCGATTTCCCCGGCGTGCACCTGCTTGCCGCCGGCGTAGATCGATTCCACGCTTCCGATTCCGGTGCCGACGATGCACGCGGTCGTGTCGGACTGAACGTCCGCTTCGGAAAGGCCCGAGTCTTCGACGGCGTCCAGCGAGGCGATGCAGCAGTACTTCGAGGCCTCCGACATCGCAGGGAGCAGTCTCTTCGGGATCGAAGCGCGCTCGAGCTTCGTCTCCACGTCGGGTATCGCACCCGCGACCCGGCTTTTCAGCCCCAGGCTCTCCCATTCGGGCATGGCGCGTACGCCGCTGGTACCTCTTCGCAAAGCCTCGGTGACTAGCGCGTACTCGTGCCCGAGGCAGGAAATGAGGCCCACTCCGGTAATTGCTACGCGCCGAGGAGCCATCGCTTCCGATCGCGTCACGCCGACCGCGATCGCCGCTGCCCGTTTTCGATCGCCTCGAACAGATCGCCTATCGTCTGGATGCGGGCGAGCTCTTCGTCCTCGAAATCGATGCCCAGAGTGCCCTCCAGCTCGGTTGCCAAAGTGATGAGAATCAGGGAGCTGATATCCAGATCGTCCCGCAGAGATGTCGCGTCGTTGACATCCGCGGCGGCGATTTTGGCATCGGAAGCCGCAAGGAGACGCCGGATTACCTGGTCCCGCAGCGCTGAATCGGCCATTTCCCTGTAAGACCTAGCGCCCTACCGTGCGGCGCTCTGGCTTTTCTTGAGATACTCCTGGAGAGACGCGCGCGCCTGCTGGAAATGCTCGCGCACGATCTTGAGGATTCTGGGCCCGCCCGCCTCGAGCTCCGTGCTCGTCTGAGCGTTGATCCCGACGCATGTCTTGCACAGCTGATCTGCGCCCAAGGTCACCGCAGAGCCTTTCATCGCGTGCACCAGATCCTTGAGGATATCGTATTGCTTGGCGGCAATGGCCGCTTCCATCTGTCGCAGGAGCGCTTCGCCGTCCTGGATGAAGCCGTTCACGAGCTCCGGCATGAAGGTGCTGCCCGACCCGATCAGCTCGAGCTCGGTCAAGGCCGCCGGGTTCACGACCATCGCCTCGGTTTCCGGCGCGCTTTCCGCAGCGGCGGCCTGATCGCTCGCCCGCTTGGCGATCAAGCTGGCGATGGTATCGAGCAGCCGGCGCGCCTCGACCGGTTTCGGGAGGAACGCGTCGACCCCGGCTGCTTCGCATTCCTTCCTCGCCTCCGCGGTCACATCCGCAGAGAGCATTATGATCGGAACGTGGATCGCGTCCGGATCCATGAACCGGTAGGCGCGCGCGGCGTCCAGTCCGCCGAGCTCGGGCATGTTCAGGTCCATGATGACCACGTCGAAGCGCTCGTTCTCGAGCACGTCCAGCGCCTGCTCGCCATCGCCCACGACCTTGACCTTGTGCCCCGCGCGCTCCAGGATTCCAAGAATGACCCGCTGGTTGACCGCGTTGTCCTCCGCGACCAGGATCTGATAGCGGCGCTTGTTCGCGTCTCGCGCCGCGTAGTAGTCGCTGAGGGAAATGACCCCTTCCTGGCTCTCCTGGATGGCAGTCGCCGAGTGGATGGCGTTGAAGAGCAAGCGCTTCTGGAACGGCATCTCCAGGACGGCCACGAAGCCGCTCGCGAGCACTTCGCCGCTCCGATCCTGAGACACGCCTCGCGTGCAGAGGACGAGGGGAGGATGCTTGTGGCCGCGAAGGTTTCGCAGACGGGCGGCGATCCGCGCCGGATCGATACCCTCGGCTTCGCGAACGAGGACGAGGTGGTAGGGGTGTCCGAGCGATTGTGCCTCGGCCAGCCGGGCGCCGGCCGCCTCGAGGCCCGCCTCGCGGCCGGTACGCGCTCCCCACGTCGCGAGGTCGTGCTCCAGGACGCGCAATTCGGTTTCCGCGAACCCGAGGAGCATGATCCGGATATCGTTCAGCCGGAAAGACGCTTCTGGAACCTGCCCGGCCGCCTGCTTCTTGAGCTGCAGCTCGAACCAGAACGTGCTGCCTTTCCCGAGGGCGCTCTGCAATCCGATCTGGCCGCCCATCATCTCGACCAGCTGCTTCGAGATGGTGGTGCCCAGGCCGGTGCCGCCGTAACGGCGCGTGGTCGATTCGTCGGCCTGCGTGAAGCTCTCGAAAATCCGGTCCTGCGCGTCCGGCGCAATGCCTATGCCGGTGTCTTCGATGGCGAATCTCAGGCGCACCGCGTGCTCGCTTTCGCCGAGGCTCGAGACCGTGAGCGTGACGCTCCCGGCCTGGGTGAATTTGATGCCGTTTCCTATCAGGTTGTAGAGAACCTGGCGCAGGTGGTACGGATCGCCCCGGAGTGCGTGCGGCACCTCCGGCATGACGTGCGCCCTGAACTGCAGGCCCCGGATCTCGGCCTGCGGTCCGAGCACCACGGACGTTCCGTTGATGAGGCTGTGCAGATCGAAATCGGTTTCCTCGATATTGACTTTGCCGGCCTCGATCTTCGAAATGTCGAGCACGTCTTCGATCAGCTTGAGCATCGAATGAGACGCCTCGTGCATTGCCTTCACCATCTCGGACTGCTCTGCGTTCAAGGGCGTGTCGCGCAGCAGATCGTTCATGCCGATGATCGCGTTCAGGGGCGTTCGCATCTCATGGCTGACCGTCGACAGGAATCGCCGCTTCGCCTGGTTGGCCGCTTCCTCGCGGCGCAGCGAATCGAACAGCCGGGTCACCATCTTGCCCACCCAGAGCGCGAGGAGAATCATGCCCACGAGCAAGCCGACACCGAGTCTCCGGTTCTCGATCCAGTAATCGTTGAACAGGAGGACCAGGCCGAATCCGAGGACGCTGAGCGCTACAGCGTTGTAGAGATACGGCTTGCCATAGCGGAAGCCGTGGCCGAACATGACGATCAAGTAGACGATGTATAGCACGGCGCCATACTCGCCGAGGTAGAACATGAATGCCGAATTCGAACCGATGTCCAGGAATGCGGCAAAGACGCGGCGCGCGGGCGAAGGGCCCGGGGCCAAGTAAATCCAGGCGAACACCGCGGTGCACAGCGCGAGGTAGCAGATCATCGCCGTGAAGAGCAGGATGTTCGGCCCGCGATCGCCCAGGGCGTACGGCAAGAGGTAGACGAACAGAACCACGCCGACGCCCAGGCGCAGCGTCGCCTGCTCGTGCTCGGAGTCCCCCCGACCGATCAGGCGGTCCCGCAGACGCGTAAGGAGCGATTCCGATGCCATTGGCGGTATCCGCTACTCCGCGAGCCGGTCGGCGAAACGCTCGCCGATTGACAGGACTTCCTCGCGTTCGCGCGAGAGGATTTCCACGAGTTTCGGATCGAAATGCTGGCCGGCGTGCTCGTCCATGTACGCGAGCGCCTCTTCGACCGGCCAAGCGGGCTTGTAGGGGCGCACCGACGTCAGGGCGTCATAGACGTCCGCGATCGCGACGATTCGCGCTTCCAGGGGAATGTGCTCGCCCCTGAGGCCGGTGGGGTAGCCGCTGCCGTCGTACTTCTCGTGATGACCGAGGGCAATCACCGCGGCCATCTGCAGATAGCCCGAAGTGCTGTCCTTGAGCATGTCGTAGCCGATGCGCGCATGCGATTGCATGACGCGCAGATCGTTGCCGTCCAGCCTTCCAGGATTCTGCAGGATCCGGTCAGGAATGCCGATCTTTCCGATGTCGTGCATCGGCGCTGCGAGCTCGATCGCATCCTGTTCGGCGGCGGAAAGGCCCACGCCTTTGGCGATCAGAGCGGAATACTTGGCCATGCGGACCAGGTGCATCCCGGTCACCTTGTCGCGCTGTTCGGCGGCCTTTGCGAGCCGGAACAGCGTCTCGACTTCGCGCCGCCGCAACTCGCGGGTCGCCTCGTCGATCTTCTGCTCCAGAATTCGCGTGCGGTTCTTCTTGAGGATCTCGTGCCGACGAAGACTCAGCAGGTTTCGGCAGCGCGCCCCGCATTCGAGCCGGTCGATGGGCCGGATCAGGAAGTCGGTCGCCCCGGCCTCGAGGGCGCGATACCGGACTTCGCGGTCGTTGACTACGGTGATGCACACGATTGGAACGTCTTCATAGCCGAAGATGCGACGCAGCCGGCGGATCACCTCGATTCCGTCCAGGCTCGGCATCTTGTAGTCGGTCAGCACCATGTCCACCGGGTGCCTGCGCGCGAACTCTATGGCTTCCAGCGGATCGGCGAAGGTAGTGACCTCGAGGCTGGCGTCCAGTCCTCGCATGATCTCGCTGAGGACGATGCGCCCGGTGGACTGATCGTCGATGACCAATATTTTCAGGGGCGAAAGCTTCGCCTCGACCGAATCGTGAACGAGCGTCAGCGGTCTTGATGTGGTCTTCATGGTTTTCCCTGCCCCGGAACTGGAACAGGCCCCCCGCCCGCTCCCTCCCTAGAGCCTCGCATTACACTATATCTGTCGCAAAATTGCGAGGAATTCCAGACCGTTATATTTCCGTCATACCACGTTGTCATAGGCGGCACTTTTTCTCGCTGGCGCGAGCGAAGCCTCCATCTCGCGGCGCAGCCTGACCGCATCGCTGGAGGCCTCGACTGCCACGTCGCTCCACAGAACCGGCGCACCCGCGCTCACTGGCTTCAGCAACCTGACCTGGTGGGCGAGCCCCAGGGGCAACGCCCCCAAACGCAGCGAATCCGGCGCCGGCATCAGTCTCCCCACCACCGTATAACCCCCTTCGCCATCAAGCAATTCTCCGGCCAGGAGGTCGCGCTTCGCGGTCGCCACGGCGTCCGCGCGGAATCCCGAAGGGCAGCCGGTCGCCTCCCCCCGGACCCCGACGGAGGCCACTGAAATCCCGGCTTCGAGGCCGATGAGATGCCAGCGCTTGTACATGCACGCATACCGGCCCGAGGGGTCGGTTCGAACCCCGTATTCCATGAAGCAGCGCCGGATATAGTCCGAGTCTCCCTCGAACACGACCCACACCCCGAAGCGGATGTCATAGGGAATCGCGCGCCCGTCGCGCTCGAGCGACGACACCACCTCGACTTGACCCTTGTGGTGCAGGCACCCCCCCTCCGACCTGGGCCGCATGATCGCGGGCAGTGCGTCGACCGATGCGCTCGGGTATCCCAGCCCGTCGGGGCCCGGGGTCAAACCCGTGGCGTTGCAAACCGCCGCGCACTCTATGGCGGGCTTGGAGCCGTCCAGGAAGGAGTTGAACATCTTCGGATTGAGGCCCCCCGCCCGGGCCTGTTCCGGTGTGAGGCCGTAGTGCTCCCACACGGTCTCCGGAGTCGATTGAGCAAAATGAGGAAGCCACTTGTGCCCGCGGCCGGCGGCGACTACCGGAAAACCGGCGGCACGCGCCCAATCGACCAAGTCGCAGATGATCGCGGGCTGGTCCCCGTAGGCAAGGCTGTAGACTACCCCGGCTTCGCGTGCTTTCTGCGCAAGCAGGGGACCGCACACCGCGTCCGCTTCCACGGTAACCATGACCAGGTGCTTGCGGTTGCGAAAGGCCGCAAGCGCATGCGTGACGGCCGCGACCGGATTTCCCGTTGCTTCGATGATGATATCGATCGCCGGGTGGGCGACCAGCGCTTCCCAGTCTTCGGAGAGGTGCGTGCGCCGCTCCTTCAGCGCGGCGCCGAGCGAGGAAGCGCCGTAGCTGTCCGTGGTCCATCCGACCCGGGCGAGGTTGGCCCGAGCGCCCGCGGGCGCCAGATCGGCGATGCCTGCAATGTGCACGCCTGGGGTGCGCGGCGCTTGCGCGAGGTACATCGCGGCGAACTTCCCTGCTCCGATGACGCCTACGCGAACTGGCCTGCCTTGCGCCTCCCGCTCCTGCAGCTTCGCGTGGAGATTCATCGGCTAGGCGGCAACCAGCGGCTTCAGGGCCTCAGCCGGAGTGCCGTCTTTCCAGGGGAGCGGAACTTCGTAGTCCTTCAGCAGGCAGTCGTCCGGCAGGCATTGAAGCGGGGCGAAATCCCGATGGGCGATGTACTCGGGCCGCTTGAAACGCCGTATGTGGTTGGACACCGCGCACAGGCTCAGGTACACGCTGATCCGGTTCCAGGGCGAGAGATTCGAGGTTGAGGCGTGGACGAGGCACGAGTGGAACAGGATCATCGATCCGGGCGTGCCCTTGGGCGC
This sequence comes from Burkholderiales bacterium, assembly GCA_035280025.1. GTDB lineage: Bacteria > Pseudomonadota > Gammaproteobacteria > Burkholderiales > SG8-39 > VBDM01. Next base: position 15,935 of record DATEGT010000025.1, on the reverse strand, counting down.
AACGATACCGCCGCCGCGCTCGACGAGCGTCGAGATCGTCTCGTGGTCGATCGTCCAGAGCGGGTAGCTGGTCGTGGAGGTATCGTGCCGGGCGTCAAGCACGCCCCTCAGGTGGCTGCCGGGAATGAGCATCAGCGGCCCGTTGAACTCGTTCACTTCGTCCAGAAATATCGCGACGTTCATGGCGCGGGGCTCGGGCATCCAATCGTCGTTCTTCCAGGTGCCGTAGTCCTGGTGCCATTGCCACACGTCGCCGTCGAACGCCATCTTTCCGTTGATCTTGAATTGGTGCATGTACACGTTTTCGCCGAAAATCTGCGTGATCGGCTCGACCATGCGGGGATGCCGCGCGAGTTTGGCGAAGGGAAGGCTGTACATATGAGCGGCGAAGCTGGTGCGCACGGCCTCGCTGCCCTTTTCGCGGACGTTTTCGGGGCGGCGCTGAGCGTAGAGACGCGGGACCTCGTCGGTCAGTACCTTGACTTCCTCGGGACGGAACAATTCCGGAAAGAAAAGGAATCCGTCCTGCTCAAAGCGCTGGATCTGGTCCCGGCTGAGTTTCATGGCGACGCCCCGCGCATGACCCACCCCGCTCGTGCCGGATTGGCAAGAGACCGACAGCGGATCCGGATGGCCCGATTATAGACCGGCTGGCCAGCGGACCGATGCCTGCGAGCCCGCAGCGGCCGTTCTCGAGCAGCTAGGAGAAAGAGCGGACGTTCCCTAGCGCCGAGGCTTGCCGTCGGGCGCCGGTGGCACGACCTGGAAAAAGACTTCGTCCTGCTTGATCAGGCCGAGCTCATAGCGGGCGCGCTCCTCGATCGCCTCGAAACCCTGCTTCAAATCGCGCACCTCCGCGTCGAGAGCCTCGTTGCGGCGCGCGAGGGCCGCGTTGCCCTGTTTCTGCTCCTGCACCTGCCGTTCCAGCTGCCAGACCCGCACCCACCCCCCCTTGCCGAACCACAGCGGGTACTGCAAAAGCAGTATGAACGCCGCCAAGGTGTAGGCGAGGACTCTCATCGGAGCTGATAGAAAGCTTCCCGTCCGGGATACCCGACGGTTTCCCCCAGATCCTCTTCGATGCGCAGCAACTGATTGTATTTGGCGACCCGGTCCGACCGCGAGAGCGACCCGGTCTTGATCTGGAGCGCGTTCATGCCGACCGCGATGTCGGCGATGGTCGTGTCTTCCGTCTCGCCGGAGCGGTGCGAGATCACCGCGGTGTAGCTCGCCCGCTTCGCCATTTCGATCGCGGCGAACGTTTCGGTGAGCGTCCCGATCTGGTTCACCTTGACCAGGATCGAATTCGCTATCCCGAGCTGGATCCCTTCACGCAGGATCTTCGTGTTCGTGACGAACACGTCGTCGCCCACGAGTTGCACTTTCTTTCCCAGCCTGTCCGTCAGCTCGCGCCAGCCGTCCCAGTCCGATTCGGCCATGCCGTCTTCGATGCTGAGGATGGGATACTTCCCGGCCCACGAGGCGAGCAGATCCCCGAACTCGGCCGAACCGAGCTTCTGCTTCTTCGAATCGATCACGTACTTGCCGTCGCGGTAGAACTCGGAACTCGCGCAATCGAGCGCCAGCGCCACGTGGGTGCCGGCGTGATACCCGGCGCGCTCGACCGCCTCGAGCACAAGCTGCAGCGCAGCCTCGTTGCTCGGCAGGCTCGGGGCGAAACCTCCCTCGTCGCCGACCGCGGTGGACAGGCGCCGGCTCTCCAGCAGTCCCTTGAGCGCGTGAAACACTTCGGCGCCGCACCGCAGCGCTTCTCTAAAGCTCGCTGCGCCGATCGGCACGATCATGAATTCCTGGATGTCCAGGTTGTTGTCCGCGTGAGCCCCGCCGTTAATCACATTCATCATCGGCACCGGCATCTGCATTCCGCCCGAGCCGCCGAAATAGCGGTACAGGGGCAGGCCGGATTCCTCCGCCGCCGCCTTGGCGACCGCCATCGAAACGGCCAGGATCGCGTTCGCACCCAGGCGCGACTTGTTCTCGGTGCCATCCAACTCGATGAGGGTCTTGTCGATGAAGCTCTGCTCCTGGGCGTCCAGCCCCATGATCGCCTCGGAGATCTCGGTGTTGATGTGCTCGACCGCCTTGAGGACGCCTTTGCCCGCGTAGCGGGCCTTGTCCTTGTCGCGCAGCTCGAGCGCCTCGCGCGTGCCGGTGGACGCTCCGGAGGGCACGGCCGCGCGCCCCATCACCCCGGATTCGATCAGCACATCCGCTTCCACGGTCGGGTTGCCTCGCGAATCGAGAATTTCCCTGGCGACGACGTCGACGATCGAGCTCATCTATTTGTCCTTCTTCTTCTGCCCCAGCCTCTGCTCCGCGAAGCCCTGCTTCTTTACCAGCGCATCGAGCTCCTTCAGCGTCCTCAGCAGATCCTTCATGCGATCCAGGGGCCAGGCGTTCGGTCCGTCCGAGGGCGCATGCTCGGGATCGGGATGCGTTTCCATGAAGACCCCGGCGATCCCGCTCGCAACCGCGGCACGCGCCAGCACGGGGACGAACTCCCGCTGACCTCCCGACGAGCTGCCCTGCCCGCCCGGGAGCTGTACCGAATGGGTCGCATCGAACACGACCGGGCAGCCCGTCGCCCGCATGATCGCGAGCGAGCGCATGTCCGAGACCAGATTGTTGTAGCCGAAGGAGGCGCCCCGCTCGCACACCAGGATGTTTTCCTCGCCGCTTGCTTCGCGCGCCTTGTCCACGACGTTCTTCATCTCGCTCGGCGAAAGAAACTGGCCTTTCTTGATGTTGACCGGCCGGCCCGCCGCCGCCACGGCATGGATGAAATCGGTCTGCCGGCAGAGAAACGCGGGTGTCTGCAGCACATCGACCGCAGCCGCGACCTCGGCGATGTCCTCTTTCTCATGGACATCGGTCAACACCGGCACGCCGACCTTTTTCTTCACTTCCTCGAGGATTTCCAGCCCCTTGGCCATGCCCAGGCCGCGGAACGACTTGCCGGAGCTGCGGTTGGCCTTGTCGTACGAAGACTTGTAGATGAACGGGATGCCGAGCTCGACGGTGATCTCCTTGAGGGTCGCGGCCGTGTCCAGAGCCATCTGCTTCGATTCGACGACGCAGGGACCGGCTATCAGGAACAGAGGATTGTCGAGGCCGGCCTGAAAGCCGCAAAGCTTCATGCTGCGATGGCGGTCTTGGTCTTGCTCGCCTGGTATTGAAGCGCAGCTTCGACGAAGGCCGTGAATAGCGGATGCCCTGCGCGCGGCGTCGATGTGAATTCGGGATGGAACTGGCAGCCGACGAACCAAGGGTGCGACGGCAATTCGATCATCTCGCAGAGCTGCTCGCGCTGCGTCAGACCCGAGACCCGCAATCCCTTGTCCTTCAACCGCTGGAGGTACTGGTTGTTCGCCTCGTAGCGGTGGCGATGGCGCTCGTTGATGACGTCCGACCCGTAGACCTTCCGCGCCAGGCTCCCGGCCTCCAGGCTCGCGGCCTGCGCTCCGAGCCGCATCGTGCCGCCGAGGTCGGATTTCTCGTCGCGCCGCTCGACGCGGCCGTCGCGGTCCTGCCACTCGGTCACGAGCGCGATCACCGGATGCGGCGTGTCGCGGTCGAACTCGGTCGAGTTGGCGCCGGCCAGCCCGGCGACGTTGCGCGAATATTCGATCACCGCGAGCTGCATGCCCAGGCATATTCCCAGGTACGGAATCTTGCTTTCCCTGGCGTACTGAATCGCCTTCATCATGCCTTCCACACCGCGCTTGCCGAAGCCCCCGGGAACGAGGATGGCATCGACCCCCTTCAGCGCCGTTCCCAGGCCCTCCTTCTCGATCTCCTCGGCGTCGACGTAGCGGATGTTCACCTTGCTGCGTGCGTGTATCCCGGCGTGCACCAGCGCTTCGTTGAGCGACTTGTAGGAGTCCGTGAGGTCGACGTACTTGCCCACCATCGCGATGGTGATCTCGTGCTGGGGATTCTGGAGAGCATCGACCAGCTTCTTCCACGACCTCAGGTCCGCGGGCCTCGCGATGATCCCGAGCTTGTGGCAAACGATCTCGTCGAGCATCTGCTGGTGCAGCATCCAGGGAATCGTGTAGATCGATTCCGCGTCCCACACCGAGATCACCCCCCTGGCCTGGACGTTGGTGAAGAGCGCGATCTTCTTCTTCTCGTCGTCGGGTATCGGGCGGTCGGACCGGCACAGCAGCGCGTCGGGCTGGATGCCGATGCCGCGCAGTTCCTTTACCGAATGCTGCGTCGGCTTGGTCTTGATCTCGCCGGCACTCTTGATGAAGGGAACCAGGGTGAGGTGCAGATAGCAGGTGTTGTTCGAGCCGAGTTCCAGGCCCATCTGCCGCACCGCCTCGAGAAACGGCAGGGACTCGATGTCGCCCACCGTGCCGCCGATCTCGACGATCGCGACTTCCGCGTCCCCGGCGCCGCGGGCGATGAACGCCTTGATCTCGTCGGTGACGTGCGGAATGACCTGGACGGTGCGCCCGAGGTAATCGCCGCGGCGTTCCTTCTTGATGACAGAGTCGTAGATCTGGCCCGTGGTGAAGTTGTTGCACTTCTTCATGCGAGCCGAGAGGAAGCGCTCGTAGTGGCCGAGGTCCAGATCGGTCTCGGCGCCGTCGTCGGTGACGAACACCTCTCCGTGCTGGAAAGGGCTCATTGTTCCCGGATCGACGTTGATGTACGGGTCGAGCTTCAGCAGGGTGACTTTGATGCCGCGCGATTCGAGAATCGCGGCGAGGGAGGCGGCGGCTATCCCCTTCCCCAGAGAGGAGACCACACCGCCCGACACGAACACGTACTTGGCCATCACAAACCAGGGGGATGGGATGGAGAATGGTACACGAAATCGCGCTCCCGCTCTAGCCGGCCGGTAAAAAGGCACCGGCCCGAGCTGAACCACTCACGGAAAATCGGATCAGCTCAGCTCTGGGCGGTTGCGGAAGTACTCCAGAGCTTCGGGATTGGCCAGCGCCTCGACGTTCTTTACCGGACGTCCGTGCACGACTTCGCGCACCGCGAGCTCCACGATCTTGTTCGACTTGGTGCGCGGGATGTCCCGCACCTGGAGCACTTTCGCCGGGACGTGGCGCGGAGTGGTGTTCTCGCGGATGCGGCCCTTGATCTTGGCGACCAGCTCCTCGTCGAGCTCCCGTCCTTCGCGCAGCTTCACGAACAGCACCACCCGTACGTCGCCGATCTCTCCCGGCGGCCAGGTCTGGCCGATGACGATCGACTCGACCACTTCGTCCAGTTGCTCGACCTGACGGTAGATTTCGGCGGTTCCGATGCGCACGCCTCCCGGGTTGAGCACGGCGTCGGAGCGGCCGTAGATGATCATTCCGCCGTGTGCGGTCAGCTCGCACCAGTCGCCGTGGGTCCAGACGCCCGGGAAGCGCTCGAAGTAGGCGGCGTGGTACTTCGCGCCTCCGGGATCGCCCCAGAAGCCCAGGGGCAGCGAGGGAAACGGGCGGGTGCAGACGAGCTCGCCCTTCTCACCCTCGACCGGGCTCCCGCTCTCGTCGAAGACCTCGACCTTGAGGCCCAGCGCCCTGCACTGGATCTCTCCCCGCCACACCGGCAGGATGGGGTTGCCGAGCACGAAACAGCCGCAGATGTCCGTTCCCCCGGAAATGGAGGACAGGCAAACGTCGCGCTTGATCGACCGGTAGACGAAGTCGAAGCCCTCGGGCGCGAGCGGCGATCCGGTCGACAGCACGGTCCGCAGCTGCTCCAGCTTGTGGGTTCTCGCCGGCTCTACGCCAGCCTTGGCGGCGGCATCGAGGAACTTGGCGGAAGTGCCGAGGTGCGTCGTCCCTTCCGCGTCGGCATAGTCGAAGAGGATCCGCCCGTCCTCGACGAACGGCGAGCCGTCGTAGAGCAGCAGTATCGCCCCGGAAGCCAGCCCGGAAGCCAGCCAGTTCCACATCATCCATCCCAGAGTCGTGAAGTAGAACAGGCGGTCGCCCGGCCTGACGTCGCAGTGCAATTGCTGCTCGCACAGGTGCTTGAGCAGGGCGCCGCCGGCGCCGTGCACGATGCACTTGGGCGCGCCCGTCGTTCCCGAGGAAAAAAGGATGTACAAGGGATGGTCGAAGGGAAGCTGCTCGAAACGGATGTCGCCACCCGCCTGGGCCGCGATGAAATCGTCGAAGCGCTGCGCCCCAGGCACGCGAGCAACGTCCGGCCGGGCGTTCACGTAGGGAATCACCACCACGCGCTCGAGGCCGGGAAGGCCGGATGCGATTTCCCCCGCCCTGGCGAGGGAATCGATCTCTTTTCCGTTGTAGAAGTAGCCGTCGGCGACGAACAGCACCTTGGGCGCTATCTGGCCGAATCGATCGAGCGCGCCCCTCGCCCCGAAATCGGGCGAGCAGGTCGAAAACGTAGCCCCGACGCTCGCCGCCGCAAGCATCGCGACGATGGCTTCGGGCATGTTCGGGAGGTACGCCGCGACCCTGTCGCCGGGCGCGACGCCCAATGCCCGAAGGCTCTGGGCAAGGCGCGAAACCAGCTCGTAGAGCTCCCGGTGAGTGAGGCGACGCTTCACCCGGTTCTCTCCCCAGAACACCAGCGCGGTGGATGCATCCCGCCTCCGGAGCAGATTCTCCGCGAAGTTGAGTCTCGCGTCCGGGTACCAGCGCGCGCCGGGCAGGCGGTCGCCGTCGACGAGCACGCGCGCCCCCTTGGCGCTGGAGCGCACGCCGGCGAACTTCCATACCGATTCCCAGAATTGCTCGGGGTGGTCGGCCGTCCAGCGGTAGAAGGCGGGATAGTCGTTGATGCCCAGCTTCCAGTCGCGGATTGCCTGACGCGCGAAGCGGGTGAGGTTCGCCTCCTCGATGCGCTCCTGGCTGGGCCGCCACAGCGGCTTCTCGACCATCGGGATCTCCTGTCCCACGCATTATAATTTGCCGGGCCTTGAGATCGGAGATTCGGTGGCGCGCGAATCGATGCAATTCGACGTCGTCGTGGTCGGCGGGGGTCCCGCCGGGCTCGCCGCCGCCATCCGCCTGAAGCAGCTCGCGGCCGAAAGCAAGGCGGAGCTCGGTGTCTGCGTCGTCGAGAAGGGCTCGGAGATCGGCGCTCACATTCTCTCGGGCGCCGTAATGGACCCGCGCGCCCTGACAGAGCTGCTGCCCGACTGGAAGAAGCGCGGCGCGCCGCTCAGGACGCCGGTCGCGGAGGATCGCTTCCTCTTCCTCGGAGAGTCCGGCTCGTTCAAGGTCCCGAACGTTTTCCTTCCCGAATGCTTCCGCAACGAGGGCAACTACGTCGTGAGCCTCGGCAACGTTTGCCGCTGGCTGGGTCAGCAGGCCGAGGCGCTCGGCGTCGAGATCTATCCCGGCTTCGCGGCAGCGGAGGTGCTCTACGACCCCAAGGGGCGCGTGCGCGGCGTCGCCACCGGGGACATGGGGATCGGACGCGACGGCAAGCCGACGGAGCAGTACCAGCCCGGTATCGAGTTGCAGGGGAAGTACACCTTGTTCGCCGAGGGCTGTCGCGGGCATCTGGGCAGGCAGTTGATGGCCAAGTTCGGGCTCGGCGCGAATTCCGACCCGCAGGTATACGGACTCGGCCTCAAGGAACTGTGGGAAATCGACTCGGCCAGGCACAGACCCGGCCTCGTCATCCATTCGGCCGGCTGGCCGCTGAGGTCCGATACCTACGGTGGCTCCTTTCTGTATCACATGGAAGAGCGGCTGGTGTGCGTGGGCTTCATCGTAGGCCTGTCGTACTCGAATCCCTACTTGAGCCCCTACGAGGAATTTCAGCGGTACAAGACCCATCCCCAGATCCGCGGATTCTTTGCGGGAGGCAGGCGAATCGCGTACGGCGCCCGCGCGATCGCCGCCGGCGGCATCATGTCGCTCCCCAAGCTCGTGTTCCCCGGCGGCGCGCTTATCGGCGACGAAGCGGGGTTTCTCAATGCCGCGCGGATCAAGGGGAGCCATGCGGCCATCAAGTCCGGCATGCTCGCCGCGGAAGCCGCGTGCTCCGCGCTGCAGGCCGGCCGGTCCGGCGACGAGCTCAGCTCGTATCCCGAGGCGTTCCGCGAATCCTGGCTCTTCGACGAGCTCTACCGGGCGCGCAATTTCAAGCAGTGGATGTCCAAGGGCCTGTACGCCGGTACCGCGATGGTCGGCGTGGAGCAATACCTGCTCGGCGGGAAATTCCCCTGGACTCTGCACCACCGGCGCCCGGACCACGAAGGGCTGCGGCCGGCGTCCGAGTGCGAACCCATCGAGTATCCGAAGCCCGACGGCAAGCTCACGTTCGATCGGCTGTCCTCGGTGTTCGTCTCGAACACCCACCACGAGGAGAATCAACCCGGTCACCTGAAGCTGAAGGACGCATCGCTGCCGATCAGCCTCAATCTCGCGAAGTACGCCGGGCCCGAGGGCAGGTACTGCCCCGCGGGTGTGTACGAATTCGTCCGCGAGGGCGATCGATCCGGCGGGGAGAAAGCGCGCTTGCAGATCAACGCCCAGAACTGCGTGCACTGCAAGACCTGCGACATCAAGGATCCGGCTCAGAACATCGTCTGGGTCGCGCCCCAGGGGGGCGGAGGTCCCAACTATCCGAACATGTAAGCCGTTAAAGGAGCGCGGCTCTTCACAATATCGAACGTTCGTCCTACTATCAGTAAATGCGCAAAGGCGCGCGCACTCGGGCCCTGATCCTGAACGAAGCCGTGCTCATGGCCGGCCGGTTGGGCCTCGAAGGCCTCAGCATCGGCTCCCTCGCCGCGAGGCTCGATCTCTCCAAGAGCGGGCTCTTCGCCCATTTCGGATCCAAGGAAGACCTGCAGCTGCTCACCCTCAAGCGGGCGCAGGCAATTTTTCAGGAGCAGGTCTTCTCGCCCGCCTCGGAGCAAGCGCGCGGACTTCCACGCCTGCGCACCCTGCTCTCCCGCTGGCTTGCCTGGATCGGGCGCAATGACGCCGCGGGCGGGCATCTCCTCCTCTCCGCCTTCATGGAATACGACGAGCGCCCCGGCGCAGTCCGCGACCTGCTCGTGGCGACGCAGCGGGAATTGCGCGGCGCCGTCGTCAAGGCGATCCGGCTCGCCATCGACCAGGGCGATCTCGCTCCAGGGACCGATCCCTGGCAGCTCGGCTTCGAGCTCTACGGGATCGTGCTCGCCGCCTACAACGATCGCAGGCTGCTCGCCGATTCGCGGTCCACGGCGCGAGCCGAGCACGCCGTCGAACGCCTGATCCAGGCCCACCGCCCTGCGGCAACAGGCTGACCGGAGGACATCGCCTCCAGCCGTGCGGCGGCGCGGCAGGGGGTTTGACTGCAAAATCCGTGAGAAATCGTATCCCGCGCCGTCGGCCGAATTCAGCTGCGCCGGCCGTCTACCGTGATTCCTTCGGCGATCATTCCTCGAATCTCGGCGTCGTCGAAGCCGATTTCACGGAGCACGTCGACCGAATGCTCCCCGAGCTTGGGCGCCGGCCTCCAGTCGCGCCGTGTGCCGCTCGACCACCGGTTCGGCAGGCGCATGTTCCGTATGCGGCCCTCGGTTGGATGCTCGCGCAGCTCGAAAAACCCGATGTCCGCGAGGTGCGGGTCGTCGAGCACGCTGTCGAGCGTGTGATACGGCATCGCCGGCACGTCGTGACGCTCCAGAATCTCCAGCCAGTCGGCGGTCGTTTTTTCCTTCAGCGCCTCGGCGCGGATCTCGAAGTACGCTTTCACATTGGCGAATCGCGCCTGCACGCTCGAGAACCTCGGGTCGGCCTTCAGCTGCGGGCGTCCTATCGCCTCGAAAAAAGCATAGGCCTGCTCGTCGGTGTTGGCGGAAATGCAGATCCAGCCGTCGCGCGTCCGGATCGGCCTGGCCTGCGGATCGAGCAGGCGCGGGTCGCCGGCCTCTCCCAGCGGAGGCTCGAAGGTCTTCAGGTACATGTGCTCCTCGAGCACGAACTTGACGAGGTTCTCGAACATCGGAATCTCGATCGAGCAGCCCTCCCCCGTCCGCGCGCGGCGGTAGAGCGCCATCGCGATCATCTGCGCCGCGATCAAGCCGACGATCTTGTCCGCGACCACCATGGGCACGTAGCGGGGCTCCCCGGTGGCCCGGTGGTAGAGCGCGGCCATGCCGCCTGCGCCCTGGATGATCGTGTCGAACGCCGGCTTGTCCCGGTACCGGCCGCCCTGCCCGAATCCGAACATGCCGCAGTAGACGATGCCGGGATTCGCCGTCCTCACCGCCTCGTAGGAGAGCCCCAGCCTCGCCATCGATGCCGGGCGCACGTTCCACACGAACACGTCGGAGCGCGACACGAGCGCGAGCAGGGCCTTGCGCCCGGCCGCGCGTTTCAAATCGAGCACGACCGAGCGCTTGTTGCGATTCAGATGCAGGAACTTCGCGCCCATTCCCGGCGTGACCGACTTGCCGTTCATCACCCGAATCAGGTCCCCGGTCTGCGCCTCGACCTTGATCACGTCGGCGCCGTGATCGGCGAGGATCTGGGTCGCCAGCGGGCCGACCACCACCGAGGTCAGGTCGACGACGCGCACGCCTTCGAGCGGCCCTCCGCTCGCGCTCATCCCATCGCGAGCTCGGCGTCGATCGCAAGCTCGCCCTCCGAGTCCAGCGCCCACATCCGGATTCTGTCCCCGGCGACCGGACGGCCGTGCAGCCTGAGCGGGCGCCCCACGAACAGCGGCTTGACGTTGCGCGACACCGACGCCGTGATCGCTTTGCGGCTCTGCGCCGCCGCGAGCTCCCACAGCAGCAGCGTCGTGAGTCCGCCGTTGACGACGAGGCCGGGATAGCCCTCTTCTTCCCGGGCGTAGGCAGCGTCGTAGTGGATCCGGTGGGCGTTGAACGTAAGCGCCGAGTAGCGGAAGACCATGGCGGGGTCCGGAACCAGCTCTCGCGACCACTCCGGCGGGCCGGCCGGCGCCGCCGCCTCGCGCTTGCCGGCGGCCGCTGCGGCCTCCCTGTAGACGATGTCCTGCTCCTCTGCCACCGCCAATCCGCGCGGCGTGGAGATCTCGTGGCGCACCGTCACGAAGCACATCTCGCCGGACCGTCCCCGCTTCGGCGTGATGCCCGCGATGCGGGACACGCGGCTGACCGAGTCGCCGACGCGCAGTGGCTCGCGAAACCACACTCGCCTCCCCGCGAACATCCGCCGCGGGAAGGGAACCGGAGGAAGAAACTGGCCCTTGCGCGGGTGGCCGTCGGGGCCGAGCTCAGATTGCCTGGCCTCGGGCGTGAACAGGACGACGTACCAGCCGCCGGGAATCGGGGCACCGCGCCGGTACTCGTCCGGCGAGCGATCAAGCAGAGCGGCAAGCCGCCTGACTGCGGCGAGCGTGACCTCGTCCTCGGAATGCTCCTGCCGCCCTATCCACTCCTGCAGCACCGGGTCTCCGCGTCCGCCTCTCCTCTAGAACTGCTCCTCCGCGAGCGCCATCACCCCCGGCGCTCCGTGCACGATGGCGTTGCGCAGCGCGGGCGCCTGGGTCAGCACGTGGTCGGCGTAGAACCGCGCGGTCTTGATCTTGGCGTCGTAGAACGCCTTCTCGCCCTTTCCCTCCGAAAGGCGCTGCTGCGCGATCAGCGCCGAGCGCGCGAGCTGCCAGCCGCCGCAGACGATGCCCATGAGCTTGAGGAAAGGCACTGCGCCGGCGTGCGCCGCTTTGATGTCGTTCCCGTAGGTGATCACCATCCAGGACACGCACTCCTCGGTGGCGGTCAGCGCCGCCGAGAAGGCCTCGCGGATGGCCGCCATGTCCTCGCCCGCCGCCTTCCCGAGGTCGGCCTCCACCCGGCGCATCTCGCCGACTACCGCCTTGGCGGTCGCGCCCCCTTCGCGGGCGATCTTGCGGCCGATCAGGTCGTTCGCCTGGATGCCGGTCGTGCCCTCGTAGATCGTCGTTATCCTGGCGTCGCGCAGGTGCTGCGCAGCGCCGGTTTCCTCGATGAATCCCATGCCGCCGTGGACCTGGATGCCGGTGGAGGCGATCTCGATCCCGGTCTCGGTGAACCAGCCCTTGACGATCGGAATCATGAGGTCGACGAAGGCCTGGTTGCGGGTGCGCTCGTCCCTGTCCGGATGACGGACCGACTTGTCCACCGCGGCGGCGACCACGTACGCGAGCGTGCGCATCGCCTCGATCTGCGACTTCATGCTCATGAGCATCCGCCGCACGTCCGGATGGTGGATGATGGTCACGGCCTTTCCGCCGCCGGCGACGTCGCGGCTCTGAACCCTCTCCTTGGCATACGCGAGCGCCTGCTGGTAGGCGCGTTCCGAAATCGACAGTCCCTCCATGCCCACGGCGAAGCGCGCGAGGTTCATCATGATGAACATGTACTCCAGGCCGCGATTCTCCTCGCCGATCAGATAGCCCAGAGCGTTCTCGTACACCAGGACCGCCGTCGGGCTCGCGTGGATCCCGAGCTTGTGTTCGATCGAAGCGCACTGCACCCCGTTCCTCTGCCCGATCGACCCGTCGGCGTTCACCAGGAATTTCGGCACGAGAAACATCGAGATGCCCCGCACCCCCTCGGGCGCCCCCTCGACGCGCGCCAGCACCAGGTGAACGATGTTCTCGGTGAGGTCGTGCTCACCGTACGTGATGAAGATCTTCTGGCCCGAGATCCGGTAGTGGTCGCCCTCGCGTACCGCCTTGGTCCGCAGCAGCGCGAGGTCGGTCCCGGCCTGCGGCTCGGTCAGATTCATGGTGCCCGTCCAAGTCCCTTCGATCATCCTCGGGAGGTACTGTTTCTTCTGCGCGTCCGTGCCGCGCAGTATCAGGGCCTCGGCGGCGCCCGCGGTGAGCATGGTCACGAGCGAAAACGACAGATTGGCCGACTTCCACATCTCCACCAGCGGAGTCGAGACGAGCTTCGGCAGGCCCTGTCCCCCGTACTCGGAGGGCGCCTGCAGGCCGTTCCAGCCGGCCTCGATGAACTGCTTGTAGGCTTCCCTGAAGCCCTTGGGGGTGGTGACCCTGCCCTTGTCCCATTTGGAGCCTTCTTCGTCGGCGGGGCGGTTCAGCGGGGAGAGCACCTCGCTCGCGAACTTGGCGCCTTCCTCCAGGATCTGGTCCACCAGCTCGGCATTGATCTCCTCGCAGCCGGGAAGGCGCGCGATCTCCGCGAGGCCGGCGAGCTCGTGCAGGACGAAATGCATGTCATGCAAAGGGGCTTGGTATTCGCTCATGGCGTCTCCGAATCCTTATCCCAGTTCCTTCACCAGCTCGGGAACGATCTGAAAGAGGTCTCCGACGATTCCGTAGTCCGCGACCTGGAAGATGGGCGCTTCCTCGTCCTTGTTGATCGCCACGATCACGCGGCTGTCCTTCATGCCCGCCAGGTGCTGGATCGCGCCCGAAATCCCCACCGCGATGTAGAGCTCGGGCGCCACGATCTTTCCGGTCTGGCCGACCTGCCAGTCGTTCGGAACGAAGCCCGCGTCCACCGCCGCGCGCGATGCGCCCATCGCCGCGTGCAGCTTGTCGGCGAGAGGCTCGAGCAGCTTGAAGTTCTCCCCCGAGCCCATGCCGCGGCCGCCCGAGACGATCACCCGCGCCGAAGTCAGCTCGGGACGCTCGGATTTCGTGAGCGCCCGTCCCACGAGCGCCGAAAGGCCGGCGTCGGCGGCGCCCTGGGCGCTCTCGGTCGCCGCCGAGCCCCCGCTCGCCGCGACCGCGTCGAAGCCGGTCGTGCGCACCGTGATCACCTTGATCCTGTCCTGCGATTGCACCGTGGCGAGCGCGTTTCCCGCGTAGATCGGCCGCACGAAGGTGTCGGCGCCCTTGACCTCGACGATATCCGAGATTTGCGCCACGTCGAGCAGCGCCGCGACGCGCGGCGCGACGTTCTTACCGAAGGATGTCGCGGGCGCGAGGATGTGCGTGTAGGCGGGCGCCAGCGCGACGACGAGCGCCGCGAGATTCTCGGCGAGATGGTCCTTGTAGTGCGCCGCGTCGGCGAGGAGCACTTTCCTGACGCCTGCGGCCGCCGAGGCCTGCTGCGCCGCCGCGGCGCAGCCGGACCCCGCGACGAGGACCGCAATCTGCCGCCCGATCTTCGCCGCCGCCGCGACGGTATTCAGCGTCGAGGGCTTCAGCGCGGCGTTGTCGTGCTCCGCGATGACGAGAATGCTCATGCGATGACCTTCGCCTCGGCGCGGAGCTTCAGCACCAGAGCCTTCGCGTCGGGTACCTTCACGCCCGCCTTGCGCTTGGGAGGATCCTCGACCTTGAGCGTCTTCAGGCGCGGGGCGACGTCGACTCCCAGCGCGTCGGGCTTGAGCACCTCCAGCGTCTTCTTCTTCGCCTTCATGATATTCGGCAACGTGACGTAGCGCGGCTCGTTGAGCCGCAAGTCCGTGGTCACCACGGCCGGCAGCCTGACCGAGATCGTCTCCAGGCCTCCGTCCACCTCTCGCGTCACCTCGGCCCTGTCCCCGGCGATCTTCAGCTTCGAGGCGAAGGTCGCCTGCGGCCAGCCGAGCAGCGCCGCGAGCATCTGTCCCGTCTGGTTGCAGTCGTCGTCGATCGCCTGCTTGCCGAGGATCACGAGGTTCGGGCTCTCCCTTTGCGAGATCGCCCGCAGCAGCTTCGCCACCGCCAGCGGCTGCAGCTCGGCGTCGCTTTCGACCAGGACGGCGCGGTCGGCTCCGAGCGCGAGCGCGGTCCGCAGCGTCTCCTGACAGGCCGGGCCTCCACAGGACACGGCGACGATCTCGGTCGCGGTTCCCGCTTCCTTCAGCCGCACCGCCTCTTCGACCGCGATCTCGTCGAAGGGATTCATGGACATCTTGACGTTCGACGTCTCGACGCCGGAGCCGTCCGCGCGGACGCGCACCTTGACGTTGAAATCGACCACGCGCTTGACCGCCACCAGGATTTTCATCGGTATCGTCTGGAGAAAACGACACGGATTATAATCGCCCCGTCCCGAATCGTCCCCATGCCGCGTCCCCTCTCGCACATTCGCGTCCTCGATCTCACGCGCGTGCTCGCGGGCCCCTGGGCGTCGCAGAACCTAGCCGACCTCGGCGCAGAAGTGATCAAGATCGAGCGGCCCGGTTCCGGCGACGACACGCGAAGCTGGGGTCCGCCGTTCCTGAAGGACCGCGACGGCAAGGATACCGGCGAATCCGCCTACTTCCTCTCGGTGAACCGCGGCAAGAAATCGGTGACGCTCGACATTGCGACCGCCGAGGGCGGCAGGATCGCGCGCGGGCTGGCGGCGAAGTGCGACGTGCTGCTGGAGAACTACAAGGTCGGGGGCCTCGCCAAGTACGGCTTGGGCTACGAGCAGCTGAAGGCGCTCAACCCGGGCATCGTCTATTGCTCGGTCACCGGCTACGGCCAGTCCGGCCCGAGCGCCCACCTGCCGGGATACGACTTCATCTTTCAGGGGATGGGCGGCCTGATGAGCATCACCGGGGAGCGCGACGAGCTTCCGGGCGGCGGTCCCCAGAAAGTCGGCATCGCGGTCACCGATGTCATGGCGGGCATGTACGCCAGCGTCGCTGTTACCGCGGCGCTCCTGCACCGGGAGCGGACCGGGGAGGGTCAGTACATCGACGTCGCGCTGCTCGATACCATCGTCGCCTTCGGGGCGAACCAGATCTCCAACTACTTCGCCTCGGGCGTCGTGCCCAAGCGCTGGGGCAACGCGCATCCGAACCTGCTCCCGTACGAGGTCTTCCCCACCGCCGACGGCCATCTGATTCTCGGCGCGGGCAACGACAGCCAGTGGGCGAGCTTCTGCTCCGCGGCGGAGCAGCCCGGACTCGCCGCCGACCCGCGCTTCCGGACCATGCCGGACCGGATACGCAACCGCGCCGCGCTGATCCCGATCGTACGGGACATCATGAAGCGGCGCGCGAACCGGGACTGGATCGAGCGCCTGGACGCCGCGAACGTCCCCTGCGGGCCGATCAATAACTACAAGG
>DATEGT010000024.1:0-14272 GCA_035280025.1 Burkholderiales bacterium | reverse complement strand
CGAGCGCCACGGCGCGGCGCACGCCCTCGCGCGGGGCTACGAGCGCGAAGGAAGCGGCGTGCTCGCGGGCGTTTCGGGCGCATGCGCCGTCGCGGTTCTGAAGGGGCGCGGCGAGGCGATGCTGGCGATAGACCGGATGGGTACGCGCCCGCTGTGCTACGGACTCGTCGGACGGGCGCTGGTATTCGGGTCGACTCTGGATGCGATCAACGCTTTCCCCGGGAGCGACGCCGGCATCAGCAGCCAGGCGATCTACGACTACGTCTATTTCCACATGGTGCCCGCGCCTCACACCGTCAACCGGGGCCGATCGCGCCTCCTTCCGGGCACGAAGCTCGTTTGGCGCGAGGGCAGGCTCGAGACCGGCCCCTACTGGGAAATGCGCTACGTCGAAGACGGGGCGCGCCCGGTGCACGAGCTCAAGGAGGCGTTCCTCTCGGCGCTGCGAGAAGGCGTCCGCGAGGCCGCGCGCGGCGCGGCGGCAGGAACGTTCCTGAGCGGCGGCACCGACAGCTCGACCGTCGCGGGCATGCTCGGCGAGGTCACGGGAAAGCCGGCGCGCACGTATTCCATCGGGTTCGAGGCGCAAGGCTACGACGAGATGGGCTATGCGCGCATCGCCGCGCGGCATTTCGGCACCCGGCATCACGAGTATTACGTCACCCCGGCGGATGTGGTCGACGCGATCCCGCGGATCGCGGGAGTCTACGATCAGCCGTTCGGGAACTCCTCGGTGGTGCCCACCTATTTCTGCGCGAAGCTCGCGAAGGAGGACGGCATCGGCACCCTGCTCGGCGGCGACGGGGGGGACGAGCTCTTCGGCGGCAACGAACGCTACGCCAAGCAGCACCTCTATTCGCTCTACAGCGACTTGCCGCGGGCGCTGCGCAAGGGACTGATAGAGCCCCTGGCGTTCCTGGCTCCCGAGGTCGGCATCGCGGGAAAAGTGCAGCGCTACATCAGGAACGCCTCGCTGCCGATGCCGGAGCGCTACGACAACTACAACCTGGTGGAGCGCCTCGGCCCCGCGAACATATTCGCTCCGGAATTCCTCGGCTCGGTCGACCTCCAGGAGCCCCGCGCAATGCTCGCCGAAGCCTACGGCCGCGCGCACGCGCGATCGCTCATCAATCGCATGCTTGCGCTGGATCTGAGGTTCACGCTCGCCGACAACGACCTGCCCAAGGTCGGCCGCGCCTGCGAGCTCGCCGGAGTCGAGGTCCGCTATCCCCTGCTCGACGATGCCGTGGTGGAGTTCTCGGCGGCCCTGCCACCGAAGCTGAAGCTCAGAGGCACCCGTCTCAGGTACTTCTTCAAGGAGGCGCTGCGCGGATTCCTGCCCGAGGCGGTCATCACCAAGACCAAGCACGGCTTCGGGCTCCCCTTCGGCCCGTGGCTGCAGGCGCACCCGCCTCTGCGGCAGCTTGCCTTCGACAGCCTGGCCGATCTCAAGAAGCGCCGCATCGTCCGCGCGGAATTCATAGACCAGCTGACCTCGACGCTGGTCGATACGCATGCCGGCTACTACGGGACGATGGTCTGGGTGCTGATGCTGCTCGAGCAATGGTTCAGGCAGCGCCGCCTTGTGGTATAAAGCGATTTCCGGTCAATCCCCTATGCCGCCGCGATTCGCCGCGATGAAGGCCCGCCCAGCGCGCTCTTGCGCGATCGCCGCCTGTGCCGGGGCCGCGCTTGCGCTCCTCGCATCGTTCCCGGCCCGTTCGCAGCAGGCGGTCTACGACCCGCACACCTACGAACCCAGCCTCGTACTGCGGCTGCCGCAGTACTGCAAGTACACGATGTTCTTCAACGCCAAGGTGCCCGGGGGAGACAACAAGGTGGAGATAGAGCATTGGAAGAACCTCATGGGCCCCACTTTCATCCACATGCACCACTACTGCTACGGATTGATGGCCACCAACCGGGCGATCTATCTGTCCCCGACTCACGAAGCCCGCATGCACAACCTGGGAGTCTCGATCGGGGAGTTCGACTACGTCATCCAGCGGGCGCCGGCGGACTTCGGACTGCTCCCGGAGATGTACACTCGGAAAGGCGAGAATCTCATCTCGCTCGACCGGGGGCCGGAAGGCGTCGGCGCTCTTCAGCGCGCGATCGATATCAAGCCGGATTACTGGCCCGCGTACGCGGCCATGAGCGACTATTTCAAGGGGCTCGGAGCGCTCGCGAAGGCCCGCAGCTGGCTGGAGAAAGGCCTCGCGGAGTCGCCGGACACCAAGCCGCTCCTGCGGCGGCTTGCGGTCCTCGACGCCGAGCAGGGCAAGGGCAATCGCGGGAAACACCAGCCGCCGCGCGCGGAGCGCTGACGCGACGCCTCGCGACACGCTGGGATTCGTGATGGGCCCGTTTTCGCGCTGCCTGTCGATACTCATCTACCATCGCGTCCTTGCGGAACCCGATCCTCTGGCGCCTTACGAAGTCTGCGCGGCGGAGTTCGACTGGCAACTCGAAGTCCTGAAACGTTGGTTCACGGTGCTTCCCCTGCGGGAAGCGGCCGCGCGCCTCAGGGAAGGAACTCTGCCGGTGCGCTCTGCCTGCGTGACCTTCGACGACGGCTACGCGGACAACGCCACGGTTGCCCTGCCGATACTGCGCCGGCGCGCGGTTCCGGCGACGTTCTTCGTGGCCACCAGCTTCCTGGACGGCGGCAGGATGTGGAACGACAGCGTGATCGAAACCGTGCGCAACGCCCGGGGCGAGGAGCTCGACGCGCGTTCCCTCGCGCTCGGCAGCCTAGAGATCTCGACGCCCGGCCTCAAGCGCCGGGCGATCGGAAAGGTGCTGGACGCCCTGAAGTATCTCCCGCAGGAGGAGCGGCAGCGGCGCGTCGAGCTGCTCACCGCGGAGGTGCCCGGAGAGCTGCCGTCGGATCTCATGATGACGGTCGATCAGGTGCGCCAGCTGCACGCGAGCGAAATGGAAATCGGGGCCCATACCGTGACGCACCCCATACTCGCGGCGCTCGACGCGAAACGCGCGTCCGCGGAGATCGGAGACGGCAAGCGCCGCCTCGAGGAGATCACGGGCGCCCCGGTCAGGGTGTTCGCGTATCCCAACGGAAAACCGGGCCGCGACTACGGCCGGGAGCATGTCGCCATGGTGGAGGACCTGGAGTTCGAGGCTGCGGTCAGCACGGCGTGGGGGGTGGGACACGCCGCGAGCGATCGCTATCAGCTGCCACGATTCACCCCCTGGGACAGGACGCCCGGGAAGTTCGCCCTGCGCCTGCTTCAGAATACCTTTCGCACCAGAGAGGACCGGGTCTAGCTCCTACCCGCGCGCCTGCGGGTCCAGGCCCGACCTCGTGACCATGCCCTGCGCGACCGCCGCCGGCGCGCCCGCCTGCGGAGCCGGCGGCGCGCTCTCCTTCTGATCGAGTCCCTTGATGTGCTTGGCGACCAGCTCGCGGGTCAGGACGATTGCGGCGAGCAGCTCGTAGGGCAGGTCGAAATAGGCCTGGTTCTGGAACGCGCCTCCCACGGCGTAGCCGATCAGGCTGACCTGTATCATTCTCGCGAGATCCAGCGACCATCGCAGCTCCTCCCGGCCCCTGGAGTTCCGGATGATCCATGACGCCTCGCGCCACACCGAGATCCAGAGGAGGAGATAGATCATCAGCCCCACGTAACCGTGCTCGCCCAGCACCTGGAAGTAGATGCTGTGCGCGGCGTGGAGATCGTCCGGGTTGGGAGCGTAGCGGTCGAACACCTTGTGGTTGTAGATCTCGAAGCCGCCACCCGTGAGAGGCCTGTCGTTCGCAAGATTGACGGCCATCATCCAAGCGTTGATCCGCCCCATCGAAGACGCGTCCTGCTGGTACGTCTGGATCGACTCCATCCGCTCCATCCATTTCTCGGGCATGAACCCGATGGCGATCGGAATCATCACGATCAGGGCCATGGCGGTCCACGCCTTGCCCCGGCTCTTCGTCCACAGGAATCCCATCATCGCGCCGATCGCGAGAAATGCCCCGCGCGAGTAGGAGCCGAGCACGGAAAAGCCGCAGAGCACGGTGGCGCCGAGAAGGCTCCAGCGCAGCCAGCGCTTCGTCGTCTGCAGGTACAGGTAGTACACCATGGGAATCGTCATGACCGTCGCAAGCGCAAGCGAATTGTTGTCCTCGATGAACGACCCCTCCGGCCCCCACACCAGCAGCTCGCCGCCGCCCCTCAGGGTGAATAGACCGCCCTTCACTCCGAAGAACGCCACCGACAGGGTCGTGACCCACAACAGCGTCTGCACGTGCTGCTTGCTGTGGAGGATGTAGAGGCTGACGAAAAGCATCAGCTGGATCTTCATCACCCGCTCCCACATCGGCAGCGCGAGCTCGGTGTCGAGAGCAAACAGCGTGGAGATGCTTATCCACAAGCACAGCAGGAACAGCGTCACGGTGACCTTCGTGACCGGGAGCCGCTTCGGCTCCCTGGAGAAGAGGATGCCGACGAGCGTCGAAATCGCGATGAGCTGCGCAAACGCGAAATTGTGGGCAAAGCCGAACGTCATGCGGTGAGGCGCCATGATGCTCACCCAGACCCACAGGAACACGCCGATCGAAGGCCGCCACAGGATGAACGGCAGGGAGCCGAACAGGAACGCGGCCAGGACGACGTCTCTCATGCTTGAGGAGCCCCGCGTTGCGCGGCGGCGGGTGGCCGACGCAGGAGCCGCTCGAACAGCTCGGCGACGCGCCGCGCGTTGTTGTCCCAGGTCAGCTTTTTGAGCGCGATCGTGTTCCTGGCGCCTTCGGCGACGCGGCGGCGCAGCCCGCCGTCGGCGCAGATCCGCTCGATCGCGCGCAGCATCGCATCCGGTTCTTCCGGATCGAACAGCACGGCGTTCTCGCCGTCGGTGAGAATTTCCTCGATGTTCGGTGTCGCGGGAGCGACGATCGCGCGTCCCATCGCGAGGTATTCGAAAAGCTTCAGCGGCGACGCGTAGGGGACGACTGCGGGCTGCAGCGCGACGTCGAACGCCGCGACATACCCGGGCACACGGTCCCGATCGATCACTCCGGTTAAGGTAACGCGATCCACGATCCCACGCTCTCTTGCCCTCGCCTGCAAGGCTTCCCGCGCTGGACCATCCCCCACGACCAGCAGATGCAGCCCCGGACCGCCAGCACGGTCCGCGACCAGATCGATCACGCGCTCCAGGCCGTGCCACTCCCTCACGAACCCCGTAAACCCCAGCACCAGCCTGTCGCGAAGGCCGAGCTTCGCCTTGGCGACTTCGGCCGGCAAGGAATTATTGCCGAATCGGTCGGGGTCGATTCCGTTCGGAATCACGGCGATCCGCTCGCCGGGGACTCCCGCGTCCCGCACCATGCCGGCCAGCACCCGCGTCACCGGAAGCACGAAATCGGCGTTGCGCCAAGCGTAGCGCTGCGACCACGCCGCGAGGCGCTTGAGGGATATCCCGTCGTATCTCGCGCGCTCCTCGAAAATCGGCGCGTTGACCTCCAGCAGCATGGGAAGTCCGAAGTTCCTCTTGATCCAGACGCCCGCGGGCAGGAGCAGATTGTAGCGCTCGTACAGGCAATCGGGCCGGAAACCGACCACCGCGCGCTTGAGCCGCCGGTAGGCGAGGAGCGAGTAGGCAAGCTCCATCAATTCGTAGGCGAACCGCGGGACGAATCGCTTCAAGAGCGCGACGACGCCGGCGTCGGAGCCGAACTCCGCGTGCTCCATCGCCGAGGGGGCGACCACCAGCACCTCGTGGCCGAGCTTCCGGAGCGCGTGGATGAGCTCCGAGATATGGACGTACTGCCCGTCCTTGGAGCGCGTGCGGTGGTGGTAGAGGATCTTCAAATCACGCTTTCGAACAATCGCAGCTGCCCGCGGGTGGTCTCTTCCCAGCTGAATTGCTCCGCGTAGCGCCGGGTGGCCGCGCGATCGGGATGGCGGGCGAACAGGCGCTCCACGCCCTCGACGACCGCTTCCGGAGTGCGCTCCGCCATCAGCACGCCGGCCTCAGGCGCCGACACGACCTCCGGAGAGCCGCCCGCCCGGCTGGCGACTACCGGCGTGCCGCAGGCCATCGATTCCAGCAGCACGTTCGCCCACCCTTCGCGGCTCGATGCGAGGATCAGCGCATCGGCCGCTCCGTAGTAGCTCCGCAGCTCGTCCTGCGACACGGAACCGACGAACCTGACGCGGTCGGCGACCGCGGTGTCTCGCGCCAGCGCCTCCAGCGTGCCCCGTTCCGGCCCGTCGCCGATGACGACGAGGTCCATTGCGGGCAGGGACCTCAGCGCGCGGATCACGAGGTCGTGGGCCTTGCGCGGGATCAGATGGCCTACCGACAGCAGCGTGACGCGCGAGAATCCCAGGCGGACCCGCGCGGCGTCGCGCTCGACCGGCCGGAACAGCCGCAGGTCGACTCCATTGCGCAGCACTTCGATGCGCTCGCCCGGTACGCCGATCCGGACGAGGTCGTCCTTCAGCGCGCGTGCCACGGCGATCATTCCGGATGCCCGGCGCGCGGCCCAGCGGATCATCGCGCGCGGCAGGCGGTAGCGCGGGATCAGGTTGACGTCGGTCCCGCGAGCGGTGATCACGACCGGCTTGCCGAGGCGCTTTCCGATCATGGCCGCGGCGACGCCATCGGGATAGAAATAGTGCGCGTCGATCAGATCGAAGGGGTAGCTGCGCAGCACCCGCTCGACGAAAGGCGTCACCGCGCACGCCAGGAGCAGCGGCGAGATCGTCATGCCGATCTTGGGCAACAGCGGATAGCGCGGGTGCAGCACCTGGATCCCGTGGCGCAGCTCCTCGCGCGGCGCGCGGGCGTGGACGGCGTACTCGCCGAAACGGGCGTTCCGCGAAGGAAACCAAGGCACCGGCGCCACGACCTGCGACTCGACCCTGCCGCTCGCAAGCAGGTGCCGCAATCGGGTCTCGACGAAGATACCGTGGCTCGGGCGCGCGGCGTGCGGGTAGAGCGTGCTGAACGTCAGGATCTTCATCCGACGTCAGTGAACGGTGGCCGCGTTCGACTCGCTCGCGGCGCGCGCGTCCATCACGTTGCGCAGGAAGGACTCGAACATCAGCAGGGCCCACAGGGGAGTGCTGTAGTCGCTCACCCCCGACTGGTGATCCTCGACCAGACGCCGCAGGTAGCCCGCGTTGAACCACCCGGTTTCGGCGAGCACCGGCCCCAGCACGGCCTTCCTCACCGGCTCGCGCAGGGGCCCGCGGAACCACTTCGCCAGCGGAACGGCGAAGCCCATCTTGGGCCGGTACAGGATCTCGGGCGGCAGGTACGGCTCGAGCGCTTTCTTCAGCAGCACCTTGCCCTCGCCGTTTCGCAGCTTGAATTCGGGAGGCAGGTTCGACAGCCACTCCACCAGCGGATGGTCCATCAGGGGCTCGCGCACTTCGAGCGAGTGCGCCATGCTCGCGCGGTCGACCTTGGTGTTGATGTCTCCGACCAGGTAGGTCTTCAGGTCCAGATACTGGATCAGCGACAGGGGATGATCCGAAGGCGCGCGGGCGGCGTGGCGCTTCAGGACCTCGACCGCGGCGTAGCCCTGCAGCTCGCCGCGAAAGCGCTCGCTGAAGAGCTTGCGGCGCATGCCGTCGTGGAGCTGCGAGACGCTGTGGAAATAGGCTTCGACGGAATCGCGTGCCAGCGCCTGCAGCGTCGATTTGGCGCGCAGCACGCGCGGCGCCCAGTCGGCCTTGGGATAGAGCCAGCCCGCGAGCCCGAAGGCGGGACGGCGCAGGCCTAGCGGCAGCAGCGAGCGCACCCGCTCCTCGTTCATGTGCCAGCGATAGCGGCGGTAACCGCCGAAGTTCTCGTCGCCGCCGTCGCCCGAGAGCGCGACGGTCACGGTCTTTCTCGCGAGCTCGCACACGCGGTAGGTGGGGATCGCCGAGCTGTCGGCGTAAGGCTCGTCGTAGAGCGCGGCGAGACGGTCGACCAGGCTGAAATCGTCCGGGTCCACCTGCTCGACGTGGTGCTGGGTGCGGTATCGATCCGCGACCGTCCGAGCGTACGCGGACTCGTTGTAGGCCGGATCGCCGAAGGAGATCGAGCAGGTGACGACGGGATCCGCCGACAGGCCCGCCATCATCGCCACCACGCCGCTGGAATCGACGCCGCCGGACAGGAAGGCGCCGAGCGGAACCTCCGAGATCAGGCGCAGCTTCACCGATTCGCGCAGCCGCGCGATCAGCTCCTCGCGCGCGTCTTCCTCGCTCGGCGCCGCGCCGGCCTTGAAAGGTGCATCCCAGTATTCGACCGGCACCGCGGCCGGGGCGCCGCGTTTGAGACTCAGCGTGCAAGCCGATGGAAGCTTGAACACGCCTTTGAAGATCGTCCGCGGCTCGGGCACGTAGCCGTAGGCGAAATACTCCTCGACCGCGATGGGATCGATCTCGCGGGACAGCCCCGGATGGACGAGAAGCGCCTTCATCTCGGAGCCGAAGATCCAGTGCCCGTCGGGGAGCTGCGCGTAGTACAGCGGCTTCACGCCCAGGCGGTCGCGAGCGAGAAACAGCGTCTCGCGGCTGCGGTCCCACAACGCGAAGGCGAACATGCCGCGGAAGCGCGTGACGCAGGACGCGCCCCACTGCTCCCAGCCGTGGACGATGACCTCGGTGTCGGAGCGCGTGCGAAAGCGGTGCCCTGCGTCTGCGAGCTCCTTCACCAGGTCCTGGAAGTTGTAGATCTCGCCGTTGAATACCACGCCCACGCTGCCGTCCTCGTTGTACAGGGGCTGCTGGCCGGTCGAGATGTCGATGATCGAAAGGCGCCGGTGCGCGAGCGCGACCCCGGGCTCCAGGTGCACCCCGCCGGCGTCGGGCCCGCGATGGTGCAGGGAGGCGTTCATGCGCTCGACCAGCGCGCGGTCGATCGAGCGCCTGCCCTTGCCGTCGAAGATCCCGGAGATGCCGCACACGGGGGTCAGCTCCCCTTGCGGCCCGCGCTCTTCGCAAGCCAGGTGTCGTAGATCTTCATGTATCCGTTTACCATCGCTTCCATCCCGAAGTCCGTTTCGATCGCGCGCCGCGCCTCCCTGCCCTGGCGCCGGCACAGCTCGGCGCTCACCGCGTAGGCGCGCAATGCCGACGCCATGCGCTCCGGGTCGTCGCGCGGCACGAGCGTCCCGGTCTCCCCTTCCCGCACCAGCTCGCGATTGCCGCCCACGGCGGTCGCGAGCACCGGAAGGCCGGTCGCCATCGCCTCGAGAATCGTGTTGGAGATGCCTTCGGCGAGCGAAGGCAGCACGAAAAGATCGAAGCTGCGCATTATACGGGCGACGTCGTCGCGCTTCCCCGGAAGCCAGGCGAGCTTTTCCAGACCGGCTTCCGCGAGCAGCGCGCGCACCCGTTCGCGCAGCGGCCCCTCCCCGATCATCACGAGCCGCAGGCGCTGCTCCGCGCCGGGCATGATCTGCACGAGCCGCACGAAGGCCCGCGCGAGCGTGAGCTGATCCTTGACCTGCTGCATCCGCCCCACGGTGCCGATGACGAAATGCTCCGGGCCGCAGAAGCCAGGGTGCGGCACCTCGTCGCGGCGCTCGCCCACCGGCCGGAAAAGAGACGAATCGACGCCATTCATGATTTGTGCGATTTGCGAGGGCGGGACCATGATCTTGTCTTGCAAGTACTGTGCCAAATCTCGCGATACGGCGATGTACTGGTGGATGAACGGACGGTAGAGGCGGCGCACCAGCTGGCGCCTCGTATTGGTTCCGTCCAGGTCGTCGACGTCGCGGCCGTGCTCGCCGTGGATGCGCACCGGAACCCCGGCGAGGGCGGCCGGGACCGTCGCGTCGAGCGCCGCCACGTTGCGGGTATGGACGATATCCGGGCGCACGCGCCGGAAGAGCCGCCACAGCGCGAGCAGCGTTCGCGGACTGTTCCCCGGAGGTTTGTGCAGATCGAAAACCTCGACGTCGTCCCGCTTCAGCCGATCGCGGAAATCCGAGTGATCGGTGAGGCTGACGATGACGTGGCGGAAGCGAGCTGCCGGCATGCGGTTCAGCAGGTTGACCAGCCCGTTCTCGAGGCCGCCCACGTCGAACCGGTAGATGACGTGGGCGACCAGCGGCGCGTCGCCGGGACGGCCGCGAGTCAATGCGTCCCCTCGAGGATCGCTTCCACCCGCGCGAGATTGTCGCTCCACCCGTAGTGCCGGAGCACGTGCGCGCGCAGCGCCTCGCCCAGCCCCGCGGGGGCGGCGTCGCGCAGCAATCGCGCGAGGGAGCGCGCCATGGCGTCGGGCGCGTCCGAACTCCACTCGCGAAGCTCGGCGCAGGGGCCGATTCCGGCGACCGCCTGCGGGCTCGCGACGACGGGGCGCGCCATAGCCATCGCTTCCAGCACCTTGTTCTGGACGCCGCGCGCCATGCGCAACGGCGCGACGGCGGCGCGCGCGTGCGCGAGATAGGGCCGCGTGTCGGGCACGGTTCCCGTCACCTTCACGCCCGGAAGCTGCGCGAGGTCGAGCACGGCCCGCGAAGGACGGGCTCCGACGACGTAGAAGCAGGCCTGCGGAAAATCCGAGCGCACGCGCGGCAGGACCTCGCGGGCGAACCAGACCACCGCGTCGACGTTCGCCCAGTAGTCCATCGCCCCCGTAAACACGAGCGCCGCCTCCCCGGCCGCGAACGGATCCGGGTACGCGCGCTGCGGGGAAAAATAGTCGGTATCGACGCCATTCTTGACGACCGACACGCGCGCCGCCGATTCCGGGGCCTGATCGGCGAAAAGCCGCGCCTCCGCGTCGGATACGAAGAGGCTCGCGTCAAAGGCCGCGGCGTAGCGGCGCTCCGCCCGGAAGAGCGTCTCGGCCTCGCGCCGATACAGCCACCGCAGGGGTCCGCGGCTGCGCTCGCCGTACTGGCGCCACTTGTCCGAGTCGAGATCCACGAAATCCAGCACCCGGCGCATCGCCTGCGCGGGGATCGCTTCGAGGTATTGCGCCATCGCCGAGCTGAAGACGAGGGCCCGCTCGATGCGGCGCGCGGCGAGCAGGTCCGCGACCCAGCGCGACAGAGCGGCATCATGGAAGTAGCGCAGGGTCAGAGGCTCGCCGGTCGCGAGCGCAGCCAGGCTCCGCGCTTTCGCGCGTCCCGGCTGCAAGGCCACGAAGCGGGTCTCGCCGCACATCTCTTTCACGGACGCGACGTGACTCCAGTCCCGCGCGTCGTCGATGAATGCGCCGAGGTGCACCGTGTAGCGCGGGGCGAGATGGCGGAGCAGGTGAAACGAGCGGATTTTGTCGCCCTTGTCCGGCGGATACGGGATCCGATGCGCCAGAAACAGCAGCTCTTTCATCGGTCAGCCGAGATTGCGCGCGATAAGCGGCCCGATGCGGTTCGCGAGGGACAAGGGCAGGCGTTGCCACATCTTGATCGCCAGCCGGTACTTTGGATTGAGCGGGTTCACCTCCGGCACGCGCTTTCCCCGCACCAGGCGGTATTCGTAGTGCAGCGGCTGCGGCTCGAAGCCCCAGTTCTTCTTGAAATCGAAGGAACCGGTGCCGCGCTTGCTGCGACCGTAGTCGAAAACGCGCAGCCCGCGCTCGCACGCGCGCCGCATCAGCTCCCAGTACATGAAATCGTTGCCCGCGAGGTCTCTCGCGCGATCGGTGCCGCCGCCGTAATACGGGAGCACCTCGTCGCGGAAATAGAACGACATGACGCTGGCGACGAGCCCCCCTTCCAGCGTGACCGTCAGGATCTCGCAGTCCCGGCCGAACGTTTCCCGCAGAATCTCGAAGTAGCGCTTGGAGAAGACCGGCGTGCCCAGCCGGTGGACGCTCTGCGAGTACGCCGAGAAGAAGCGCTCCACGCCGTCGTCGGCTTCGCCCTTCAGTCCCGCCTTGAGTCCCTTGCGAACCATCGCGCGCTGCTTGCGCGGAATCTCGAGCATGTTCTTCTCGATGTCGGGATCGATCGCCTTCCGGAATGTCACGTAGAGGTCGCTGTGCCCCCAATCGGGATGGCGGGCCGCGAGCGAGCGGTATTCGAGGTGGCCGACGCGCGCCTCCTCCGCCATTGCCACGGCGGCCTCGTCCAACGCGTGTCGGGCGCGCTCGCTTGCCGCGGCGACCCCGCCGTAGACGCAGAAAGGCAGCGACACGAGCGCGTGGCCGAACAGAACGCTGTTGACCTCCGCCAGGGGCAGCACGCCTTCGATGCGGCCGCCGGCCTCGGCGAAGAGGAACCGGGCACGGTGCCCGAAGGACCTTTCTATGACGGTCTTCCATCCGGCGCGATGGAAGAAGGTGGCTTCGCCGCACGCGGAAACGAACTCGTCCCACCGATGGGAATCGGCGGGCTGCAGCTCCCGCACCTCTACCGCACCCGCCTGTGATGCCGCCGCGTCCACGTCGATGATCGGCCCGTTCTTCGCGGGTTCATGGAGTGAAATCGAATCGAGTATAGCAGCCCGCTCGGGATGGTCACTTGAAATCCTGGGGACGCCCAAGTATCGTGCCAGCACTCACGAATCCCCGGTCGAGGAGAAGTCCATCAAGAGCTGGCTGCAGAACGCGATACTCCTGGGCGCGAGCCTGTGCGTCGCCCTGGTTCTCGGAGAGCTCCTGCTGAGGATCATCGACTTCAGCTACCCCATCTTCTACACGTACGACGATGTCGTCGGGGTGGCGCTCCGTCCGGGCGCGGAAGGCTGGAACCGGACCGAGGGCGAGGCGCTCATCAAGATCAGCAGCGACGGGCTGCGCGACCGGGAGCATTCCAAGAAAAAGCCGCCGGGAACGATCCGTATCGCGGTGTTGGGCGATTCCATGGCGGAAGCGCTCCAGGTCCCGCTGGACGCGACGTTCTGGTCGGTCGCCGGGCGCCGGGTCAAGGAGTGCAAGGCGTTCGGCGGGAGAGACATCGAGGTCCTCAACTTCGGCGTTTCCGGATACGGGACCGCCCAGGAACTCCTGACCCTGCGGCATCGCGTCGCGGCCTATGCGCCGGACATCGTCGTGCTTGCCTTCTACGCGGGCAATGACGTGAGGAACAATTCGCGCGAGCTCGAGCCGATGAAATTGCGTCCGTTCTTCCGCGTGGAGAACGGCGCCCTGGTGGAGGACGACGGCTTTCTGAGCGACCCCGAGTACCTCTCGTACAAGAGGACGTTCGGCGTGAGAAAGACGTTGTTCGACCTGCGCACGTTCCAGCTGCTGCGGCGGGCCAGGGTGGCGGTCGAGCAGCTCTCCGCCGGGAAATCCCGCACCCCGCGAAGCCCGAACACGGAACCCGGCGTGGACGAGAAGATCTTCCTACCGCCGGACTCCGCGTCCTGGCGCGACGCTTGGGACCTCACCGAGCGCCTGGTCGTCGAGATACGCGACGAGGCGGCGGGCATGGGAGCCCGCTTCCTGCTCGTCGCGATCCCCATCGGAATTCAGGTCAATCCCGACCCTAAGGTCCGGGATCAGTTCGCGCGCGGCGTAGGCGCAGGCGATCTCCTCTACGTGGAGCGCCGCCTGCGCGCTCTCGGCGACAGGCGGAAGCTGGACGTCCTGCTTCTCGCACCGCCGCTCCAGGCGTACGCCGAGAGGAATCACGTCTACCTGCACGGCTTTCCCAATACCAGGCCGGGCTCGGGACACCTGAACGAAAAGGGCCATCAGCTCGCCGGAGAGCTGATCTCCGAGCGCATCTGCCGGCCCCGCTGACCCGCTACTGGAACTCGAACGCGCCGACGTCGATGGTGACGTCGGTCGGGCGGTTTTCGCGGCTGATGGGGTGCAGGTACTGGCTGGTGGGCACAAGGCTCACGCTTCCCGCGCTTCCCGGACTGGTACCGGCGTTGCGCGCGGGTGACGTCGACGTGAGGTGGTAGTCGAGGGCGGCGGCGTCCACCAGCCCCGCGGCCGACCCCGAGCTGAAAGTCAGGTTGGTCGTCGAAGTGACGCCCGCCCCGCCCGGGACGGTGCCGGGGCCGACGAAAAGGTTGTTCACGAAGCGCGCCGTCGTCCCGCCGGCGATGGTGATGAACTGGCCGCCTTGGGTGCGGTCGTTCACGATCGTATTGTTGACCACATAGAGATTGTGGTCCGGGTTGTTCGTGTTCTCTGCGCCGTAGGCGATGATCGCCGGGTTGTCGGTATTCGGCCCCTGCTCGATCATGTTGCCGATGATGAAGGACAGGCCGGTCTGCGGCAGGTCGATCGAGTAGCTCGCGGTGCCGTCCTCGTCGGTGATGCGGTTGTAGAGAATGTGGTTCTCCTGCGCACGGCTCTTGACCTCGTGGCCGATCTGCGCGCGGTGCGAATAGCTGTA
>DATEGT010000023.1:0-3613 GCA_035280025.1 Burkholderiales bacterium | reverse complement strand
CAACTAAAGAGTATCGTGCGCGACCTCCCACCGCTCTTCGAGAAGTTCTACGCGAGCGAGAAACTCCGCACCTGCTCGAAATGCGGAGCGCTGCACCCCGGCAAGAGCTGAGCGCGGATTTTTGTTTCATTTGTTTCGCCGCCGTGGTGGACCGCCGCGCGCGCCAGATAATCGCGGGGTTGTCCCCCAGGGAGAACCCCATGCTCAAAACGGCACAGTGGGTCGCGGCGGCCCTGCCTCTCCACGCCGTTCCGGCGCTCGCTCAGACGCCGGATTTGAAATCCCTCGCCGCGCAGCTCAGGCAGGGCGGCCACGTGATCGTGTTCCGCCACGGTGCGACCAACCGCGACCAGGCCGATACCGATCCGCTGCACCCCGACAACGTCGCCCAGCAGCGCCTGCTGAGCGAACAGGGCAAGGAGGTGGCGCAGCAGGTCGGCGCCGCCTACAAGAAGCTCGGCATCCCGCTGGGCGAGGTCTACACCAGCAAGTTCAACCGCGCCGTGGAGACGGGCAGGCTCGTGAGCGGGCGCGACGTCGTCGCGACGCTCGATCTCACCGAAGGCGGCCTGGTGGTCACCCCGATCGAGAACGACCGCCGCGCCACGGCGCTGCGCAAGATGGCGGCGACCAAGCCCGCGGCCGGGAAGAACACCCTGATCGTCACGCACAAGCCCAACATCCTCGACGCCTTCGGCAAGGACTGGTTCGAGATCCGCGAAGGTGAGGCGTCGGTGTTCAGGCCCGACGGGATGGGCAAGCTGGTCCCGGTCGGCCGCGTCCAGGCCGCGGACTGGATAAAAGCCGCCCGCGACTGAACCCGCTAAACTCTGGGCGATGATCTCGCCCAGAGTCGACGAGCACCGCGAGGCCGCCGCGCGCGCCGGCCTGTCCTACGTTACCGACGGGATCGCCGGCATCACGCGCAAGCGCGCCGGCAAGGGCTGGGTGTTCTATGCGCCAGGCGGCGCGAAGATCGACGACCCCGCGGAAAAGAAGCGCATCAATTCCCTGGTGATCCCGCCCGCGTGGACCGACGTGTGGATCTGCCCGGATCCCAACGGCCACCTGCAGGCGACCGGCCGCGACGCGCGCGGCCGCAAGCAGTACCGCTATCACCCGCTGTACCGCGACACGCGCGACAAATCCAAGTTCCGCCGCATGCTCGAGTTCAGCGAGATCCTCCCGGAGATCCGCGAGCGCATCGAGCGCGACCTGCGCGCGCGCGACCTCACCCGCCGCCAGATCCTCGCGACCGTGGTGAGCCTGCTCGACAAGACGCTCATCCGCGTCGGCAACGACGAGTACGCGCGCGAGAACCGGTCCTTCGGCCTCACCACCCTGCGCGGGCGCCACGTGGAGGTGAAAGGCGCGAAGCTGCACTTCTCGTTCCGCGGCAAGAGCGGAGTGGAGCACGCCATCGCGATCACCGACCGGAAGCTCGCGCGCATCGTCCAGCAGTGCCAGGATCTCCCGGGGCACGAGCTGTTCAAGTACATCGACGAGGCGGGAAAGCGGCAGACGATCTCGTCGGACGACGTCAACGCGTACCTGCGCGAGATCACGGGCCGCGACATCACCGCCAAGGACTTCCGCACCTGGGCCGGCACCATGCTCGCCGCCCGGGAGTTGTTCGCGCTGGGACCCTCGAGGAGCCAGCGCGAAGCCCAGCGCAACATGATCCGCGCGATCGACGCCGTGGCGAAGCGCCTCGGCAACACGCGCGCGGTCTGCCGGAAGTACTATGTCCACCCCGGCCTGGTGCGCGCCTACCTGCAGGGGCTCACCGCGCCGCTCGCGCCCCAGCCGCTCGCGAAGCAGGCCCGCAGGGCGACGCCCATGGGAGCGCTGCGCCGCGACGAGGTGGCGGTGCTGCAGTTCCTGCAGGAAGACGTCCTCGACGCGTGAGAACTCGACGCTGGAATAGAATGCACAGGTTTCGTTCAGGGAGACGACCCATGGGAGAAAGAAGCACGGTTCTGATCGCCGTCCTGATCCTCGGCGGCTGTGCTGCGGGCATAGAGATGAACGGCTCGTTCGTTCCGCCCAATACGGCCCAGACGGGCGTGGTGGTGGTATCGGTGACGAGCACCGGCCGTTACGGAAATGCGCTGTCCGGGAACCTGAGCTTCGAATGCGTTTCGGGCGCGTCGGGCAAGCTCGAGAACAGCTACGGACTGGCCCGGTACATCGATGGAGACCGCCTTTCGATCCCGATTTCAGCGGATCTTCAGCTGTCTGCGGACAGGCCCATGGGCAAGATTCACGTGGTTCAGCTGCCCCCGGGCAAGTGCGCGTTCCACAATTTCAGGGCCTCCGCGTCGAACGGAACGGTGACGACTTCCTGGAGGTCGAGTACGACGATGAACATCCCTTTCAGCGTCAAGGCGAACGCCTTCGAATACGTCGGCAACTTCGACATGAACTGGTCCCCGAACAAGGGTGTCGCCACGTTCAACGACTTCTACGACCGCGACCTCACGGTCATCAGGAAGCAGAATCCGGCCCTGCTCGGCCGCGAGGTCGAGAAATCGGTGGCGAAGGTATCGAGCTGGTAGCCGATCGCGAATTTCGTCTTGCCCGACACACTGTGGAGCAGCCTTGATCTCGATGCGGCTGAGCGTGACCCTGTCCACGATCTTCGCGGCGATATGCTTCGCCGTCGCGATCGACGGCTTCGTTTCGCGCGGAGACGAGTGGCGCAGCTTCGCGTGGTTCTGGACATTCCTCGGCGCGGTGACGCTCGGCTACGCGCTGCTGGGGCTGTGGATCCTGAGGCGGCAGAAGGCGGCCGGCGATGCCTGACATCGGAAGCCCATGCTGAAAACGAAGAGCGTCCACACCGCGATCGATCGCAAGGCCGACGGCCTGCGCATCCTCGCCGCCCGCTTCCGCGGCCGCGGCCTGCCGAAATCGCGCTACGACGTCTGGATGCCGAGCCTGGGCCCGAGCGAGCAGGTCCTCGGCCGCGTGCAGCGCGGCGCGATCTCGCGGGCGCAGTTTGCGCGCGAATACCGCAAGGAGCTGTTCCTCGACGGCCCGATCGACAGGCGCAGCCGCACCATCAAGAACCACGGGCAGAAATTCACGCTCCGCCTGATCAAGCGCCTTGCGCAGCGCGGAAACGTGACGCTGCTCTGCCATTGCGCCGAGGACGATGCGCGTTGCCACCGGCACGTCCTGCGGGCGCTGATCGGATCGATCTGAGCTCCATGCCGGTCTTCCCCCGATCCCGGCGATCGTGAGCTCCGCGCTCGCGCTAAGACCGTCCAGCGTCCGGGCCCCGGACGCCCTCGTCATCGTCGCGACGATGGCGGCGGGCCTGCTCGTCGACATCCTCACCGATATCCCGGGGCAGACGGCGCTCAGCGCGGCCGTCTGGGTGGTGCTGTTCTATGTCCTGAGGGAAGTGCGCAGCGACGAGCGCCGCGCCCTGATGGCCTGCCTGGTCATCGCCACCAGCGGGGAGATTGCGCTCTCGCTGGGCTGGAGGCTGTATACGTACCGCCTGGGCAACATCCCCATGTTCGTGCCGCCCGGGCACGTGCTGATGCTGCTCCTCGGGCTGTCGCTCGCGCGCGTCATGCCGCAAGGCGTGGCCTGGGCGATCTTC
>DATEGT010000022.1:0-2605 GCA_035280025.1 Burkholderiales bacterium | reverse complement strand
GGAGTGTCGGATCGAACGGCTCCGGTCTACAACCCGGCGACCGGCGAGCAGCAGGCCGAGGTCCTGCTGGCAGACGTAAGCGACGTCGAGGCTGCCATCGCGGCAGCGAGCGATGCCTTCGCGGACTGGTCGCAGACCTCGATCAGCAAGCGCACGAAGGTGTTGTTCGCTTTCCGTGAGATCGTCAACGCGCGTGCCTCGGAGATCGCCGAGCTGATCACCGACGAGCACGGCAAGGTGCTCTCCGATGCGCTGGGGGAGGTGCAGCGGGGGCTGGAGGTCGTCGAGTTCGCCTGCGGCATCCCCAGCCTGCTCAAGGGTGACTACTCCGACCAGGTCTCGACCGACGTCGACACCTTCTCCTTCCGCGAGCCGCTGGGCGTGGTCGCCGGCATCACACCGTTCAACTTCCCGGCGATGGTGCCGATGTGGATGTTCCCCATGGCGATCGCCTGCGGCAACACCTTCATCCTCAAGCCCTCGGAGAAGGACCCCTCGTGCCCGCTGCGGCTCGCCGAGCTGATGCTCGAGGCGGGCGCGCCCCCGGGGGTGCTGAACGTCGTGAACGGCGACAAGGAGGCGGTCGACACGCTGCTCACCGATCCGCGCGTCGGGGCGGTGAGCTTCGTCGGCTCGACCCCGATCGCGAAATACGTCTTCTCCACCGGCTCGGTGAACGGGAAACGCGTCCAGGCGCTGGGCGGAGCGAAGAACCACATGGTAGTGATGCCCGACGCGGACATCGAGGTCGCGGCCGAGGCCCTGATGGGCGCGGCCTACGGCTCGGCGGGGGAGCGCTGCATGGCGGTGTCGGTGGCCGTACCGGTCACCGAGCGCACCGGAAACGAATTGATCGAGGCGATGGTGCCGAGGATCCGCAAGCTCAAGATCGGGCCCTCGACCGACAACGCCTCCGAGATGGGGCCGCTCGTCACGCGCGAGCACCGCGACAAGGTCAAGGGCTACGTCGACCTGGGGGTGAAGGAAGGCGCGAGCCTGGTGGTCGACGGGCGCGGCTTCCGCGTTCCCGAGCAGCCGGATGGTTTCTTCCTCGGCGGCTCCCTGTTCGACAGGGTCAGGCCCGAGATGCGCATCTACAAGGAGGAGATCTTCGGCCCGGTGCTGTCGGTGGTGCGCGCGAAGACCTTCGAGGAGGCGCTCGCGCTGCCCTCGGACCACGAGTACGGCAACGGGGTGGCGATCTTCACCCGCAACGGCGACGTCGCGCGCAATTTCACGCACAAGGTGAATTGCGGCATGGTCGGCATCAACGTGCCGATCCCCGTGCCGCTCTCGTTCCACAGCTTCGGCGGCTGGAAGAGCTCGATCTTCGGCGACATGAACCAGCACGGCCCCGAGGGCGTGCGCTTCTACACGCGCCTGAAGACCGTGACCGCGCGCTGGCGCGAAGGCGTGAACCCCAGGGCGGATTTCGGCATGCCGATAATGAAATAGCATGGTCGCGCTCCACGACATCCGCTACCTCAGGATCGGCACGCCCGACCTCGAGTCGGCCGTGGAGTTCGCGACGAAGATCGTCGGCCTCGAGCTCGCTGGGCGCGAGGGGAGGGCGGCGTACTTCCGAAGCGACAAGGCCGCGGTGCGCGGCGACACGCGCGACCACACCCTGGTGTACTTCGAGGGCGACCCTTCCGACCACGTCATCGGCTTCGACCTCAAGGGCCGCGAGGATTTCGACCGCGCCGGCGCGGAGATCGAGAGCGCCGGCCATCCCGTGCGCTACGGGACGAAGGCCGAGTGCGAGCTGCGCCGCGTCCAGCAGTTCCTCGCCTTCGAGGATCCCTCGGGGAACAAGATCGAGATCGTCGTCCGCCCCTTCCACTCGGGCGAGCGCTATTTCCCGTCGCGCGACGCGGGCATCACCCATTTCAGCCACATCGGCCTCAAGACCTCGAACGCGCCGCGCGACGAGCAGTTCTGGACCCGGCTCCTGAACGCCCGGGTCTCCGACTGGATCGGCGACGCGCCGCTCCTGCGCGTGAACACCATCCACCACACGCTCGCGCTCTTCCCCTCGCCGCATCCCGGCGTGCAGCACATCAACCACCAGGTCGAGGACTTCGACGACGTGATGCGCTCCTACTACTTCCTCCGCGAGAAAGGCGTGAAGATCGTCTTCGGTCCGGGCCGCCACCCGTCTTCCTCGGCGTGCTTCCTCTACTTCGAGGGGCCCGACAGGATGGTCTACGAGTACTCGGTCGGCGTGAAGCACATCCTTCCGGAGGAGGAAGCGGGCTACCGGCCGCGGCAGTTCCCGTTCGCGCCCGAGTCGTTCTGCATGTGGGGCTCGCGGCCGGACATCCCCGAGTTCCGCGCGGACCACAAGGACAAGAAGCCCCCGCTCAAGACCGTCGCGTGATGGAGCAAGAGCAGATCGTCGTGCGCAAGATGGCGCGGGCGCTTGCCCGCGCCGGCCTGGTCACCGCTTTCGGCCACTGCAGCATGCGCCTCGACGGCGCGTCCTTCCTGGTGTGCGCGTCCAAGCCGATGGGCGCGATCGGGCCGGGCGAGCCCGGGACGGTGGTCTCGACCGGCGCGCCGCTGCCCGAGGGCGTGCTCGGCGAGGTCAGGATGCACCAGCAGA
>DATEGT010000021.1:0-31897 GCA_035280025.1 Burkholderiales bacterium | reverse complement strand
TCTCCTCGCCCAGCTCCACCATCCCCTGCATCACGGCCGAGCCGCCGGTGAGGACGATCCCCGAGGAGAGCAGCTCTTCGTGGCCCGATTCGCGCAGCACCTGCTGCACGAGCGAGAAGAGCTCCTCGGCCCGCGGCTCGATCACCTCGGCGAGCGTCTGGCGCGAGAGCGCGCGCGGCGGCCGGTCGCCGATGCCGGGCACCTCGATCATGTCGTTCGCGCCGGCGAGCTGGCGCAGCGCGACGCCGTGGCGCGTCTTGATCGTCTCGGCATCGGGCGTCGGCGTACGCAGCGCCATCGCGATGTCGTTCGTGATCTGGTCGCCGGCGATCGGGATCACGGCCGTATGGCGGATCGCGCCGTGCGTGAAGATCGCGAGATCGGTCGTGCCGCCGCCGATGTCGACGAGGCAGACGCCGAGGTCCTTCTCGTCTTCCGAGAGCACCGCGCGCGACGAGGCAAGCGGCTGCAGGATGAGATCGTTCACGTCGAGGCCGCAGCGGCGCACGCACTTGACGATGTTCTGGGCGGCCGACACGGCGCCCGTGACGATGTGCACCTTCACCTCCAGGCGCACGCCCGACATGCCGACGGGCTCGCGCACGTCTTCCTGCCCGTCGATGATGAATTCCTGCCGCAGCACGTGCAGGATCTGCTGATCGGTCGGGATGTTGACCGCGCGCGCCGTCTCCATCGCGCGCTCGACGTCGATCGCGCTGACTTCCTTGTCCTTGACCGCCACCATCCCGGTCGAGTTGAAGCTGCGGATGTGGCTGCCGGCGATGCCGGTGAAAGCCGAGGCGATCTTGCAGTCGGCCATCAGCTCGGCCTCCTCGAGCGTGCGCTGGATGGCGTTCACCGTCGTCTCGATGTTCACCACCACGCCCTTCTTCAGTCCCTTGGACTCATGCCCGCCCATGCCGACGATGTCCATGCGTCCGTCGGGAAAGAGCTCGGCCACGACTGCGACTACCTTGGAAGTGCCGATGTCCAGCGCGACGATGAGGTTCTTGTTTTCCCTCGCCATGTCAGACCCGCTTGTGCACACGAGGCTCGGCGCCGGGGTTCCCAGTGGCGCGAACCGCAAAACCGTTCGGGTAGCGCAGATCGACGTAGTCGAAGCGTTGCCGCAACGCGCCGAGCGTCAGGGGATACGCCGAGACGAAGCGCGCAAGGCGATCCTCGACCCGGTCCCGGTCTGAGTCCCGCCCGAGCTGCACCGTGAGCCCGTTCGAGAGCTTCAGCTGCCAGGCCATGCGCGACGAAAGCAGCACCTGCCGGGGCTCGAGGCCTAGCGGGGCGAGTAGATCGCGGAACGCGAGGAAGCGGCGCGCCACCTCGGTCTCGGTGCCCGCGGGACCGGCAAAGACCGGCAGCGGTTGGTCGCTCTGTCCTTGAAACAACTCGCCCTGCGGATTGACCAGCTGCGCCCTTCTGCCCTGGCCCCAGCGCGCGAGAGCGACTTGCTCCTCTATACGCACCTCGAGGCAGTCGGGCCACTTGCGCCACAGCTCGGCGTGCCGCACCCAGGGAATACCCTCGAAAAGAGCGCGGACCGACTCCAGGTCGACCGTGAAGAACGTGCCCCTGACGCGCCCCTGGAGGGCTGCGACGATGTCGCGGCGGTCCACCCGCTCGAGGCCTCCATCGACGACGATCGTCTTCAGGAGGAAGGCCGGCGAATCGACCAGGACGCGCGCCCCGGCGTAGGCGAGGAGCCCTAGCGCGAACGCCGCGAGCGCGAGGGCGGCGGCGTTGACGAAGCGCGGGCTATCCCACACGTTCGCCTCCCTTTTCCAGCCGCGCAGACTCGAGAATGCGCAGGCACAGATCCTCGAACGGCAGCCCGGCGTGGCGCGCCGCCATGGGCACCAGCGAGTGGTCGGTCATGCCGGGCGACGTGTTCACTTCGAGGAAGTACGGCTTTCCCGAGCGGTCGAGCATCAGGTCGACGCGACCCCATCCGCTGCAGCCGAGTGCATTGAACGCGAACAGCGCCTCATCCTGGACGATGCGCTCGGCGTCGGGCGGCAGTCCGCAGGGAATGAGATAGCGGGTGTCGTCGGCGTGGTATTTCGCCTCGTAGTCGTAGAACTCGCGAGGCGTCTCGAGCTTGATGAGCGGCAGCGGCTGGTCTCCGAGTATTCCCGCGGTGAGCTCGACACCCTCCACGAAGGATTCGGCGATCACGGCGCTGTCGTAGTTCGCGGCGAGCGCGTAGGCCTCGGGAAGCTCGTGCGCGCTCTTCACCTTGGTCATGCCGATCGAAGATCCCTCGTTGGCGGGCTTCACCATGAGCGGCAGCCCGAGGCGCGTCGCTACCGCGGGCAAATCGCCGCCGCGCGCGAGCAGCTCCCCGCGCGGAGTCGGAATGCCGCACGACTGCCATACGAGCTTCGCGCGCCACTTGTCCATGGCGAGAGCGCTCGCTAGCACCCCGGACCCTGTATAGGGGATGCCGAGGAGCTCGAGGGCACCCTGAATGGTGCCGTCTTCGCCGTAGCGGCCGTGAAGGATGATGAAGGCACGGTCGAAGCGCTCTTTGAGGAGAGCATCGATGCCGCGCTCTTTCGGGTCGAACGCGTGGGCGTCGACGCCCTTGCTTCTGAGGGCGGCGAGCACGCGTCCGCCGCTCCTCAGCGACACCTCGCGCTCGGCGGACCGGCCGCCCATGAGCACGGCGACCTTCCCGAACTCGCGCGCGTTCAACCCGCCTCCCCGATGATTCTCACTTCCTGAACCAGCTCGACCGCGAAGCGGCGGGCAACCGTGTCGCGCGCCAGCGCGATCAGCGCCTCGATGTCCGAGGCTCGCGCCCTGCCCTTGGGGTTGACGATGAAGTTCGCGTGCTTCTCGGAGATACTGGCACCGCCGATTTCGCGGCCCTTCAGGCCCGCGGCTTCGATCAACCGCGCGGCGTGGTCCCCTGGAGGATTGCGGAACACCGACCCGGCGTTCGGCAGCTCGAGCGGCTGTGTGGCCAGACGCTCCGCGAGGAGGTCCTTGATGCGGCCCCGCGCGATCTTCTCGTCGCCTGGGCGGAAGCGGAACCACGCGGCGAGGAACCAGTCGGCGGCGCCGAGCTTCCCGCCGAGCAACTCGACATGACGGTAGCCGATCGCGAATTCGCCAGGATCTCGCTCGGTGACTTTGCCCGCCCGAGACAGCGTCAGCACCTTCGCGACCACGTCCCAGGTCTGCGATCCGTAGCAGCCGGCGTTCATCGCGAGGGCTCCGCCGACCGTGCCCGGGACGCCGGCGAGGAACTCCGAGCCTTCGAAACCGTGCGTCGCGGCGAAGCGCGCCACCTTGGGGGACGCCGCGCCCGCCTCCGCGAAGACCAGATCGCCTTCGGTACGGATCGCGCCACCGGGGTTGTGCATCAGGATCACCGTGCCCCGGAAGCCGCCGTCGCGCACCAGCAGATTGCTCCCCAGGCCGACGAAATACACCGGCTCGTGTTCGGGCAGCGTCGCGAGGAAGGCGGCCAGGTCCGCGGAATCGGCGGGCGAGTACGCCCGCGCGGCGGCGCCGCCCGTGCGCCAGCTCACGTGCTTCGCGAGCGGCTCGTTGAGCCGCAGGACGCCGCGCAGGGGGGGCGGGGGTTTTGCGATCGGCTCGGCCATGTTCATTTGCCGCCCTTCAAGAGCGCCCCGGGCACTCCGCCGATCGAGCCCGCGCCCATGGTGAGGACGACGTCGCCGGCGCGCGCCAGCTTGCGTATCGCCTCGGGCATGTGGGCGATCTTCTCGACGAACACGGGCTCCACCTTCCCAGCGAGGCGGATGGCCTCGGCGAGCGAGCGGCCGTCCGCCGCGGCGATCGGCGGCTCGCCCGCGGGATAGACGTCGGCGAGCAGCAGCGCGTCCACGCCCGAAAGCGCTTTGACGAAGTCCTCGAAGAGATCGCGAGTCCGGGTGTAGCGGTGCGGCTGGAAGGCGAGCACGATGCGCCGCCCCGGAAAGGCGCCGCGCGCGGCGTCGACCGTCGCGCGCATTTCCGCGGGGTGGTGCCCGTAGTCGTCGACGAGGGTGAAGCTTCCCGAAGCCTTGCCGTCGGCCGCGAGCGGCACCTCGCCGTAGCGCTGGAAGCGCCGCCCGACGCCTCGGAACTCGGCGAGCGCCTTGCGGATCGCGGCGTCCGGGACGCCGAGCTCGGTGGCCACGGCGACTGCCGCGAGCGCGTTCTGCACGTTGTGCCGGCCGGGGAGATTGAGGACGATCTCCAGGGGAGCGGCACCTTCGCGCAGCGCCTTGAACCGCATGCGCTCGCCCGTGGCGATATCGACGCCGCGGACCATCGCCTCCTCGCGCAGGCCGTAAGTGACGATGGGCTTGGCGACCAGGGGCATGATCTCGCGCACCCCGAGGTCGTCTGCGCACAGGATCGCGCTCCCGTAGAAAGGCAGGTTCTGCAGGAATCCAATGAAGGCCTGCTTCAGACGCACGAGGTCGTGCTGGTAGGTTTCCATGTGGTCGGCGTCGATGTTGGTCACGACCGCCGCCACGGGCTGCAACTGGAGGAAAGAGCCGTCCGATTCGTCGGCTTCCGCGACGATGAAGTCGCCCGCGCCGAGGCGCGCGTTGGATGCCGCGCTCACGAGGCGCCCGCCGATCACGAAGGTGGGATCGAGGCCGCCTTCGGCGAGCACGCTCGCGATCAGGCTCGTCGTCGTGGTCTTGCCGTGAGTCCCCGCGACCGCGATCCCCTGCTTGAGCCGCATGAGCTCGGCGAGCATCTGCGCACGCGGCACCACCGGGATGCGCTTCGCCTTCGCGGCGACGATCTCGACGTTGTGCGGCGGCACCGCCGTGGACACCACCACCGCGTCCGCCGAAGCGACGCTGTCGGGACTATGTCCCAGCGTAACCGTCGCCCCGAGCGATGCGAGGCGCTCGGTCGCGACGTTCGCGGCGAGATCGGATCCGCTGACCCGGTAGCCGAGGTTGAGCAGCACCTCGGCGATGCCGCTCATCCCGGAGCCGCCGACGCCGACGAAATGGATGCGCTTGACCTTGTGCTTCACGGCGCGATCTCGATGCAAGCGCGAGCGACTGCGGCGGTCGCGTCCGGCCGGCCCAGCGCGCGCGCCCGCGCGGCCATCTTCGAGAGGCCCGGGCGGTCGAATCCCGCGATGATCTGCGCCAGCCGCTCCGGCGTAAGCTCCGTCTGCGGGAGGAGCACCGCGGCCCCGGCGTCCGACAGAAAGCGGGCGTTCGTGGTCTGGTGATCGTCGACCGCGTGCGGAAAGGGAACGAGAATGCTCGGCAGGCCTGCGGCGGCGAGCTCGGCTACCGTGGTCGCTCCGGCGCGGCACACCGCGAGGTCGGCTTCGCCGTAGGCGGCGGCCATGTCGTCGATGAAGGCCGGCGTGCTCGCCTGCACGCCCGCAGCCGCGTAGGCTGCCTTGAGCGCGTCCGCGTGCTGTGCGCCCGACTGATGCGTGACGACGGGCCGTCCCGCAGCGGGAATGAGCGCGAGCGCTTTCGGAACGATTTCGTTCAGGGCCCTTGCGCCCAGGCTCCCGCCGACGACGAGGACGCGCAACGGTCCGGAGCGCGCCGCGAAGCGCGCCTGGGGAGCAGCGATCCCGGCGATCTCGGCGCGAACCGGGTTGCCGACGTGCGTCGCGCCCTTGAGCGCGCCCGGGAAAGCGCAGAGCGTGCGGTCGGCGACGCCCGCGAGAACGCGGTTGGCGAGCCCCGCCACGGAATTCTGCTCGTGGATGACGAGCGGCCGGCCGAGCAGCGCTGCCATCATGCCGCCAGGGAACGACATGTAGCCGCCCATGCCAAGCACCACGTCGGGATGCATCGCGAGGATCGCGCGCGCGCTCTGCCAGAAGGCGAGCAGCAGCTTCAGGGGCAGGAGCAGGAGCGGAAGGGGTCCTTTGCCGCGCACGCCCGAGAACCTCACTGCGGCCATCGGGTAGCCGTGCCCGGCGACCAGCTTCGCCTCCATGCCGGCCCCCGAGCCCAGCCACACCACGCGCCAGCCCGCGGCGCGCAGGAAACCGGCGACGGCGAGACCCGGAAACACGTGGCCGCCCGTTCCGCCGGCGGCGATCATGACGGTTCTTGGCACGGAGGTTTCGCTCCGAGAACGATCATGCGCGCACCCCGCGCATCATCTGGCGGTTTTCCCAATCGATCCTCAGCAGGATCGCGAGCGCCACGCAGTTCGCGAGCAGGCCGCTGCCCCCGAAGCTCATCAGCGGGAGGGTGAGTCCCTTGGTCGGGAGCACCCCCATGTTGACGCCCATGTTGATGAACACCTGCACGCCCAGCCACACGCCTATCCCCTGAGCGACCAGCGCCGAGTAGGGGCGCTCCAGGGTGACCGACTGGCGCCCGATGGCGAAGGCGCGCATCACCAGCCACGAGAAGAGCGCGATGACCGCGAGCACGCCAGCGAAGCCCAGCTCCTCGCCGATCACCGCGAGAAGGAAGTCGGTGTGCGCCTCGGGCAAGTAGAGCAGCTTCTCGACGCTCGCCCCCAGGCCGACGCCGAACCACTCTCCGCGGCCGAAGGCGATCAGCGCATGTGACAGCTGGTAGCCGCGGCCGAAGGGATCGGACCACGGATCCATGAACCCGAAGATGCGCTGCATCCGGTACGGCGAGGACACGACCAGGCCGACGAAGCCGACGGCCATCATCAGCAGCAGCCCCGCGAACCAGGTGCCGTTCATGCCGCCGAGGAACAGGATCCCGGTGGCGATCGATGCCACCACGACGAAGGCGCCGAAATCCGGCTCGCGCAGGAGCAGCCAGCCCACTACCAGCATCACCGCGAACATCGGGAGCAGCCCGCGCTTGAGGCTGTGCATCAGCGCGAGCTTGCGAACCGTGTAGTCGGCGGCGTAGAGCACCACGAAGAGCTTCATGAACTCGGAGGGCTGCAGTCCTCCGAATCCCAGGAAGAGCCAGCGCCGCGCGCCGTTGACCTCGCGCCCGAATCCGGGCGCGAGCAGCAGCGCCAGCAACGCCACGCCGAGCATGAAAAGCCACGGCGCGCCCTGCTGCCATGCTCGCACCGGCACCTGGAAGGCGAGCATGCCCGCGACACCTCCCGCGGCGAGGAACAACAGGTGGCGCTGCAGATAGTAGGCCGGGTTGCCCCCGGTGAACTTGCTCGCCTCGGCGATGGCAATCGAGGAGGAATACACCATCACCGCTCCGAAGGTGAGCAGCAGGAGGGCCGCCCACAGCACGCCGGTGTCGTACTCCGCGAGGGACGTGCGGCCGGGGCTAATGCTTCGCAGCACCCAGCCTCCTTTCCACGGCCAGGCGGAACACCTCGCCGCGGTGCTTGTAATTGCGGAACATGTCGAAGCTCGCGCACGCAGGTGAAAGCAGCACCGCGTCGCCCGGGCGTGCCGACTCTCCCGCGAGCGCCACCGCCTCCTCCATCGACCGGGCGTGCCGTATCGGAACGCCCGCTCCGACGACTGCGGCTTCGATCAGAGGTGCGTCGCGGCCGATCAGGATCAGCGCGCGCGCCGAGCGCGCAATCGCGTCCCTGAGGGGCGAGAAATTCTGCCCCTTGCCCTCGCCACCGGCGATCAGGACCACCTT
This sequence comes from Burkholderiales bacterium, assembly GCA_035280025.1. Taxonomy (GTDB): domain Bacteria; phylum Pseudomonadota; class Gammaproteobacteria; order Burkholderiales; family SG8-39; genus VBDM01. The sequence continues at coordinate 24,320 of DATEGT010000021.1, read as the reverse complement.
CGCCGCGCCCTGTGCGAGGCCGGCAAGCGCCGCGACGGTCGACCCGACGTTGGTGCCCTTGGAGTCGTCGTACCAGCGCACATCCAGCGCTTCGCCGACCGGCTCTACGCGGTGCGGCAGGCCCTTGAACGCGCGCAGGGCGTCGAGCAGCGGCGCGAGCGCCAGCCCCAGTCCCCGGCAGAGCGCGAGCGCCGCGAGCGCGTTGGCGGCGTTGTGCAGTCCGGCGAGCTTCATCTCGCGCAACGGGAGCAGCGCCTCGGCCCCCTGCGCGAGCCAGCGCTCGCCGTCCCGCTCCAGCAAACCCCAATCTTCCTCACGGCCCGGAGCGTCGAGCCCGAAGGTGGCCGTCCTTCGCCCCGGAAGCGCCATCGAGAGACTGCGTGCGTCCTCGCGGTTCAGAACCTGAAGACCCCCGCCCGCGAATATCCGAGCCTTGGCGGCGGCATACTCGTCGACGCCGCCATGGCGGTCGAGATGGTCTTCGCTGATGTTGAGGACCGTCGCCGCTGCGGCAGAGAGCGAATCGGTCGTCTCGAGCTGAAAGCTGGAGAGCTCGAGCACCCAGAGGTCGGGGGCGCTCCCTTCGTCCTCGCGGCGCATGAGCGTGTCGAGGACCGCGGGGCCGATGTTTCCCGCGGTCTCGCAGTCGTTCCCGGCGGCCCTCGCCATCGCCGCGGCGAGCGAGGTCACGGTGCTCTTCCCGTTGGTGCCGGTGACGGCGATGATTTGCGCACCCTTCGTCGCCCCGGCGAACAACTCGATATCGCCGACCGCGCGCGCCCCCGCGGCTATCGCTCGCCGCACCAGCGGCTCGGCGAGCGGCACGCCGGGGCTGATCGCGAGCAGGTCGACGCCCGCGAAGCTCTCCTCGCGGAACGGGCCGCACGCGGCGGAAACGCGCGGCAGCGAGCGGCGGAGCGCATCGAGCTGCGGCGGCGATTCGCGTGTGTCGGCCACGCGCACGTCCGCGCCGCGGCGCGTCAGCCACTTGGCCATCGACAATCCCGTGTCACCCAGACCCAGCACCAGCGCCTTTCTGCCTGCGAAACTCACCGCAGCTTCAACGTGGAGAGACCGAAGAGCACCAGCATCATGGTGATGATCCAGAAGCGGACCACCACCTGAGACTCCTTCCAGCCCGACAGCTCGTAGTGGTGGTGCAGCGGCGCCATTCGGAAAATGCGCTTGCCGCCGCTCCACCTGAAGTAGACGACCTGGATCATCACCGAGACGGTTTCCGCGACGAACACTCCGCCCATGATGAAGAGCACGATCTCCTGCCGGACGATCACCGCGACCGTTCCGAGCGCGGCGCCGAGCGCCAGCGCGCCGACGTCGCCCATGAAGACGTCCGCCGGGTAGGCGTTGAACCAGAGGAAGCCGAGGCCCGCGCCGACGAGAGCGCCGCAGAACACGGTGAGCTCCGCCGCGCCGGGGATATACGGAAACAGCAGATAGCGGGAGTAGTCCACGCGGCCGGTGACCATCGCGAACACCGCCAGACCGCCCGCCACCATCACCGCCGGCATGATCGCGAGACCGTCGAGACCGTCGGTGAGATTCACCGCGTTCGAGGTCCCGACGATGACGAAATAGGAGAGCAGGATGAAGCCGAACGCGCCCAGCGGATAGGCAATGTTCTTGAAGAACGGCACGATGAGGTCGGCCTTGGCCGGCAGCGTCATCGAGAAGCCACTCGCCACCCAGGACGAGAACAGATCGAGGATCTGCCCGGTGCCTGCCGCAGGTACGGCAAAGGCGAGGAATACCGCGGCCACGATGCCGATGAGCGATTGCCAAAGGAACTTCTCCTTGGCAGAAAGCCCCTTCGGATTGTTCTTCACCACCTTGCGGTAGTCATCGATCCAGCCAATCGCGCCGAAACCGAAGGTGACGCCGAGGACCACCCAGACGAAGCGGTTGGTCAAGTCCGCCCAGAGAAGCGTCGCGGTAAGGATGGACAGCAGCACCAGCGCTCCGCCCATGGTCGGCGTGCCCGCCTTGGTGAGGTGGGTCTGCGGGCCGTCGTTGCGCACCGCCTGGCCGATCTTGTAGGCGGTCAGCTTGCGGATCACGAGCGGCCCCGCTAGCAACGAGATGGCGAGCGCGGTGAGCGTCGCGAGCACCGCGCGCAGCGTGATGTACTGGAAGACATTGAACGCGCGTACGTCCTGCGCGAGCCATTGCGCGAGAGAGAGCAGCATCAGTGCGTCCCTGCCTTCTTCGGATCGGCCGCCAGGGCCTGCACCACGCGCTCCATGCGCATGAAGCGGGAGCCCTTTACCAGCGCCGCGGTGTTGGAGACGACTTCATCCCTGGCGGCGGCGACGAGCGCTTCGACGGCGGGGAAGTGCCGCGCGCCTTTTCCGAAAGCCTCGACCGCCGCGCGGCAAAGCTCGCCGGTCGCATAGAGGCGGTCGACGCCTCTCTCGCGCGCATAGCGGCCGATCTCCCGGTGGAACTCCGCGCCGCGCTCGCCTACCTCTCCCATGTCGCCCAGGAGCAGGAACCTCATGCCCGCTTCCGCGGCGAGCACGTCGATCGCGGCACGCACCGAATCGGGGTTGGCGTTGTAGCTGTCGTCGATCAGGCTGGCGCCCGAACGGGCCGTGAGCCGCTGCATGCGCCCGCCGACCGGGCGGAAGCCTGCGAGCCCCCGCGCCACCGCCTCCAGGCTCGCTCCCGCGGCCAGGGCGCTCGCGGCGGCCGCGCAGGCGTTCGACACGTTGTGCCTGCCGCTGGCACGGAGCTCGACGGCAATCTCGCCCTCGGGCGAACGCAGCTCGATCCGGTTGCCGAAACTTGAAGGCGTAAAGCGCGCGCTCACCTGCGCCGGTCGATCGACGCCGAAATCGCGCACTATTTTTCCGGTCAGAAGTCCGCGCCAGTAGGCGGCGAACTCGTCGTCGGCGTTGACCACCGCGACCCCGCCCTGCCGGAGACCAGCGAACACCGCGGCGTGCTCCAGCGCGACCTCTGCGACGCTTCTCATGAATTCCTGGTGCTCGCGCTGGGCGTTGTTCACGAGCGCGATGGTCGGACTGGCGATCGCGGCCAGGCTTGCGGTCTCGCCCGGGTGGTTCATTCCCAGCTCGATCACCGCGGCACGGTGCTCGGCGCGCAGCTTGAGGAGCGTCAGCGGCAGGCCGATATCGTTGTTGAGGTTCCCTTCGGTGGCGAGCACCCGCGCTTCCCCGAAGTGCGAGCGCAAGATCGCGGCGATCATTTCCTTCACAGTGGTCTTGCCGTTCGAGCCGGTGACCGCGATGAGCGGAATGTCGAAACGGGCCCGCCAGTGCGCGGCCAGCTGGCCTAGCCCGAGCCGCGTGTCGCGCACCACGAGCAGCGGGAGGCTGGCGGTCTCCGCCTTCGAGGCTTCGTCCACCATGGCCGCGGCGGCGCCGCGCGCCTTCACGGTGGACAGGAACTGGTGCCCGTCGAAGCGCTCGCCCCTCAGGGCGACGAACAGGGCGCCGCGCTCCAATGTCCGGCTGTCGGTCGAGACCGCCGAGAAGCGGACGTCGTGGCCGGTGGCTCTCGCGCCGATGGCAGCGGAGGCTTCGCGCAGGCTCATCATTTCCATCCCGCCAGCGCCCGCCCGGCTTCGTCCGGGTCCGAGAAGGGAAGCCGCCGTCCGGCGATCTCCTGGTAGGGCTCGTGCCCTTTCCCCGCGAGCAGCACGACGTCGCTAGGACTCGCCAGCGCGATCGCGTGCGCGATCGCTTTGCGCCGGTCCTCGATCGATTCGTGCGCCGCGGTCACGCCCGCATCGATTTCGGCGATGATTGCGGCGGGATCTTCGCCGCGCGGATTGTCGCTTGTTAGGACGATCACGTCGGCATGCCGCGACGCAACCGCGCCCATCAGCGGACGCTTGCCCCGGTCCCGGTCACCCCCGCATCCGAACACCGCGATCAGGCGGCCGCCGCTCGCGCGGGCGACGTCTTTCAGCGCGACCAGCGTCTTTTCCAGCGCATCGGGCGTATGAGCGTAGTCGACGACGACCAGGGGCTTGTCTCCGCCGCCAAGCTGCTGCATGCGTCCCGCCACTGAGCGAAGACCAGCGAGCGCCGCGACTGCGCGATCGAAGGGCACTCCCGACACCAGCATGGTCGTGAGGACTCCGAGCAAATTGGACACGTTGAAGCGCCCGAGCAGCCGGCTGTGGATCCGCGCTTTGCCCCAGGAGGTCTTCGCGGTGAAAGCGATTCCCGCGGGCGACACCTCGATCGCGTGAGCCTCGGCATGCCACTCGAGACCGGCCCGGGCCGCCACATTTTCGGAGCAGCTGTACCCCGCCCGGGTGACCCGACCCGAGAGCAGACGCGCGAGGCGCCCGCCCTGCACGTCGTCAAGGTTGAGCACGGCGTGCTTCAGGCCCGGCGTTTCAAACAGGCGCTGTTTCGCCCGCGCATAGCTCTCCATGTCGCCGTGGTAGTCGAGGTGGTCGCGGGAGAGATTGGTAAACAGCGCCGCTCCGAAGGCGACGCCGTTCGCGCGCCCCTGATCGAGGCCAATCGAAGTGACCTCCATCGCCACGCCTTGCGCGCCCTCGTCGCGCAGCCGCGCGAGCGAGCGGTGGAGGAGGATCGGGTCGGGCGTGGTGTTCACGCCGGCCTCGACCTTCCCCGGAAATCCGGTTCCCAAGGTCCCTACGACCGCGGTCCGCGCGCCGCACGCGCCGCATGCCTGCGCGAGCCAGTAGCTGCACGAGGTCTTCCCGTTGGTGCCGGTCACGCCCATGGTCCAGAGCGTCTCGGAGGGCCGGCGGTAGACCTCGTGGGCAAGATGACCGGCGAGGCCGCGCAAGTCGTCGACGGGGAGATTGGGGACCCGCCAATGCGGGTTCCAGCGAAAACCGCTGCGCTCCCACAGGACGGCGGAAGCCTTCCGGGCGAGTGCTTGCGGAATGAACGCGCGGCCGTCGCTTCGCGCGCCCGGGTAGGCGACGAAGGCCTCGCCCGCCGCGAGGGTACGGCTGTCAGCGGCAAGGCCCGTCACCCGCCGCGCTCCCTGCGCCGCAAGCAGATCGAGGATGTGTTCGGCATCTTTTCGCACACCTAGACGCTTTCCTTCACTTCCTGACCTTCGGGCGGCAGCTCGATCGGACGCATCGGCCCGTCGGGCGCGATGTCGAGCACGCGCAGCGCGCCCGCCATGATCTGGGCGAACACCGGCGCGGCGACCGTTCCACCGTAGTAGCGGCCGGCCGACGGCTGGTCGATCATCACCGCGATGACCAGGCGGGGATGTGACGCGGGCGCGAAACCCACGAACGAGGAGACGTATTTGTCGACCGCGTAGCTCCCGTTCTCCTGCTTGTGGGCGGTGCCGGTCTTGCCGGCGACGCGATAGCCCATGATCTGAGCGCGCGGCGCGGTGCCGTTGCGGTTGACCGCCATCTCCAGCATCGCGCGGACCGCCGCAGCCGTCTTGGGAGCCATGACGCGGCGGCCGACCGGCGGCGCGTCAACCCGCACCAGCGACAGCGGCACGAGCTCTCCGTCGCGCGCGAATACGCTGTAGGCACGGGCGAGCTGCACGAGGGAGACCGAGATGCCGTGGCCGTATGACATGGTCGCCTGCTCGATCGGCCGCCAGCTGCGGTACGGCCGAACTTTTCCGGTAGCCTCTCCGGGAAAGCCCAGGCCGGGGGCGCTGCCGAAGCCTACATCGCGGAACATCTCCCACATCGACTCCGGGGAAAGGCCGAGGGCGATCTTCGCCGCCCCGACGTTCGAGGATTTCTGGATGACCTGGGCCACGGTGAGCGCGCGCTCGACGTGCGCGTCGCGGATCGTCGCCCCGCCTATGGTCAGCGTTCCGGGCGCGGTCTGGATCACCGATTCCGGTCGGACGCGGCCCGCCTCCAGGGCCAAGGCGATGGTGAAGGGCTTGAGGGTCGACCCCGGCTCGAAGGTATCGGTCACCGCACGGTTGCGAAGCTGCGCTCCGGCGAGCTTGCTGCGGTTGTTGGGGTTGTAAGTCGGGAAGTTGGCGAGGGCGAGGAGCTCCCCGGTTTCGACGTCGAGCACGACGACGCCGCCCGCCTTCGCGCGCTGCTGAACCACCGCTGCCCTCAGCTGGCCGAACGCAAGGTTCTGGATGCGCGAGTCCAGGGCGAGCGTGAGGTCGCTCCCGTCCTGGGCGGCCTTGATCGACTCGACGTCCTCGACGGTCTGCCCGAGCCGGTCCTTGATGACGCGCCGGCTGCCCGCTTTCCCGGCGAGCCTTTCCTGGAACGCGAGCTCGACGCCTTCCTGGCCGATGTCGTCCGCACCCGTGAAGCCGAGCACGTGTGCCATGACCTCGCCGCTGGGGTAGTAACGACGGTACTCGCGACTCTGGAACAGACCGGGAATGTGCAGTCTCGCGACGCGCTCGGCCGTCTCGGGCGAGATCTGCCTTTTGACGTAGACGAAATCCCCGCCGGCGTCCGAGAGCCTTTTTTCGATATCCGCCTGGGGCATCGCCAGCAGGGTTGCCAGTCGCGCGAGCTGACGCTGGCTGGGATGCGTCTCCCCCGGAATCGCCCAGATCGACTTCACCGGCGTGCTGATCGCGAGCGCCTCGCCGTTGCGGTCGAGAATGCGGCCCCGGTTCGCGGGGATGTCCATCACGCGGCTGTAGCGCGATTCTCCCTTCGCCTGGAGGAAATCGTTGTTGAGCCCCTGCAGATAGACGGCGCGCCCGAGGAGCAGAGCAAAGCCCGCCACGAAGACGTAGAGAAGAAAGCGCGAGCGCCAGACGGGCAGCGTCAGCTCGAGAACGGGACTGGCGGCAAAGTTCATTTCGCCGCCGCCTGCGGTCGGGCGATTTGGAGACGCTTCGCTTCTGGAACACGCATGTGCAGCTGTCGGCTGGCGATGCGTTCGACGCGTGCGTGCACCGCCCACGTGCTTGCTTCGAGCTGCAGCTGACCGTATTCGACTCCCAGCTGACGTGAACGTTCCTGCTCCTGCTCGAGCTCGCCGAAGAGCCTGCGTGCCTGATGCTGCGAAGTCACCAAGCCCATGGCGAAGGCGGCGAGCGCGGCGAGAAGGAGCAGATTGAGCTTGGCCATGCGTTAGACGAGCTTCTCCGCGACGCGCAGCACGGCGCTTCGCGCCCGTGGATTGCCCCGGATCTCCTCGCGGCCCGGCCGATGCGGGGATCCCACGATGCGCAATCTCGGTGAGGGCATCTCCCGCTCCCTTACCGGCAAGCGCTCGGGCAGCGTGGGCCGCGCCTCCGCGCGCATGAAATTCTTTACGATTCGGTCCTCGAGCGAGTGGAAACTGATCACCGCCAGGCGCCCCGACGCCTTCAGTGCGGCGAGCGCTTGAGGGAGCGCTAGCGACAGCTCCTCAAGCTCCTGATTGACGTGAATCCGTAGAGCCTGAAACGTCCGCGTCGCCGGGTTCTGGCCCGGTTCACGCGTCCGGACGGACGCAGCCACGACAGCGGCAAGTTCCCCGGTCCTCCTGAGAGGCCCTCTTCGCCGAGCAGCAACAATCGCCTTTGCAATCTGTTTAGCAAACCGTTCTTCGCCATAGTTGCTGATCACCTCCCTGATCTCAGCCTCTTCGGCCTTCTCCAGCCACTCGGCAGCCCCCGTTCCGCGGCTGGGGTCCATGCGCATGTCCAAGGGCCCGTCTTCGCGAAAGCCGAATCCGCGTCGTGAGTCGTCCAGCTGCGGCGAGGACACTCCCAAGTCGAAGAGCACTCCATCGGCTTCCCCGGCGCGCAGGGCCTCGAGCGTGGCTTGCAGTTCGCTGAAGCGGGCGTGCGCCGGCGTGAACCGCGAATCGTTCACGGCCTGCGCGACTGCGAAGGCCTCCGGATCCCGGTCGATCGCGATCAAGCGGCCGCGTCGTCCCAGCCGCTCCAGAATCAGACGGCTGTGACCGCCTCTGCCGAACGTCGCGTCCACGAAAGTGCCGTCGGGTCGAGAGTCAATGGCAAGCGCATCGACTGCCGGGTGGAGGAGGACGGGAACGTGCGCATCCGAGTTCACAGGGAGAAGTTTTCGGTTCCCGGGGGTGGGTTAGTCCCCACTTGCGCGAGACTGTGCGCCAGGCGCTCATCCCAAGCGGCGATGTCCCAGATTTCGAAGTGGCTCCCCTGCCCAACCAGGATCACGTCTTTTTTCAGTCCCGCGAACTTGCGCAGCGCGGGCGAGATGAGGATCCGGCCCTGGGCGTCCGGTTCGAGCTCCTCGGCGAATCCGACGAGCAGGCGCTGCCACCAGCGCGCCTGCTCGTTGAAGCTCGAAAGCGCCTGGACCTTGGCGCCAATAGGCTCCCACGCAACTCGCGGGTAAAGAAGCAGACAGCTATCCGGGTGAGCGGTGAGCACCACCGCGCCGCCTCCGGATAACAACGCGTCGCGATGCCGCGTCGGGACGGCAATCCGTCCCTTGGCGTCGAGACTCAGCTCTGTCGCCCCTTGAAACAACGGTCCCCCTTCTGGTGGCGAAACGAGACGCCACGATTCCCCACGAAAACCTACTTCTCACCACTCTAGAGGAAACTGCGGGGGTGGTCAAGCCTGGAATTGACGAATTTTTTAGCTACAACAGGGACTTAAGATGGCTTTCTCATAATAAGCTTGATATAGGATAATCGTCTACGAATGAATGACTTAAGAGGGGAAGTGAATGTAATACATTAGGAAATCAAGGACTTCCATGGAGGCCCGCATTTCACCCAGGCCGCCACCTTGCCGAGTGAAGCTAGTGGAGGTGCTTCTTCCCGGACGTCCCGCCCGGCCGAACCAGGGTGCGGTCCTGCGGCGCCTCGGCGGCCCTGCGAGCGAAGAGCTGGTTAACGAGTGCGTGCACCTCTCCGATTTCGGCGTCGCCGAAATGGCGCGAGAGCAGCGCGGAGAGATCGTCGACCATGCGCCGCCGCTGCATCTCCCGGATCGCATCCGGGGTCGGACCGACGAACACCCAGCTGTGCTCGTCCTGCCCGTCCTCCTGGTAGTAGCTCACCTCGACCGCGGCGGCCTCCTCCGAGTAGGGCGAAAGGGATGCGAAAGCGCCCTCGAGAGATTGCTGAAAATTGCGGCCGACATACCCGGTCCAGCAGATGTCCAGGGCGCGCCTGCGTCGGTCGAATACGATGCCAGGCTCGTCCTGGTGGGCGCTACGCGCGTCGGCAAGGCCGTCCACGTCGACGTAGTCGAACCAAGGCCGTAGAGCGACCTCGATTTCGGTTTGGCTGACGCCGCTTCTCAGAAGAACGGTGCCGTGGACGTGGACTTCGGTATGCATGCTGTTCGCTCCGGGGAAACATCGATGCTATGCCGAGAACGCCCCGACTTCAACCCTGATCTGCTTGCCACAATGGGATAATGGCCCGCGACAAGAGTCGAGGAGCCTTCATGCCCGCACCCGGCGATACCGCCAACATGGCGTTGTTCTGCGATTTCGAGAATGTGGCGCTTGGTGTGCGCGACGCCAAGTACGCCAAGTTCGACATCACCAAAGTCCTCGAACGGCTGCTCCTCAAGGGGAGCATCCTGGTCAAGAAGGCCTACTGCGACTGGGAACGGTACAAGGATTTCAAGGCCGACATGCACGAGGCCTCCTTCGAGCTGATCGAGATTCCGCACGTGCGCATGTCGGGCAAGAATTCCGCCGACATTCGCATGGTCGTGGATGCGCTCGATCTCTGCTACACCAAGTCGCACGTCGACACTTTCGTGATCATCAGCGGCGACTCCGATTTCTCGCCGCTGGTTTCAAAGCTGCGCGAGAACGACAAGATCGTGATCGGCGTGGGCGTCAAGAACTCGAGTTCGGACCTCCTGGTCGCGAACTGCGACGAGTTCATCTTCTACGACGACCTCGTGCGCGAAAGGGTGTCGCGTCGGCCGCCGAAGAAGAAGCCCCAAGGCAAACCTACATCCGCCGAGGACGCCCCGAAGGACGGCGAGGACAAGATCGACGCTGCGCTGGATCTGGTGATGCAGACGGTCGAAGCGCTCGTTGCCGAGCGCGGCGCCGAGGAGAAGATCTGGGGGTCGATGGTCAAGCAGGCGCTGAAGCGGCGCAACCCCGGATTCAACGAGTCCTACTACGGCTTCTCGTCATTCTCCAAGCTGCTCGACGAGGCGGCGGCGCGCAACATGCTGCAACTCGAGCACGACGAGAAATCCGGAGGATACATCGTCAGGAGCGTCGCCCACTAGGCTCGCTCTATGACGAGCGCGATCCCCTGCCCGACGCCGATGCACATGGTGCACAGGGCGTAGCGCCCCTTGATCGCCTGAAGCTGGTACATCGCGGTCGTCACCAGGCGCGCGCCCGATGCGCCGAGCGGATGGCCGATCGCGATCGCGCCGCCGTTGGGGTTCACGTGGGCGGCGTCGTCCGGGAGCCCGAGGTCGCGCGTCACCGCCAGCGCCTGGGCCGCGAAGGCCTCGTTCAGCTCGATCACGTCCATCTGCGACAGCTTTAGCCCGGTCCGCTCCAGCACCTTGCGGGTCGCCGGGGCCGGACCTACCCCCATGATGCGCGGCGCGACGCCGGCAGTCGCCATCCCGACGACGCGCGCTCGCGGAGTCAGCTTGTGCCTTTTCGCCGCGGTATCGGAAGCGAGAATCACCGCGCAGGCGCCGTCGTTCACGCCAGAGGCGTTGCCCGCGGTAACCGTGCCCTCGGGCTTCACGACTCCCTTCAGCTTCGCAAGCCCCTCGAACGTCGCGTCCGGGCGCGGGTGCTCGTCGGTATCGACCGACGTCACGGCGCCTTTCTTTCCCGGGACCGACACCGGGATGATCTCGCTGGCGTAGAAACCCCTGGTCCGGGCCGCTCCCCAGCGCTGCTGGCTGCGTAGCGCGAAGGCGTCCTGGTCGGCTCTCCCCACCTTGAATTCCGCAGCGACGTTCTCGGCGGTCTCGGGCATCGAATCGATACCGTACTTCGCCTTCATCGCTGGATTTACGAAGCGCCAGCCGATGGTCGTGTCCTCGATCTTCGCCGCCCGGGAGAACGCGCTGTCGGCCTTCGGCATGACGAAAGGAGCACGCGACATGCTCTCCACTCCGCCCGCGACCATGAGCTGGGCCTCCCCGCATTTGACCGCGCGCGCCGCCGTGCCGACGGCGTCCAGGCTCGATCCGCACAGGCGATTCACGGTCGCGCCGGGCACCGTCTCCGGCAGGCCCGCGAGCAAGAGCGCCATCCGCGCGACGTTGCGATTGTCCTCGCCCGCCTGGTTCACGCAGCCGTAGATCACGTCGTCGAGCTCGCCCCAGTCCACCCGGGCATTGCGCTCTATCAGCGCCTTGATCGGCAGCGTGGCCAGATCGTCGGTGCGTATCGGGGACAGGGCGCCGCCGTAGCGTCCGAAGGGCGTGCGAACGGCGTCGCAGATGAAAACCTCGTTCATGGGGATCCCGGCAGTCGATCGAATGAGCCGGATATTGTAAATCAGTCGATCTCAGGCCAGTCCGGCGACCGGAATCGAGGCTCCGTGAACGGCCCGCGCGGCGTCCGAAGCGAGGAACAGCGCCACGTCGGCGAGCGCCTCGGGCGCGACCCAACGCCTGGGATCAGCCTTGGGCATGTCCTTGCGGTTTTGAGGCGTATCGATGGTACTCGGTAGAATGCAGTTCACGTTGATGCCCTTGTCGCGCAATTCCGCCGCCATGCTCTCGGTCAGTCGTATCACCGCGCTCTTCGACGCGATGTAGGCGCCCATGTTCGCTTTGCCCGCCAACGCGGCGATCGCGCCGACATTGATGATCTTTCCGCGGCCCGCAGCGAGCATGCCGGGGACGACGGCACGGGCGCAGTTCACCACCGACTTCGCGTTGAGGCCGAGCATCAGCTCCCAGGTATCGTCGTCCGTCTCGTGCACCGGCTGTCCCATTCGGAATCCGCCGGCAATGTTGCAGAGAATGTCGATTGGGGCACCGGTGGGGAGCGCCCGTGCCACGGATTGCGCGTCGCGAAGATCCGCGAGCGCAAAGCGCCTGCCTTCGGCTTCGCTCCCGTAAGCGGAACGCAAGTGCTCCTCGTGGAGATCCATGAGGAGCAGGGAGGCACCCTCGGAAACGAACGCCTGCGCTACCGCGCGGCCCAGGTTGCCTGCTGCCCCCGTGATCAGGCAGGTCTTGCCGCTGAAGCGCACCGCGCTCTCCGCCGGCTAGGCGGTGGAGCGGGCCTTCTTCGCCCAGTACTCGGCCGAAGATTTGGTGTCCGCGAGCGTGCGCGCGTCTTCGAAACCGGGCGCCATCGACGCAGACGTGCCAGCGAGGACCTGGTGGTGCTCGATGTTGAGCAGCCGCAGCCAGCTTTGCTGGCCCAGCGTGAGGCCGATCATGCAGCCGAGCTCGACCAGCTCGGCTTCGTTGAAGTGCTTGTACATGCGCTCCCAGAACGCGTCGTCGGTCGGCGTATGCCAGGTGATGGCCTCGGCGTAGGCGAGCGCGGCTTTTTGGCGCTCGTTGTATCGCTTGGATTTTTCGAATTCGAGCAGATCCCTGACCTGGTCTTCGATCAGCGCGCCGCTGTTCGTCGCCTTGACCGAGCGCTGGTTGCCGCAGTATTCGCACTCGACCGAGCGCGAGACGTAGAGGCGGCAAAGCTCCTTGATAGCGTGATCCAGAACGCCGTTCCTGAAGATATCGCGCCAGGAGTTGGCGAAGAACCAGAAGCACGCCGGGACATGCGCCCGGATCGCCGAGCTCTCCGGCCGGGGCGTGCCTTCGCGCTGGCAGCGCTCCATCTCCTTGCGCATCTCGGCTTCCATCTCTTCCAGCGGAACGTAGCTGATTCGCTGCTTGGGCATGGTATCTCCTAGATCCCCGGCGCGGCCGCGCCGTGCTGTGGACGTATTATGAACGCAAACGCCCCGCCCGGCATGCTCAGGCGCGACGCGCCCAGGGCATGAAGCGCCGCGTGAGCCATTTGACCAGCGCGTCGAACCCCACACCGGCGGCAACCAGCACGATCACCGCCACCATGGCCTCGTTGTGCTTGAAGATGCGCGAGTTGTAGAGCACGTAAAAGCCCAGGCCCGGGACCGAGATGAAGAATTCGGCAACCACCGCCCCGATCAGCGCGCGGCCGGCCGCGAGCCGCACGCCCGCGAGCAGGTAGGGGAGCGACGACGGCAGCAGCACGTCGAACAGCGTCGCGAGGGGGCGCGCGCGGAATGCGCGCGCGACCTCCAGATAATCGAGGGGCACGGAGCGTGCGCCGTCGCAGACGTTGATCACGATGGAAAAGAAGGAGGCGAACACCACCGTGGCAAGGCGCGCTTCGCCGCTGTAGCCGAACCACAGAGACACCAGGGGCAGGATCGCCACCATGGGAGTGGCGAACAGGCTGTTCACGTAGTAGCGCAGGCCCTGCTCGACCGCGGCAATGCGCCCCATCAGCGTGCCGACCACGGTTCCGGCGACGATCGAAATGAGCAGGCCCTCGATCACGGCCCACAGGGTCGCAACCGCCGCCGCCAGGAACTGGCGGTCGGAGAGCACCTCCAGGAAGACGCGGGCGATCCCCGTGGGGCGCGCGACATAGGCGGGGGCGAGCGCGCGCACGACGATCTCCCAGAGGGTGAGCAGCACCAGTCCCCCGGCCACTTTCAGGACGATCGCCGGCGGAGCCGGAAAGCGCAGCCTGGCGGGGTGCCCGTTGCCGAACGCAATCGCCGCGCTGCGGCTCACGGGTTGTACCCTCGCCACGCGGCAAAGCGCTTCTCCAGATAGCGGCCCAGGTCCATCAGCGCCACGCCGAGGAGGACGATCACGAGTATCGCCGCGAGCATCCCCGCGGTGTCGAAGTTCATCGACCCCATCATGATCATCTGCCCCAGTCCGGACGGGCTCAGGAAGAACTCGGCGGCGACCATGCCGACCAGTCCCCGGGCGATCGCCTGCCGGATGCCGGTCATGGCATAGGGAAGCGTGTACGGTATCAGCACATCCCGCCAAAGTTCCCATTCGCTGGTGCGGAAGGAGTGCGCCACCTCTATGAGCTCGGGCCGGACGCTGCGCGCGCCCTCGATCGTGTTGTAGAGCACGGGAAACACCGCGAAGAGAAACACGACCAGCGCCTTGGGCGCAAATCCGAATCCCATGATCGAGAGAATGAAGGGAATCAGCGCCACCATCGGCGTGGCGTAGAGCACCATGATGTAGTCCTCGAGCGCGACCCGCAGCCACGACACGCGAGCGAGCAGCACACCGAGCGGCGCCCCCGCGAGAACCGAGAGGGCGAGGCCGGCGATATACACCCGGAAGGATTCGGCCGCCTGGTGCAGCAGCGTGCCGCTCGCGCCGAGCGCCGCGAGGCTCTTGAGCGTCGAAGACAGCGGCGCCCAGAAAGCCTCCGAGGTGAGGCGTCCGGTGAACTCCCAGACAGCCGCCCCGAGCGCGAGGCTCAGGACGGTCGTCGCGTACCGGGCCGTTCGAGACATCGCCTCAATCCCGTCCGGCGCTGTCCGCGGGCTCCTTCAGCGCTTCCCGACCAGCTTGTAGGCGTCGCGCCAGATCGAGGTGTCGACGAAGGCGTCGTACGCCGGCGGATTCTTGTCGCTCTTGATGTTGCCGACCGCCTTCTGCCCCTTGCCCACGGCCTCGAGGTGGCCGCGTCCCAGGCCGTCGTTCTCGTGCGGCCAGAACTCGATGTCGAGATATTCCTTGAGCGACTTCTTCGCGAACTCGGGCGACCGGCCCGTCGGGGCGGCGTCCTGAGCGACCTTGTCGGCGTTGGCCGGATCGCGCATGAAGCGCTCCGCGTCGACCAGAGCCGCGACCGTGCGCACGAACGCGTCCCGGTTCTGCGCGAGCTTGTCCTTGCGCGTCACCAGGAGGAGGTAGTGGTCGTTCGGCCGCGACTGCTTCTGCGTCGTGATGATGTGGATCTTCTTTCCGCTTTGCGCTTCGATCGTCGGAACGTCGTCGATATGCAGCGCCCCGTACCTGAGCTGCCCTGCGATCATCGCTGCGGCCGTCTGCGAGCCGAGCGCGACCTGCTGCACGTCATCGATCTTCATCTTGCAGCCGCCGATCAGCATGTTCTTGAGCGCGATCGAGCGCGCGCCGCCCACGGCGTCCACGCCGACCGCCTGGCCTTTGATGCTCGCGCACGACGCGTTCGGATCCGTCGATCCGAGCAGCCAGTCCGGGTGCTCCATGCCCCAGATGCCGACCAGCGGAACTCCCGTGTTGGCGACCTGGCTCACGATCAGGGGCGAGGGTCCGAGGGCGAGCTCGATCTCGCCGGCGACCACCGCGCGCGTGGCGAACGAGCCCGTCTCGAAGCCGCGCACCGTCACCTCGGCGCCGCGCTTCTTGAAGAAGCCCTCCTTGTCCGCCACCAGGAAGACCACAGTGCCGAAGATCGGCGGAATCCCGGGGGTTCCGATGGTGATCTTCTGCGCCGAGCACAGCACCGGGAAGCAGGCCAGCAGCAGGGTCAGGCAAGCCGCGCGCAGGCCGCGCGGCGCATTGCAGTTACGCGTAGTCATCCTCATTCCTCCTCGTTTCAAGAGATTTGGAGTCTATTTCTTCACTTCGAGTTCAGCCTTGCGTGCATCCGCCATCAGCGTCTTCCACACGTGCTCGCGCAGCTCGGCGAACCGCGGCAGCAGCAGCGTTTCGCGGCTCCGCGGCCGGGGCAGGTCCACGTCGACGACCTCGTGAACCCCGCTCGGCCGCCCTTTCAGCACCAGCACGCGATCGCCCATCAGCACCGCCTCGTCGATCGCGTGCGTGACGAACACCATCGTCGTCTGGCTCTGCTCCCAGATGCGCAGCAGCTCGAGCTGCAGGATCTCCCGGGTCTGCGCGTCCACCGCCCCAAAAGGCTCGTCCATCAGCAGCACCCGAGGACCCACCGAAAGCGCTCGCGCCAGCCCGCAGCGCTGCTGCATGCCTCCGGAGATCTGGTACGGATAATAGCTCTCGAAGCCCTGGAGACCAACCAGCCTGATGAAATGCGGCACCTTCCCGGCGATCTCGGCGCGCGAGGCCCCGGCGAGCCTCAGCCCGTAGGCCACGTTCTGGTAGACGGTTTTCCACGGGAACAGCCCGAAGTGCTGGAACACCATCGCCACGCCCTCGCGCGGGCCGGCGACGAGGTCGCCCTCGATACGGACCTCCCCCTGGCTCAGGGGAATGAGCCCGTTCATGCAGCGAAGCAGCGTCGTTTTCCCGCAGCCCGAAGGCCCGATGATCGCCAGCACCTCGCGTTCGCGCACCTCGAAGCCGACGTCGCGGAACACCTCGAGCGCGCCGAAGCGCTTGCCCGCGGCCGAAACCGCGATGCTCGGGCGCTTCCGTTCCTGGCCGGGTGCCTCGCTCGAGCGCGCCGATACGGGCATCACTGCGGCTTGATGCCCGCCGCCTTGACCACGCGCTCGTTGTCCTGCATTTCCTTCCGGACGAAGGCGCTGAACTCGGACGGGCTCATGATCATGGTGTCGTTGCCCAGCTTGGCCAGGCGGTCCTTGACGTCGGCGCTTTCCAGCGCGCGGCGCACGTCCGCGTTGATCTTGTTGACGACGTCGGCGGGCATGCCTTTCGGCCCCCACACGCCGAACCACAGCGTGAAGTCGAAGCCCGGTACCCCGGCTTCGGCGGCCGTCGGCACGTTCGGCAGCTGGCCCGAGCGCTTGGCGCCGCTCACCGCCAGCGCTTTCAGCTTGTCCTGATTGATGAACGAGATTCCCGCGGAGATCGGCGCCCAGTAGCAGTCGACCAGCCCTCCGATGATGTTGGTCACGACCTCGGGGGTTCCCTTGTACGGGATGTGGGTCACGTTGATGCCTGTCGCAAGCTTGAACTTCTCGAGGTTGAGGTGCGTGCCGCTGCCGACCCCCGCCGAGCCGAAATTGACCTTTCCCGGGTTCGCCTTTGCGTAGTCGATCAGGTCCTTGAGCGATTTGTACCTGGAGCCCGGAGCGACGACCAGCACGTTGGGCTGCCCGGCCAGCGGAGCGACGTCGGTGAAGTCCTTGGCCGTGTCGTACGGCAGGTGCGCGTAGATCCAGGGCGTAATGGTGTGCGCCGAGGAATCGATCAGCAGCGTATAGCCGTCGGGATCGGACCTGAACACCGCGGCCGTGCCGATCGAGCCGCCCGCCCCGGCGCGGTTCTCGGCGACCACCGGCTGGCCCCAGAACTCCGACAGCTTCTGCGTCACGACGCGCCCGACGATGTCCGTCGAGCTGCCGGGCGTGAACGAGATGACCGCGTGCACCGGCTTGTTCGGGTAGCCCTGCGCGAACGCTTGCGCCGACGCGGCCGCCGCGATCGCGGCAAATATTCTTATGATGATTTTCATCGAAGCTCCTCTGTCAAAAAAATCCTCAAGAGAGCCCGTCGCCGACGGCGACGTTCTCCGTCTCCAGCGCGAGGCCCGAGGCCTGCGCCTGCTGCACCAGCAGCGTGGAGAAATCCTCCTCGGTCATGCCCCTGCCCATCATGGACTGGATGAGGTCGCGCGTAATCGACGCGAGCGGCATCGGCACGCCGAATTTGCGGCCGGCTTCCAGCCCCAGGTCCAGGTCCTTGCGCAGCAGGTACGGCGTGAACGTCACGTGGAAATCCAGATTGACGAACGCCGGAGCCTTGTAGCGGGTGAAGGTCGAGCCCATGACGCTCTTGTTCAGGAAATCGAGAAAAGAGTGCCTCGGCACCCCCGCCTTCTCGGCGAGCACCGTGATCTCCGCCATGCACTGGGTGACGACGCCGAGCATCACGTTGTGGCAGATCTTGACGATGCGGGAGAGCTCGCCTTCGCCGACGTAGGACGAGCCCTGCCCCATCATCGCGAGATAGGGCGCGGCGTCCTCGTAGGCCGCCTTGGGCCCCGACACCACGAAAGTGAGCTTGCCCGCCTTGATCACCTTGGCGTTACCCGATACCGGCGCGGACAGCAGCTCGACGCCCTTTGCGGCGAGGATCCTGCGCAGATCCGCCGACCCGTCGAGCGAGATGGACGAGCACTCGACCACCATGCGGGGTTTCGCGGAACCCGAGAGGAGACCCTTCGGCCCCGCGATCACTTCCTTGACGTCGTCGTAGGTCGAGACCATGCAGAACACGATGTCGCAGGCGGCGAGGTCCTTCAGGTTGTCGACGATCCTGGCGCCGTCCTTCGCAAGCGGCTCGGCCTTGCCTCGGGTGCGGTTCCACACTGCGAGATCGCACCCGCCCTTTGCCAGCCGCTTCGCCATCTCGAAGCCCATGCGACCGGCGCCGATCCAGCCGATCTTCCCGTCCTTCGATGCGCTCAATCGTTTCTCCTTACTCGATCACCGCGAGTACCGTCCCGACGGGCACGGTCCGGCCGGCTTCGACCAGTATCGCTTTCACCACGCCGGTGACGATCGAGGGAACCTCGGTGGTGACCTTGTCGGTCTCGACGTCGAACAGCGGCTCGTCCGCTTTCACGGTATCGCCGACCTTCTTGTACCAGTTGGCGACCGTTCCCTCGGTCACCGTCTCGCCCAGCTGGGGCATGATCACGTCCATCTTCTCTCCGTCTATGCGCCGCGGCCCAGGCCGCGCTTCACTTCGGCGACGATGCGCGCCACCGTCGGCACCACCGCGTCCTCGAGCTGGTCGGCCGAAGGCAGCGGCACGTGGGGCGTGGTGATCCGGATGATCGGACCCTTGAGCCGGCCGAAAATCTCCTCCTGCACGATCGAAGCGATCTCGGCGCCCCAGCCGCAGAGGCGCGGGTTCTCCTCGACCGTGAACACCCGTCCCGTACGCGCCGACTCGGCGAGGATCGTCTTCGCGTCGAGCGGCACCAGCGAGCGGACGTCGATGACCGTCGCCTGGATGCCCTCGGCCGCCAGCGCCTCGGCGGCTTTTTCCGCGCGCGGGACCATGGCGGCGAGCGCGATGATCGTGGCGTCGGCCCCGGTGCGCAGCACCCGGGCTTTTCCGAGCGGCTCGACGTGCTCCCCGTCGGGCACCTCCCCCTTGTTCGCGAGCAGGCTCTTGTGCTCGAAGAACAGCACCGGATCGGGATCGCGGATCGCCGCGGCAAGCAATCCCTTCGCGTCGGCGGGGTTGGACGGCGCGATCACCTTGATTCCCGGGATCGCCATCGCCCAGTTCTCCACGCTCTGCGAATGCTGCGCGCCGAAGCGCGAGCCTGCGCCGTTGGCGGTGCGGATCACCAGGGGAATCGTTATCTGGCCGTCGCTCATGTAGCGGGTCTTGGCGATCTCGTTGGCGACGTAATCCCAGCAGCAGGCGAGAAAGTCCGAGAACATGATCTCGGCGACGGGGCGGAGCCCCGTCATCGCCGCGCCCATCGCCGCGCCGAGGATCGCGAGCTCGGAAATCGGCGTGTCCTTCACCCGCCGCGGCCCGAACTCCTCGAACAGCCCCACCGTGGTCTTGAACACGCCGCCCGCGGCCGCGGTGTCCTCGCCGAACAGCACGACGCGGTCGTCGCGCTTCATCTCCTGCGCGATCCCGGCGGCGAC
This sequence comes from Burkholderiales bacterium, assembly GCA_035280025.1. Lineage (GTDB taxonomy): Bacteria > Pseudomonadota > Gammaproteobacteria > Burkholderiales > SG8-39 > VBDM01. The sequence continues at coordinate 4,872 of DATEGT010000021.1, read as the reverse complement.
GGCGTCGCGATAGCTCAGTTGCGCCATGCGTTGCCTCCGTCGGCCCAGACATCGGTCGTCGCCGACTCGAGCGCGGGCGTCGGGGAGGCCTTCGCGGCTTCCGTCGCCTTTTCGAGCTTCGCCATCGACTCCGATTCGATCTGCGCGAGCTTCGCCTCGGACACGCCCGCGGCGAGGAGCCGCGCGCGGTAGAGCGCCACCGGGTCGCGCTTCAGCCACTCCTCGAGCTCCTCCTTGGGGCGATACTTCGCCGGGTCCGCGCGCGAATGGCCGCTGTGCCGGTAGGTGAGGCACTCGACGAGCGACGGGCCGAGCCCTTCGCGCGCCTTGGCGACGGCTTCGCGCGCCGCGCTGTATACGATGTCGGCGTCGTTGCCGTCGATCACCTGGCGTGGAAGGCCGTAGCTCGCCGCGCGGTCCGCCGCGGGGTGCTTCACCGCGGTGACCGCCGAGATCGGCGTGTACTCCATGTACATGTTGTTCTCGCAACAGAAGATCACGGGCAGCTTCCACACCACCGCGAGGTTGAGCGCCTCGTGGAAGGCGCCGATGTTGGTGGCGCCGTCGCCGAAGAAAGCCACCGCGACCTGCCTGGTGCCGCGGTACTGCGCCGACCAGGCCGCGCCGGCGGCGATCGGCAGGTGCGCACCGACGATCGCGTACGAGCCCATCACGCCGTGCTCGACGCTCGTGAGGTGCATCGATCCGCCCTTGCCTTTCATCAGGCCGCACCGGCGGCCCATCAATTCGCCCAGCACCGCCTGCATCGACGCGCCGCGCGCGAGCGTGTGGTGATGGCCGCGGTAGGTGCAGAACGTGTAGTCGTCCTTGTTCATCGCCGCGGCGAACCCGGCGGCGACGGCTTCCTGGCCGAGCGCGAGGTGGCTCGTGCCCTTCACCAGGTTCTGGAGGAACAGATCGTAGGCCCGCTTCTCGGTGTGGCGGATCTCGACCTGCAGCTGGAACAGCCTGAGCCGGGTCGCCTCGGGAATCTCCGCCGCTCGATCGGAACGGGCTTTCTCGGTGACGCTCATGTCGCGGAATCTCTCCTCGAACTCAATACGGATTGGCGATCGGCAGCTCTTCGGCCGGATAGAGCGAGATGATCTTCGCGCCCTCCGGCGTGAGGATCACCTCCTCCTCGATTCTCGCCGCGGAGACGCCGTCGGTCGCCGGGCAGTAGGTCTCGACCGCGAACACCATGCCGGCCTTCAGCTCGATCGGCTCCTTCAGCGAGTTGACGCGCGAGATCAGCGGCCGCTCGTGCAGCCCCAGTCCCAGCCCGTGGCAGAAGTTCAGGCCGAAGGCCTCCATCTCGCTCGCGAACCCGATGTCCTTCGCCTCGGGAAGAGCCCGCGCGATCTTGTCGGTGGTCATGCCGGGCTTCAGGAGCTCGATGGCCTTGTCCATCCACTCCCGCGCCTTGCGGTACGCGGTCCGCTGCGGCGCGGTCGCGCGCCCGACGTTGAAAGTCCGGTAGTAGCAGGTGCGGTAGCCCATGAACGACTGGATGATATCGAAGAACGCCTGGTCGCCGGGGCGGATCAGCCGGTCGGTGAAGTTGTGCGGGTGCGGGGAGCAGCGCTCGCCCGAGATGGAGTTGATCGCCTCGACGCAGTCCGAGCCCATCTCGTAGAGCCGCGCGGTCGCGAGCGCCACGATCTGCGACTCCTTGATGCCGGGCTTGAGCGCCTCCGCGATGTCCTGATACACCCCGTCCACCATGGCCGACGCCATGTTGAGCAGGGTCAACTCGTCGATGTTCTTCACCTCCCGCGCCTGGAGCATCACCTGCTGGCCGTCGCGCACCTCCACCCCGAGGCGCTGCAATTCGAACAGCATCGGCGGCTCGACCACGTCGATGCCCAGGGGCATGTCCCCGACGCCCTCGGCGTCGAGGATCGCCTTGATCTCCTTCGCCCCGTCGCGGAACAGCTCGATGTCCGCGCCGGTCGCGCCGCGCATGCCCAGCATCCCCGCTTTGCAATGATCGACGTGCAGCCAGGGCGCGTAGAGCCGGTGGTGCTTGGCCGCGCTGCCGAAGTCCCAGATGTACGGATCGCCGTTGCCGGTGAGCAGCGAATAGCGCGTCAGCTTGTCGCGGGCCCACTCGCCGATGACGGTGCTGGTGGTGTAACGGATGTTGTGCTGATCGAAACTGAGGAGCGCGCCCAGGCCCGATTGCGCGAGCGCAGCGCGCACCCGCGCGAGGCGGTACTCGTGCAGGCGCCGGAAATTGACCCGCTCCTCGAAGTCGACCTGGGTGTGGCCGGGAGCCTGCAGCGGCCGCTTCCAGTTGTGGTGCGGATCGATGTCGTCGGGCTTGACGATGCTCGGTTCGGATTTTTTCGGCTTGGCCATCGACGTTCTCGGGACGACTTTTCGGCGGAAGCCGAAGTATGCCACGCGGCCGCCCCGCGCTGCACTGGAAAATTCAGATCCTCGGGAGCCCGAGGCGCCCCGCGAGCCAGTCCGCCGTCAGGCTCCGATACCGGTAGGGTCGATTGTTGGCGTTGTGCCCCCCGTCCTCGACGATCAGCAGCTCCACCGGCCCGGAGACGCTCCTCGCGAGCCGCTCGGCATGCGACGCGGGCACGAGGCGATCCTCCCGTCCCGTGACGATGAAGATCGGGCAGCCGATCTTCGGCGCGGCGTCCTTCATCGACAGCGTCGCGGCATTCGCGATCGCTTCGGCCTCGCTATGACAATGGCTGCGCACGCGGAACGCCTCGCGCGTGAGCAAGGGCAGCGCCGACCAGATCTCCTTCCACTCGAACGGGCCGGAGATGCCGATGCAGGCCCTGATGCGCTTTTCGTACGCGGCGGCGCGCGGCGCGTAGTAGCCGCCCAGGCTCACGCCCCACATCGCGATTCTCGACGCGTCGAGGTCGTCGCGTTTCTCGATCCAGTCGCAGGCCGCCTTGGCGGCGCGCTCGTAGTCGCCGCGGATCGGGATGTCGTACTCGGCCTCGCCCTGCCCCGGGCCGTCGATCGCGAGGATCGCGATGCCGCGCGCGAGGAACGGTTCCTCGTAGGCGTGCAGCTCCTCCTTCGTCGAGTCGAGCCCCGGCGCCATGACGAGGATCGGCAGGCGCCCCGACGATCCGGCGGGCTTCCTCAGTACTCCGTACATCGTCCTGCCTTCGAAAGGGATCGCCACGCGCTCGCCCGGCGGACGCATGTGGGGCAGCGCGTCGCGGTAGCAGGCGACCGCCTGCAGGTGCGCGTCGCGCATCTGCTTCGGGTCATGGACGAACACGAATTTGGCGAAGTGGTAGTACATCGCCGCGCGCACGAGGTGCTCGCCTGCCGAGAGCTTGTACCCCTGCTTCAGAGCCTCGCGCCCGAGCGCTTCGTGAACCTTGCCGCGCTCGCACCAGGCCGCGCACCAGGCCTCCCAGCGCGCTATCCCTGCCGTGACCTCCTCGAAGTCGGCGAGGAGCACCCCGTTCGAGACGAAGCGGGGCGCCCAGTGGGCGATCGCCGCCGCGACGCGGGGATCGGAGGACCTGGGTTTTGCCGCCGCTTCGGACATCCGGCTTCCGCGCCTAAAGTGGCCGGATCAGCACCTTGCGGAACTTCACGATGCCGGTGTTCTTCACGGCGTCCGCGCCGTGCTGGAGCGCCAGCACCCCGCCCATGTGCCTGCGGTCGCGCACGTCCGCGGTCTGGACTCCGTTCAGCACCACGACCATGCGGTCGCCCTGCACGGTGATGTCGTAGACGTTCCACCGGCCGCCCGCCTTGGGCATGGGCGAGACCTTCGCCACGCCGACGATGGCCCCGGTGCCGTAGCTCGGATCGGGACGCTTGTCGAAGATGTTGATCTCGTAGGCGGTGGCGCTGCTGATTTTCCGGGGATCAGTGCCGCGGACATAGATGCCGCTGTTCGCCGCTTCGCTCACCCAGAACTCGGCGTGGAGCTGGAACTCGGTGTAGGTCTTCTTCGCGACGAGCAGGCCGTTGCCGCGGTCGGCGACGGCGACGCCGTCCTCGATGCGCCAGTTCGAGTTGCCGGTCGTGGTCCAGCCCTCCAGCGTGGATCCGTCGAGCAGCGTGATCCAGCCCTCCCCGGAAGGCATTTGCGAGCACCCGGAACCGGTCAGCGCCGCGGCGAGCAGCGCGATTGCAGGCCAACCTTTCATTGCAGTCTCCTCCTTCGGTGGAACGAAATACAACGTCAGGCCGCCGCCCGGCTGCCCGCGGGCAGCAGCGGGACCCCGGTCAGCCGCTGCAGCTCGGCGAAAGCCAGGCCGGGCACCAGCCGGCTCGCCGCGAGGCCGACCGGCGTGACGTCGATCACCGCGAGGTCGGTGTAGACCCGCTTGACGACGCCGATGCCGGTGAGCGGATAGCCGCAGCGCTCGACGATTTTCGATTCGCCGCCCTTGGTGAGGTGCTCCATCATCACCCAGACGCTCTTTGCGCCGACCGCGAGGTCCATCGCGCCGCCGACCGCGGGAATCGCGTCGCCGCCCGAGTGCCAGTTGGCGAGGTCGCCGGCGACCGACACCTGGAACGCGCCGAGCACGGCGATGTCGAGGTGTCCGCCGCGCATCATCGCGAACGAGTCGGTGTGGTGGAAGAACGCGCCCCCGGTGAGCAGGGTCACGGGCTCCTTGCCGGCGTTGATCAGGTCGGCGTCCTCCTCGCCCTTCGCCGGCGCCGGGCCCATGCCGAGAATGCCGTTCTCGCTGTGCAGGAAGATCTCGCGGTCCTTCGGCAGGTGATTGCCGACGAGCGTCGGCATGCCGATGCCGAGGTTCACGTACGAGCCCTCGGGGATGTCCTGCGCGATGCGCTGCGCGATCTGGTCGCGCGTGAGCCTGGCGTAGCTCATCGCGCCGCCGCCCGCGATATGCCCTGCGTCAC
>DATEGT010000020.1:0-28837 GCA_035280025.1 Burkholderiales bacterium | reverse complement strand
CTCGAGATAGCGATCCTTGGTCAGCCAGCCGCGCCGCTCCTGCAGTTCGGCCTGGAGCAGGCCCCACAGCGCCGGCCCGCCATACCCGATCGCGCCGAGCTTGAGAAACGCGCCCGCCACTTCCAGCAGATTGCGGTTTCTTTCGTTCATGATTGCCTCCTCATCGGTACGCGGCCGGATTCCAGGTGTGGACCTCGTCCTGCCCGGTCTTGCACCAGGCGTAGAGCGCGTCGTACATCACCAGGCCGTGCTTGAGCATCTCGTGGTCGTCGGCGAACTTGCGCGAGAGCCCGAGCGAAATCGCCGCGAGCCCGCTCGCCTGAGGAGCGAGGTCGAGGCGCGCGGTATCGGCGCTGCGCACGATGGTCGCGAGCTGCGCCAGCGCGGGATCGTCGAGATGAAAATGCCTGATGAAGGCATCGAAGCTGCAGCGCTCGCCCTCGTGAGTGAAGTGCACGTCGGGTACGTCGTACGGCACCGCGTCGCGCTCTTTCGCGGTGGCGAGTACCTCCTTGGTCGGCACGTACAGGAACTCCGCCTCGGGATCGACGAAGCGCGCGAGCAGCCACGGACAGGCGATGCGGTCGATCTTCGGCCGCTCGCGCGTCACCCAGCGCGTGTTCGCGAGCGCGGGCTTGCGATCGAGCGCGCCGCCCGCGGTCTTCCACCCCTCGATGCCTTGCTCCAGATACAGCGCTGCTGGGCCCTGCTCGCGCAGCGCCTTGGCGACGCTGCGGCTCGAATCGCCGCCGTGCGTGCAGTACACCACGACCCGGCTCGCACGCGGCAGCTCGTCCGCCCACTCGTCGACACGCTCGGGGTCCCGCCACAGCGCGCCCCGGATCATCGAGTCGGCGCTCTGGAAGAAGTCTCTCTCGCGGACGTCGATGACGAGCGGAGGGCGGCTTCCCTGGACGGCCGACTGCAGTTCGGCGACGGAAGAATATGGAGGGCTAGCTATGATTCCGTTGCTCACGACACATACTCCTTACCCCAGCGGGGTACCGGAGCAGCGCTTGAGACGGAGGCGTCTTGTGGTACCGGGTGTCTGCGAAGACCCGGCTTACAACGGTCGTGACGATATAACAACGTTGTGATAATGTCAACAACAATGTTTCTAGCCTTCCTGACCAGCCTGCCCACCGGGAACTCGACCCTGCGCATGCGGGTTTGGCGGGCGCTGAAGAGCAGCGGCTGCGGCGTCCTGCGCGACGGCGTCTATCTCTTGCCGGCGCAGGCTGCCGGGGCGGCGGCACTGGCCGACGCGGAAGCGGAGATCAAGGCTGCCGGCGGTTTCGCGATGACCGTGCAACTGAGTTTCAAGAACCCGGAGCATCTCGAGCACGTCCGCAAACTGTTCGACCGCGGCGAGGAGTATGCGGCCCTCCTTGCGAGGGCGGGCAGGGCGAGGGCCGCCCTGCGACGGCTCGGCAAGCGAAAGACCGACACGCTCGTGCAGCGTCTTCGCCGGTCGTTCGCGGACCTGGCGGCGATCGATTTCTATCCCGGCCAGGCGCAGCTTCAAGTGAAGGAGGCAATGTCGTCGCTGGAGGGCGAGGCGCAGGTGATTTTCTCGCCGGGGGAGCCGCGCTCCTCGAAAGGAAGGCTGCGCCGGCTCGATCCCGCGAAATACCGCAATCGCGCCTGGGCGACGCGCAAGGACCTCTGGGTCGATCGCCTGGCAACCGCGTGGCTGATCAGGCGCTTCGTCGACAAGAAGGCGAAATTCAAGTGGATAGACGGCCCCCGCAGCCTTCCGAGAGGCGCCGTAGGTTTCGATTTCGACGGCGCGGAGTTCACGCACGTCGGAGGCCGCGTGACGTTCGAAGTGGTACTCGGCAGCTTCGGACTCGACAGCGACCCGGCACTTGCGTCCATCGGGCACGCCGTCCACTTCCTCGATATCGGCGGAATTCCGGTGGCCGACGCCAAGGGCCTGGAGACCGTTCTGAGGGGAATCAAGGCGAGGGCGCGCGGCGACGACGAGGCCGCCCTGGAGGCGGGCAAGGTTTTCGATCTCCTCTACTCCGCCTATACCGATCGGCCGGCCTGATGCGCCTCAGATCGTCTTCTCGATCATCGCCCTCAATTCAGCCGTAACTTCCGGCTCGATCCCGAACCACGCCTTCCACGCGGGCCGGCCCTGGTTGAGGAGCATCCCCAGGCCGTTCATGGTGCGGTTGCCGCGCTTGCGCGCCTCGGCGAGGAAAGGCGTCTCGAGCGGGATGTAGACGATATCGGCGGCGAGGGCGGTCTTCGGCAGCCCGTCGAGCTTGAGATCGAGAGCGGCGTTCCCCACCATGCCCTGGCTCGTCGTGTTGACGACCATCTCCGCGCCCTCGAGAGCGTCGTGGCGGTTCTCCCAGGCGAGCGCCCTGATCGGCCCACCGAACTCGCTCGCGATCTGCTGCGCGCGCGACAGGGTCCGGTTGACGAGACGGATCTCCTTCGTTCCTTCCTGCGCGAGCCCGTAGCACACCGCGCGCGATCCCCCGCCCGCGCCGATCACCACCACCGGCCCCGCATCGGCCCGCCAGCCGGGGTGTTCCTGCCGTACCGCGTGAATGAATCCGAAGCAGTCGTTGTTGGTGCCGGCGAGCGAGCCGTCGGGCCTTACGGTGATGCAGCTCACGGCGCCGATGGCCCTGGCGAGAGCGTCGACCTCGTGGACGATCTTCATCGCTTCCTGCTTGTGCGGGATGGTGACGTTGACCCCCGCGAATCCCAGCGGATGCAGGCCGCGAAGCGCGCCGGCGAGGTGCTCGGGCCGGATCGCGAGCGGGACGTATGCGCCCGCGAGCCCGTGCTTGCCCAGCCAGTAGTTGTGGAACGTCGGCGAGCGCGAGTGCATCACCGGCCAGCCCATGACGCCGGCAAGAAGGAATTTGTCGGAGCGAGCCATGCGCGCATTTTCGCACGCATCTGATAGGCTGATGCGATGCTGGGACCCACCCGGACGACCCCCGCGCGGCTCGCGGCGATCGAGCGCATCGGGGCGTGGACGCGCGAGCGCTTCTCGCTTCCGCGCGATGCGCAGGTGCACGTGTGGGAAATCGCCTGCGCGGTTCCCGGCTGTCCGCCGGTCGAAACGTCGGTCCTGTTCCGGATCTCCGGCCAGCACTACCGGTTCACGGTGTTCAAGCCCCTGGCGCGGGTTCTCGCCGACGATCTGCCGCCCGCCTGGTTCAGAGGCGCCCTGGCGGTCGCCGCTGACTTCGAATGCGGCTGCTGCTGAAGCGCCTCAGCCTCCCCTGATCTGGCGCCCGGCGCGGACGTCCTCGATCAGCGCGCGGAAGGCTGCAAGGCCCAGCTTGGCCGCGTTCCCGTAGGTCTCGGTCTCCGCGTCTATCCATTTCGCCGCGTATCCGATCGCCGTGTGCGCGAGTCGCACGCGGCCGTCAAGCCAGGGGCCGCCGCCCAGGCCGCCGAGAACCGGGATCGAGACCGCGCCCACGACGGCCGGGCCGGCGACCGGGCCCGAGTGCCTGAAATCGAGCAGCGAGGCGCCGGCGCCTTCGAGTCGCCTGGCCTGATCGATCAGCCGGTCGACCGCGCCGTTCCCGCCGTGGAGCTCGGCGAACACCGGCACCCCCGCCTCCACGACCGCGCGAACGACTTCCGGATCGTCGAGCACTTTCACCATCTCGGCGCCTCCTTCGCCGGCGAGGCGGCGTGCCGCCCGCACCGGGTCGGCGCCCGCCGGAATGTCGCAGCTCACGAGCGCGCGTCTCGCGCCGCGGCGCACCGCCTCGCAGCAGACGAGCATCTCGTCCACGCTCACCTGAGCGCCGGCCGCGCGTCCCCACAGGTTCACGCCGACAGAATCGCCCACCGAGACGAGATCGACGCCTGCGCGGTCGGCGATGCTCGCGATCTGGAAGTCCCAGGCGACCACGCCGACGATCTTGCGCCCCTCGCGCTTCATTCCCTGGAGCGCGGCTATCGTCACCTTGCCGTCCATGCGCTTCTACGCCCGCGAGGCGCCGGCGAGGCGCCGGATCGCGGCGATCATTGCGCAAGGATCGGCGCGGTTCTTTCCGGCGATGTCGAGCGCGCTGCCGTGCGCGACCGACGAGAACAGCACCGGCGTACCGATGGTGAGCGCCGCGGCGCCCGCGGCGGCGTGAGTCTTCGCCATGATGTGTCCCTGGTCGTGGACCATGACGACGAAGGCGTCGTAGCCCTGCTTCTGGAACATGGTGTCGGCGCCGAACGGGCCCTGGGCCGCGACGCCGCTCTTCTGCGCATCCGAGATCGCGGGGCCGATGATCGTGCGTTCCTCGTCGCCGAAGAGACCTCCTTCGCCGGCGTGCGGATTCAGCCCGGACACGGCGATGCGCGGCGTCCCCAGGCCCAGGCGCCGCAGCGCCGAGTCGGTTGCGCGGATGACGTTCAGCACGCGGCTGCGCGTGACCAGCCCGATCGCGCGCCGCAGGCTCGCATGAAGGGTCGCGTGCGCGATCCGGAACTCCGTCTCGCGCGCCTCGAAGCAGATCATGAGGAAGGCGTCCTCGGGCGGTATCCCCGCGCAGCGTGCGACGAAGCTCGGGTAGCCGTCGAACTCGATCCCGGCGAGCTTGATCGCGCTCTCGGTTTGCGGCGCTGCGACCACCGCGTCCACCTCGCCTGCCAGCGCCGCATCGATCGCCGCCTTGGCGGAATCGAGGGCGGCCTCGCCGTGCGGGGCGGCGATCGCGCCGATGTGGAGCTCGCCCGGCTCGAACTGCCGGCGCTCGACCAGGTTGACTGCGCCGTCCTCCCAGCTCGAGCCGGCCGCCCGCACCACCGACTGGATGTCGGCTTCGATGCCGCAGGCGCTCGCGTGCGCCTGCAGGGCGCCGCGGTCGCCGAACAGCAGCGGCCGGCAGATCGTCCTCACGCCCGGGTCGAGCGCCGCCTTGAGCGCGATTTCCGGCCCGATCCCGGCGGGGTCGCCGGTCGCGATGGCGATGCGGGGAAGCGTCATCGCTTCAATCCGCCTGCACCTTGGCGGAGTCGATCACGCGCTTCCATCGCTCGACTTCGAGCCTCATGAACGCCGCCATCTGCTCGGGCGTATCGCCCACGGGCTCCGCGGAAAGCGCCGCGAGGCGCTTCCGCACCTCGGGCGAGCGGATCGCCTCGGCGACCGCCGCGGAGAGCTTTTCCGCCACGGCCGGCGAAGTCTTCGGCGGCGCCACGATTCCGAACCAGGCCACGGAGACGAATCCCGGAAGGATCTCCGCCATCGCCGGCACGTCGGGAAGCGAGGGCACGCGCCGCTCGCTGCAAACGGCCAGCGCGCGCAGCTTGCCGCTTTTCACGTGAGCGAGCGTGACGCCGAGGTTGTCGAACATGAGGTCGATCTCGCCGCCCAGCAGCGCCGCCACCGCGGGAGCGGAGCCCTTGTAGGGCACGTGCGTGAGCCTCAACCCGGTCGTCGACTTGAACAGCTCCGCGGTGAGATGCGAGGTCGAGCCGCTGCCCTGCGAGCCGTAGTTGAGGGTGTCCGAGTTCGCGCGCGCGTAGGCGATGAATTCCTCGAGGCTGTGCGCCGGCACCCTGGGGTTGACGAGCAGCACGTTGGGAATCGCGGCCATGATGCTTACCGGAACGAACTGCGCCGGATCGAACGCCAGGCTGCGATAGAGGTTCTGGTTGACCACGAGCGGGCCGGGCGCGCTGGCGAACAGCGTGTAGCCGTCGGGCTCGGCCTTGTACACAAATTCCGCCCCGATGTTGCCTCCGGCGCCGGGGCGGTTCTCGACCAGCGCCGGCTGTCCCCACTTCGCGTGGAATTTCTCGGCGAATATCCGCGGCAGCAGGTCGGCGCTGCCGCCCGCGGGATAGGGAACGACGATCCTGATCGGCCGCGCGGGATAGTCCTGCGCCTGCGCGGGCGCGAAGCCCAGGGCCAGCAGCGCGGCGAGAAGTAGTCGGCAAGTCATTGTTTTCTCCTCGGTCTCTGGGACATTCTACGGTGTTGGCATGTATCCCCTGTAAACAAGTAAACGAGCTAACCATTTGAGTGTATAAGGGAATTTACGACAACAAATGCAAGACCCTTCCGACAGCAAGCTTTTGATCGCAATGGGCAAATTTGCTTGCTGGATGGGTAGCCAGTCAAGTATGCTTGACAGGTGTCAAGTGCCTTGACACGAAGGAGGGGTGCTGGAGGTGAAGGGAATCGAACCCTCGGCCGGTGACTTAGGAGGTCTGGACCGCAACCATGCCACCCCCGGTACTGCAAAGGCCCGTTGAAGCGGGCCTTTTTCTTTTGAAAAGCGCGCCAATCTTACTCTGGTAACCAGATGAAAGCAAAGCCCAAGCGCGCGCCCACTGGACATACATCCAGTAACAAAAAACCGACCGAGAAGCGCGAAACGAGTGGGGCGTTACCGAATCCAACTCACAAGAAGGATTTCGATCAATTACTAGATGACGCTATCCGACACGGTGGGGAGAACCAAAAATGAAGCAGACGATGCTGGATTCTGAAAAGGCACTCAATGTCCTGCTTTATCTTGCGATAAGTTTGCCGGAGCGGAGGAATGCCTACAAGGTTCTCAAGGCAATTTATCGGGCGAACAAAACCCATCTAGCGCGATATGGGCGTGAAATTTTCCGAGAAACATATCAGGCATTGAAGTTCGGAGCAGTGCCTGCGATGTCTTACGATATCGTCAAGCATGCCAAAACCGGAGAACCTAAGATTCGGATGCCTGATGGCGTCCGCAAGAAGATCGTCGTTTCCGAGGACGATACAATTAAGGCGCTCGTCAGCCCAAATCTACGTGCCCTCAGCGAATCAGATCTCGAATGCCTAAATGAAGCGATTGAGTTCTATCGCGGCATGACGTTCGATGAAGTCAAAGATAATGCTCACGAAGATGCAGCGTACAAAGAAACGCCACGCGATACGTTTATCCCACTAGAGAGAATTATTCTCACACTTCCAGACGGCGAGCTTCTTCTTAAGCATCTGAAAGCGGCGTAGGTCTTTACCTAGTTTTTGTCTGTGTTCCACTTCGGCCCGAAGTTAGCGCCTGGTGATATTTTTCACGGAGTAATCGACTTCGGGATGGGTGGCCCGATGCCGAAGTTTCAGATAGTAGTGGAATGCAAGATGGTCTTTTATCGCGTTCTGATTATCAATACTCCTTCTGAATGGATGAAGAAACATATACCGGGTGATGTAGTCACTATTGACCAGAAATCTCATCCGTTCTTGGACTATGACTCGTGGATAAGCTGCGCTGAACTCCACAACCAAAGGATACAGGCAGTAGACCAGCACTTGAGAGAAAAACCTAAGGAAAGCAAAGGCAGGATCAGCGTCGCCGTTCGGGATCAGATCGTGGCAAAGATTAACTCAAGCAAATTGTTCTCCGCAGAGGAGAAGGAATCAATCTCAAAGTCCCTTGCTAGGCGTTGATAGTTGTTTGAGCATCCTCTGGAACATGTCGGCAGGTGCTTCGCGGTTGTTGTAGCGGAAAGCGAATTCATCCACATACCGCTGTAGATGTTTCTTCGAAACTGAAGCGTGCGTGCTCTTGATGCCGCGTTTCAGGTGCGACCAGAAGCCTTCAATCGTATTCGTGTGAACGTTGCCGCGCACCCACTCGTTGATGTCATGGTTGACCCTGCTGTGCTTGTAGCCCATGCGCCAGAGCGGCCTGTAACTACGATGCATGTCAGTGGAGATCGTCGTTTTCTTTGCTACGTTTGCTTGCACTATCGGCAGCAAGGTGGATGAAAGTTCATTCGGGACGACTTTCGCGCGCAGACCACCGTTACGCTCGACCATCCCGAACACGGTTGCTTTGTTCTTGAGGTACTCGCCTTTGCCGTGCCCCTTAAAGTGACGAATCTTGCCGCCAACATAGGTTTCGTCTAGCTCAACATGGCGGGACAGCGGGCCGGGGTTCTGAGCCTTTGCCCTTGCGGACATAAGGTCGCGCAGCTGGTGTCCGATGCGCCACGCGCATTTGTAGGTCACACCAGTTTGCCGCTGAATTTCCTTGGCCGATACTCCGTTGCGAGTGGCGGTCATCAAGTACATGCAGTGGAACCAGACTGACAGCGGGGTGCTGGAGTGCTCGAACACCGTCCCCGCGCAGGGAAAGACATGGTGGCCGCATTGGGCGCATGCATAGCCACGGCGACCCGTGATCTTGTGGAAAGTAGTCCCGATAACCCCGCAACCCGGACAGGTAGGCCGATCTCCGAAGCGCCTTTTCATGATGGCCTCTAGGCAGGCATCATCGTCCGGGTATTGGGCCTTGAACTGAGCGAAAGTGAACTTGGGAGTAGCCATGATTCCGATCTCCTATGACCGAATCTTAGCCTATGCCGTACTTGTCGTCAAGGGATACATGCCACGGTGTTAGAATCCGCGGGTCGAACCATGCCCGCAGTCGCCGAACCCCGAACCTGGCCCGCCGAGGGTCTCGCACGCGTCCCCTATTGGATCTATCAGGACGAGAGCGTCTACGCGAGCGAGCAGGAGCGCATCTACCGCGGCGCCACGTGGAATTTCCTGGGGCTGGAGGCGGAGCTCCGGGAGGCGGGCGATTTCAAGACCACCTTCGTCGGCGACATGCCGGTGGTGGTGACGCGCGACGAGAAGGGCGCGATCAACTGCTTCGAGAACCGCTGCGCGCATCGCGGCGCGCTCCTCTGCCTGAAGGGCCGCGGCAGCGCGAAGGAGATCGCCTGCGTCTATCACAACTGGACCTACGATCTGCGCGGCAATCTGACCGGCGTCGCGTTCCGGCGCGGCGTCCGGGGGCAGGGCGGCATGCCGGAGGACGCGCGCCCCGAGAGCCAGGCGCCGCGGAAGCTGCGAGTGACGGTGTTCTGCGGACTGGTGTTCGCGACGCTGTCGGAGGAGACCCCGCCTTTCGAGCGCTACGTCGGAGCCGAGATCGCGGAGAGGATCCGCCGCGTGATGAAGGCGCCGGTGCGCGTTCTGGGCGGCTACAGCCAGTCGCTGCCCTCCAACTGGAAGCTCTACTTCGAGAACGTCAAGGACACCTACCACGCGAGCCTGCTGCATCTGTTTTTCTCGACCTTCCGGCTCAACCGCCTGGAGCAGAAAGGCGGAGTGATCGTCGGCGGCGACGGCGGCAGCCACGTCAGTTTCACCATGATGAAGACCGACACGGGCGGGGACGAGTACGAGCGCGCCGGGATGCGCTCGGTGTCGGGCGGCTATCGCCTCGAAGCGCCGCAGATGCTCGATTCGGTGGACGAGTTCGGCGACGGCGTCACCCTGCAGATCCTCACCGTGTTTCCCGGATTCGTGCTGCAGCAGATCATGAACAGCCTCGCCGTGCGCCAGGTACTGCCGAAAGGACCCGGGAGGACCGAGCTCGGCTGGACCGTGTTCGGGTACGCGAGCGACGACGGCGAGATGACCGAGCGGCGCCTGAAGCAGTCGAATCTCGTCGGACCCTCGGGCTACATCTCGCTCGAGGACGGCGCGGCGACGGGCTTCGTGCAGCGCGGCGTGCAGGGCGCTGCCGCGCATTCCTCGGTGGTCGAGATGGGCGGGCGCAGCGTGGAATCGAACGAGTCGCGCGTCACCGAGACCTCGGTGCGCGGCCTGTGGCAGCAGTACCGCAGGCACATGGCCCTGTAGCGCGGTGGACGTCGAGCTGCAGCTCCTGGTCGACAACCTGCTCGCGCGCTACGTCCACGCGCTCGACGACGACCGGCTGGAGGAATGGCCGGATTTCTTCGTCGAGGAAGGGCGCTACCGCATCACGACTGCGGAGAACTTCGAGCGCGGACTGCCGCTGTCGATCATCTACGCCGACTCGCGAGCGATGCTGCGCGACCGCGTCTCGGCCCTGCGCCACGCCAGCATCTACGAGGCGCAGCGCTACCGGCACGCGGTGTCCTCGGTGCTCGTCGAGCGGGTCGATGCGCGCACGGTCCGGGCGACCTCGAACTTCCAGGTGGTGCGCATCATGCACACGGGCGAGTCGACCCTGTTCGCGAGCGGCCGCTGCCTCGACCGTATCCGCCTGGACGGAGGCGCGCCGCGGTTCGAGGAGAGGACCGTTGTGCTCGACAGCCGCGGCGTGGACACGCTGCTCGCGATCCCGCTCTGACCGGTCAGGCCGGGCTGAACAGGTAGTTGATGGTCCCGGAGTCGCACTTCCCGGCGCGCCACCAGCGCTCGACGTCCTGGGGCAGGACCGCGGCGCGCGCGGCGTCGGCGGTCCGGGCTTCGTAGCCGTGTTTCCAGAACCACTCGAACGTGCTACGGAAATCCGGATTGCGGCCGTCAGGGTGGAACTCGTCGAAGCAGATTTCGACCAGCCAGGTCGCGCGGGGCGTGCGGCGCGCGGTCCGCGACGCACCCTGCAGCACCTGGTATTCGTAGCCTTCGACGTCGATCTTGACGAAGACTTCGCGGTCCGCGAAGCGGTCGGCGAGCACGATGTCCAGCGTCAGCAACGGGATGGTCTGCCGGTACCGGGACCCGTACTTCGCCCAGTCACGCACGATCGATGCGCTCGGCCCGGAGGCGCCGAACAGCGTCGCCGTTCCCGCCTGCGGGCCCAGGCCGACGGGAAATATCTCGGCGCGGTCCTGCCAGCCGTTCGCCTCGAGGCCCGCATAGAGGCACTGCAGGTTGCGGGCCTGCGGCTCCACCGCGATCGCGCGCTTGCCGTGCTTGAGCGCGAGCAGGGTGTAGTACCCTACGTTTGCGCCGACGTCCACGAAGACGTCGGTCCGCGGCAGCTGCTGCAGCAGGAGCGCGGTTTCCTCGGGCTCGAACTCGCCCTGGAGCATGGCGCGGTTGGCCGGATGGTTGCGGGTCACCAGATGAAAACCCAGGGGAGTCACGCCCGAAGTGAGCCGATCGCCGAACACGTTGTCCCGCCAGTCGGCCAGCACGAGGCGGCGCCAGTGAAGGTCGCGGTACGCGGCGACGAGGCCCGGGTAGCGACGCAGAAAGTTCTTAACGCCGTCCAGCATGGGCCATATTGTAGCGATGCAGGCGCCTAGACTCGTCGTCTTCGACATCGCGGGGACCACGGTGGTGGACGACGGGCAGGTGACCGAGGCGTTCGCCGCGGCGCTCGCCGAGCACGGCGTCGCGCTCGGGCCAGCCGAGATCCGCGACGTGCGCGGCGCGGCCAAGCGCCAGGCGATCCTCGCCCTGCTGCCGCGGGGCCCGGACCGCGAGACCAAGGCCGAGCACGCGCTCGCGTCCTTCCGCACGCATCTCGCGCGCCTTTACCGAGGCAGGGTCAGGGAGATTCCCGGCGCGGCCGGGGTGTTCGCGTGGCTGCGCGGGCGGGGCATCCGCGTCGCGCTCAACACGGGGTTCGACCGCGACACCGCGAGCATGCTGCTCGAAGCGCTGGGCTGGAGCGAGCGCACCGTGGACGCCGTCGTGTGCGGCGACGACGTGGCGCGAGGCCGTCCTGCGGCGGACATGATACTGCGCTGCATGCAGCTCGCCGGCGTCGCCGACGCGGGCTCGGTCGCGAACGTGGGCGACACCGTGCTGGACCTTCGCGCCGGGCACAACGCCGGGGTTCGCTGGAACGTCGGCGTACTCACGGGAGCGCACGAGCGCTCGCGGATGGCCGCGGAACCGCACACGCACTTGCTCGGAAGCGTGGCCGAGCTGCCGGCGCTCTTCGCCGGCGAGAGCCGCTAGCTGGCGCCGCTGACGCTCGAGAGGCCCTGGCGGCTGAAGGGGACGCGAATCCTGTCGGTCCAGCGCGGCTGCGCGAGGTCGATGACTTTCCTTTCGGCGTCGGCTTCGGGCGCACGCTGCCCGCCTACCCAGTCGACGATCGGCATGAACTCCCCGCGCTCCGCGCCGGCCGACTCGTCCATGTCGAAGACGCCCAGGCCGGTCTCGGCGGCCCTGACGTACACCTCGGAATCGCTGATGCGGGTGAGGAACGGCAGGCCGAGCGAGCTGAGGAAGCGCTCGAGCGGGCGGTACACCGGCGCGGAGCTGCGCACCCGGTTCGCTACGACGGCGAGCCTGATGCTGCGCGTGCGGATGCGGCCCACCAGCAGCAGCTCCTTCACGAAATTCGCAGTGGCGTAGATGTCGAAGGCCGACGGCGCGACGGGAATCACGATGCAGTTGGCGCGTGCGAGCATCTCCTGCAGCAGCAGCCCCGACGCGCCCGCGGGAGCGTCGATCAGGAGCTGGCGCGTCTCGGAGGGCACGTGCATCTCGATGCCGCGTATGCGCCCGCCTCTCTGCGGGGCGGCGTTGGCCCCGTGGACTTTCGCGGCGGAGCGGTCGCGAAGGCTCAGCCAGCTGAGGCTTGAGGCCTGCGGGTCGTAGTCGAGAATCGTGGTCGGGACCTGGCGGGACGCGAAGAAGCTTGCGAGGTTGGTCGTCACGGTGGTCTTGCCCGACCCGCCCTTGGAATTGATGACCAGCGTGGTGTTCATCGTTGCCATGGCTTCCGCCCCCGTTCCGCGGCGCCGCGAAAGCGACAGACTATGCCAAAGTCATGCCCCTGATTTATTAACTACTTCACAGGGGCCGCGAAATCCCCGGTCTTTCGGCGACAGCGGATCGTGTAACCTTGGCCGGACGTCGGGGTCTAACGACGAATACGTCACACGGGCCGGCCGGGCAAGGGACTTGCTTGTCCGGAGGACAGGCCCGATTTCGGGGTGATTCGAACCGAGGTCCCATGCGCACGAGCATCCTCCACGCAGGGTTCCTTTCCGACGCCGCCTGGGCGGTGTCGCGGCGCTGGCAGAGCCTTCGCCTGTCGTGGCATTTCGCGGACAAGGAGCCGCTGATCTTCGTTGCGGTCCTCGTCCTCATCGCGGCAGGCTTCGCGCTGGGGCTGCGGGCGACCTTCGCGCGCCAGGACGAGCGGCGGAATCTCGCTTGCCTCGCGCGCAATATCTATTTCGAGGCACGGGGCGAGCCCCTCAGGGGCCAGCACGCCGTCGCGGAGGTGACCATGAACCGCAAGGCCTCGGGCCGTTACCCCGCCACGGTCTGCGGGGTCGTCTATCAGAAGAACTGGGATCCGCTGCGCGGGCGCTACGTCGGCGCCTTTTCGTGGACCGAGTTCGATACTCTCCCCACCCCCTCGGGCGAGCAATGGCTGCAGGCCTGGGAGATCGCCGAAGCGGTCTACTACGGCCGCGAGCCGCCGGTGCTGGACGGCGCGATGTTCTTTCACGCCACCTACATCAAGCCGGACTGGGCGAAAACCAAGAAGCCCCTCGCGCGCATAGGCGGGCACGTTTTCTACAAGTAGCCCAACAGGGCGCGGGTAGGCGGCGGCGCTCACTGCGGCTTGACTCCCGCCGCGCGGATGACGGCGCGCCACCTCTCCGTGTCCGCCTTCACGAGTGCAGCCATTGCCGCGGGAGTACCGGCGATGGGCTCGGCTGAGAGATCGGCGAGGCGTTTCGCCACCTCGGGCCGCTTCAGGATTTCGGCGATCGCCCTGGCGAGCTTCTCGGCGATCGCGGCGGGCGTCTTGGGCGGCGCCGACACGCTGAACCACGCGATCGAGGTGAAGCCCGGATAGAACTCCGCCATCGCCGGCACGTCGGGAAGCGACGGCACACGCCGCTCGCTGCCGACCGCCAGCGCCTTGAGCCTGCCCGAGCGCACGTGCTGGACCGTCACTCCGAGATTGTCGAACATGACCTCCACCTCGCCCGAGAGCAGCGCGGCGAGCCCGGGTCCGGTGCCCTTGTAAGGCACGTGCGTCATCTTCAACCCTCCCGCGGCGGTCTTGAACATCTCCGTGGTGAGGAAAGACACGGTGGTCGTCCCCTGCGAGGCATAGTTGAACTTGTCGGGATTGGCGCGCACCAGCGCGACGAATTCTTGGAGGGTGTTCGCAGGCACCTTCGCCGCATTGACGAGGAGCACGCTCGGGATCGCCGCCATCACGGTTACCGGCACGAACTGCGTCGGGTCGTAGGCGAGCTTTTCGTACAGGCTGGGATTGATCACGAGCGGTGCGGGTGGCGTCGCGAGCAGGGTGTAGCCGTCGGGCTCGGCGCGCCACACGGCCTCGGCGCCGATAGAGCCGCTCGCGCCGACCCGGTTCTCGACGATGACCGGCTGTCCCCATTTCGCGGCGAGCCGCTCCGCGACGATGCGGGGCAGCGCGTCCGCGGCGCCGCCTGCCGGGAAGGGCACGACGACGCGGATCGTCCGGCTCGGATACGTGGAGGCGGCGTCCTGCGCGAGCGCGGGGGCGGCGAGCAAGGTTGCGAGCCAGAAGCACTGCAGCGATTTCATGCCCATGCACCATGATAGGATACTTTTCGAAGTGAACTCTCGGGAGGCGAAATCCGATGTCCGCACCGCGCCGTGAATTTCTGGGCAAGCTGGCGGCGCTTGGCGCCGCGGCGATGCTGCCGCGCGAGCCGGCAGCGCAGCCGGGGGCGAAAGCGTACCGAATCGACGTTCACCACCACCTCATGTACCCCGGCTACCTCGGCGAGGTTGCCGGCCGGCGCGCCGGCTCGAACTTCAAGTGGTCGCCGGAGATGTCGCTCGAGGACATGGACAAGAGCGGCATCGAGCTCTCGGTGCTGTCGCTGATACAGCCGAGCGCGGTGACCGCGGACGTCGAAAAGGGGCGCCGGATCGCGCGCGCGTCGAACGAATACGGCGCGCAGCTCGCCCGGGATCACAAGGGCCGCTTCGCGAGCTTCGCGACGCTTCCCCTGCTGGACACAGAGGGATCGCTCAGGGAGATCGCCTACGCTCTCGACACGCTCAAGGCTGCCGGAATCGGGCTCATGACGAGCTACGAGGACAGGTACCTCGGCGACGCTTCCTTCGCGCCCGTATGGGACGAGCTCAACCGCAGGAAGGCCGTGGTGTATACCCATCCGCTTTCGCCGGAGTGCTGCAAGAACATCAGGGACGACGTGCCGCCGGCGGTCGTCGAGTACGCGACCGACACCACGCGCGCCATCGCGAGCCTCGTGTTCAGCGGCGCGGCCGCGCGCTACCCCGATATACGCTGGATCTTCTCGCACAGCGGCGGCACCATGCCCTTCCTGCTCAGCCGCTTCGCACGGCACGAAATCGACCTCAAGGACAAAGCGGCAAGGCTGATGCCCAGGGGCGTGATGCACGAGCTGAAGAAATTCCACTACGACACGGCTCAGGGAAACCATTCGGGCGCGCTCGCGGCGCTCATGAAGATCGTCGCGCCTTCGCAGGTGCTGTTCGGTACCGATTTCCCGTTCCGCGGCGGCGCGGAGGAGATCGAGGGGTTGTCGGCGTTCCGGTTCCGCCCCGAGGAGCTGCGCGCGATCGAGCGGGACAACGCCCTCAAGCTGCTGCCGGCTCTGAAGGCCTAGCGCAGGCGCCTACTTCGCGTACCCGGCATCGGCGAGGAAGCGCTCGCGGTCCGCGGGATCGGCGATATTCTCGGCGAGCTGCCGGTAATAGGCCCTCAGGTCGGCCGGCCTGCCGGGAGTCTTCTTCGCGATCACCTTGGCGATCGGCCCCACGTAGCGCGCGAGGCGCTTCCCGGCGATCTCGACCTGAGGGGCGTCGATCAGGTTTCTCGAGAAGCGGACCGTAGGGCTCTGTTCCGCGCTTTCGGGCGGGACGCTCGCTGCCATCTTCTCCGTGGCCGCCGCGACGAACGCATTCCGGTCGGCCTCGTTCGGAACGTACTTCGCGAGCATCGCCACGAGCGCAGGGCCGTCGCTCGCGATCCTCGCCGCTTGCTTGAGCAGCAGCTTCGCCATCGGACCGACCCGGAGCGTGAGCAGCGTCTCGACGGCGCGCAGCTCCCCGACGCCCAGGCTCAGCGAGGCGGAGAGTTGCACAGTGCCGTCGTCCGGCCGCAGGGTGCGACTCGCCGCATCGCTCGCGTCCGGGCGGTGCGTTTCGCCGGTCTCCCTGAACGCCGTCTCGAGCGCGCTCGCAAAATCCCGCGCCGTCGGATAGCGCTCCTCTGGACGCTTGGCGAGCGCCTGGGCGATCACCGGGTCGAGCACGGCGGGCGCTCCCTTGGGGTTGAGCTCGGAGGCGGGGCGGAACGGCTCGCGGCAGATCTTCTCGCCCACGGCTTCGGCAGCGCCTTCGAAGGGCTTGCTGCCGGTGAGCAGCTCGTAGAGGACGACCCCGCACGAAAATATGTCGCTGCGCCGGTCGGCCTCCAGGCCCATGTGCTGCTCGGGTGCCATGTACGCGGGAGATCCAGCGGCGGCGCCCGCCTGCGCGAGATCGAAGGTGTCTATTAGCGCGATGCCGAAGTCGACGAGCTTGAGGCGTCCGCTGAGCAGCATGAAGATGTTCGCGGGCTTCACGTCGCGGTGGACCACGCCGTTGGCGTGCGCGAAGTCGAGCGCCGCGAGCAGCTGGGCCATGATGCTCATCGTGTCCTTCAGGCCCAGGCGCAGGCGCAGGGTGAGAAAATCGCGCAGGCCACGTCCCGCCAGGTACTCCATCGCCAGCCAGGCGACGGCGTCGTCCTCGCCGTGGTCGTAGACGTCGGCGATTCCCGGGTGCGCGAGCCGCTCCGCCGCGAGCAGCTGGTTCTTGAGCTTGGCGGCGGCGGGAGCCGTGATCCTCGGGTCGATGCCCTGCTTGCGCAGGATCTTGAGCGCGATGGTGCGTTCGGGCTCCGGGTCGGTCGCCTTGTACACGGTCGTGAGCGGGCTCGCCCCGATCACCTCGGCGATCCTGTACTTGCCCAGCTGTCGCAGATGCTCCACGCGCCTCCCCGGGCGGGCCGCGGGGCCTACTCTCCCAGCATCTTCATCGCCTGCACGAGGCTGGTGCGCATGCGCTCGAAAGAGCCCGCCAGCGCCGCGATCTCGTCCTTGCCCTTGATGGCAAAGCCTGGCGCGTCGAGCTGTCCCAGGCTGACCTGGTCGGCGACCTGGGAGAGCTTCATGACCGGCCAGATCACGATGTAGTACAGCATCAGGTTGAGGGCGACGAAGATGAAGGCGAACACCAGGGTGAGCGAGATCATGAACAGCTTGAAGGTGTCCTCCGACTTCTTGATCGGAAGCGCCATGGGCACCGAGACGATCTGCGCGCCCACGACCTCGTTCAGCTTCCAGCCGAAGCCGTTGGCCGGGCCGTAGAGCTCGATCATCGTCTTCGGCGCTGCGTCGACGGTGCTGTGACAGGTGAGGCAGGCTTCGCTCTTGATCTGGATCGGCCGGGCGAGGTACATGGCCCGGCCGGTCAGGGTGTCGCGCTCGCCGATGATTTCGGCACGCTCGGGATTCGAGCGCAGCTGGTTGACGATGTCGCCCTCCCAGTCGGAAACACGGTCGCGCGGATTCGTCGGATTCAGCGTCGCTTCCTTGTAGCTGTAATCCACGAATTTCTTGCGCAGGTCGTTGAACTGCTCGGTCGCGGCGAACGCCGGGACCGACTGCGGCCGGAACTCGTATTTCATCTGCGTCTCGAGAAGCGGGCGCACCTGGTTGCTGGTGTAGGTGCGCGTGGCGAGCGCCGCCTCCATCATGATGCGGGCGTTCTGCAGGACCTCGTCGCGTGCGTTCCTCTGGAGCAGGTCGCGCGAGATGTAGGCCGCGATGGTCAGGCCGATCGCGAAGATCAGTAGGAAGACCAGGTTGAACTTGATGATGAGCTTCATTAGATGCCCTCCACGTTTGCCTTGCGGCGCGTCTCCTTGCCCTTTTCCCGCTCGGTGCTCTTTTCCTTCGCCTTCTCCGGCGCCTCGTACTTCTCCGGGAAGAGGATGCGGTCCCATTCGGGGTGCGCCGCGAGGTTCTCGATCAGCTTGGCCCGGAACTGGGGATCCTTCGCGCGGTGCTGGAACCGCTCGACGAGGCCTCTCCGGACCGGAAGGGTCGCCTTGAGCCACACCTCGACCTCGGCGTAGGTGGCGTCGTGCTCGCGCCGCGGCTCGACGTTTCTGTTCCGCAAGCGGGCGAGGAATGCCGGAAGGTCGTCCCTGAAATATACCGGCATGCCCTTGACGAAATCCGGCGACGGACGCGGCGCGACCGCGAGCGGCTGCCCGTCGCGGCGGACCATGAACTCCCCGCCCCTCAGGTCGCGGCCGGCTCCCTGCGCGCCGGCCTTCGAGAGCTCGACCGATTTGGCGGCTCCTGATTCTATGAACGCTTCGTTCGAGCCGTCGCCGACGCGAAGCACCCCGGTCGCTCCCGCCGTGGCGATGCGCGCGAGCGGCATGATGTAGCGGTACGGCACACCCTTGGCCGCTTTCGCACGGGTGAACTTTGCCCAGCCGGACGAAAGCGCCACGCCCGGCTCTCCGCCTGCGGCCTGGGAAGCCAGGAACAGGGCGCGGGTGCCGCGGCTGAGGTTGAGAATGGCGCCGTCCTGGAACTCGACCTGGACCTGTCCCTTGGGATCTGCGGCGAGCATATCGCCGTTCTGCAGCGCCACGCCCGGGGTCGCGGTGTAGGTCGTCGAGCCCCTGACGAGCTGGACGGCGCCCTCGGCGACGGTGAGCGTGCCGATGGCCTGACCGAACGCCGGGACGCTGGCGCAGATCAGCAGCGCCGCGAACCGCGAACGGGTACGGGCCGACCGCCCAAGCATGATTCCTCCCGACGAAGACGTCTTATGGGCGGCCCATTGTAGCAGGGGCCGGGAGGAGAATTCCGCCTTTCCGCCCGACCGGCTCAGGCGGCGCGGCGGTGCGTGTGCGATCCCTCGAGCGCGCGCGAGAGATCGAGCAGGCTCGCCACGTTGTGCACCGGCATGAACTCGTCCACGTGGGGCAGCATCGCGCGCACGCCCGCCGGTCTCGCCTCGAAACCCTCGTAGCGGAGCAGCGGGTTCAGCCAGATCAGCTTCCGGCACGACTTGTGCAGCCGGTCCATCTCGCGCGCGAGCCCCTCGCCGACGTCGCCGTCCAGGCCGTCGGAGATCATCAGCACCACGGCGTTCTGCCCGAGAACGCGCCGCGACCAGCGCACGTTGAATTCCCGCAGGCAGTTGCCGATGCGTGTCCCGCCCGACCAGTCGGCGATCGCGTCCGCCACGCCGCTCATGGCGACGTCGACGTCGCGGTGGCGGAGATAGCGGCTGATGTTCGTGAGGCGCGTGCCGAACACGAAGCTCGTCACGCGGTCGCGGTCGTTGGTGATCGCGTGCAGGAAGTGGAGGAACATCCGCGAGTATCGGTTCATCGAGCCCGACACGTCGCACAGCACCACCAGAGGCGGGTGCCGCCGCTGCGGCGAACGGCGCCTGAGCTGGATGATCTGCGCGCCGTTGCGCAGGCTCGCGCGCAGGCTCGCGCGCAGATCCACCCGCGCGCCGCCGGGGTCGGGCGCGAGGCGGCGTGTGCGTATTTCCGGGATCGGGAGGCGCAGGTTGGCGAGCAGCTTCTTCGCCTGGCCGATCTCCTCGGCGGTCATGGTCTCGAAGTCGGCGTGCTGCAGCACCTCGCGGGATGAGAAGGAGAGGCTCGCGTCGAGCTGCGTCTCCTGAGGACCGACCGGAGGTTCCTGCGGCTTCTTCGCCTTCGGCTGCATCGCCTCGGAGACGCGCGCTGAGGCCTCGCGCTCTTCCTTGCCCTGGCGCCCATAAACCTGGGGGAGAAACATCGCCATGACGCGCTCGAGCAGCTGCGGGTCCCGCCAGAAGATGTGAAAAGCCTGATCGTAGACTTCGAACTGCTCGCGCCGGTCGAGAAAAACGCTGGCGAGCGTCCAGTAGAAGTCGTCGCGCCGCTCGACGCCGGCGACCTCGAGCGCCCGCACGGCGTCGATCACGCGGTCCGGGCCGATGGGCAGCCCCGCGGCGCGAAGCACGCGCGCGAAGTGCATCACGTTCTCCGCGAGATGGCCCTGGTCGAGGGCCGGTATTGCCGATCGGGCGGGCATGCGCTCTTGCGAGAGGGCCGGGCCCGGATTCTACTACGCCGCGTTCATTTTCCCTTCAGGGAGGCGTAGTACGCGGCCAGGTTCGCCATGTCCTGCTCGGAGAGCGGGTTGGCGAATGTCTTCATGACGGCGTTCGCGCGCTTGCCTGATTTATAGTCTTTCAGCGCTTGGACCAGCTGGTCCTCCGCCTTGCCCGCCAATGGGGGATTCGGCGCCTTTCCTTCGCCGCCAGCGCCGTGGCACGCGGCGCAAGTTCCCGCCTTGGCCTTGCCCGCCTGGGCGTCTCCGGCGGCCTGCGCGGTGCTTGCGAGTCCCAACGATCCGACAACCCCGGCGATCAACAGCATGCGCTTCATCGTCCGACTCCTTTGTCTGTGTTTCCACGGTTCCGTAGGCCGCGACTCAGCCGGCAGGAAGCTTGTGCGCGATGCCCTTGTGGCACTCGATGCACGTATTCCCCGCCGCCTTGGCCACCAGGTGGACCTGTGACGCGGCCTCCGACTGCCTCTGCGGGTTCATGCCCTCGAAGCTGTGGCAGTTGCGGCACTCGCGCGAATTGGTCTCTTCCATCGAGGCCCAGACTCTCTTCGCCAGCTCGGCGCGGTGCGCCTCGAATTTCTCCGGCGTGTCGATGAGGCCCGAGACTTTGCCGTAGAGCTCCCGGCTCGCCTTCACCTTGCGCACGACCTTGTGCACCCAGTCCTTGGGGACATGGCAGTCGGAGCAGACCGCGCGTACGCCGGTCCTATTCGAGGCGTGGATGGTGTTCTTGTACTCCTGGTACACCGTGTCCCGCATCTCGTGGCAGCTTGTGCAGAATTCCAGCGTGTTCGTGGCTTCCATGGCGGTATTGAAGCCGCCCCAGAAGATGATCCCGGCCACGAAGCCTCCGCCGGCGAGCGTGAGCACCGACAGGGTCGCGCTGGGGCTGCGCAACATCCTCCATGACCTCGCGAACAGACCGCTCCGGCTCGGGGAACTGGCGTCATCCATGCAGGTGCTCTCCGTGAATAATCCGGATTGATACAGAACCCGACAGCAAGCAAGTTTGATCCAGATCAAACGAAGCACCTTCTGCAGGCCGTAACTTGCTCGGGGTAAGGCCCCAAAAACCGCTGTAGTGCGGGTCTAGGCCAGGGGAGGCCACATGAAGCACCGAATGGAGTTGGTCGCGGCAGTCGCCACAGGCGCGGTCGCCGTGTTCGTCGGCTTGGGAATCACGACGCGGGCGGCGTTGGCCCAGGACGAGACCCCCAAGCCGCCCGCAGCGCAGGCGGCGGAGGATCCGACCCAGGTCTGTGCCGCCTGCCACCCGGCTCAGGCCGCGAGCTACGCCAGCTCGATGCACGGCCAGAGGGGGAACCCGCGCAGCCCGGCCAGCGCGGGCGGCTGCGCCATGTGCCACGGCGACGGGAGCGAGCACGTCAAGGCGGGCGGCGGCAGGGGCGTCGGCGGAATCCGCAACCCTGGTCCGCTCAGCAAGTCGATGACGGCCCAGGAGAAGAGCCAGGTCTGCCTCAACTGCCACGCGGGCGACAAGCATCTCGCATTCTGGGAGGCGGGCCAGCACAGGAAGAACGACGTCACCTGCACCAACTGCCACAACCCGCACACGGACCGCAGCAACAACAACGACAAGATGCTCAGGGTGGACACCCCTGCGGCGAGTCCGTACCGCACCACGGTGCGCCAGCTCGGCTACGAGACCTGCGTCGCCTGCCACAAAGAGCAGCGAGCGCAGATCCTCAAGCCCTCGCATCACCCGATCGTCGAAGGGAAGGTGCAGTGTCATGACTGCCACGAGCCGCACGGAGCGATGACGCCGGTCATGCTCAGAGCCGAGTCCCACCGCGACCTGTGCCTCACCTGCCACACCGACAAGCGGGGCCCGTTCATCTGGAACCACCCGCCCGCGGAGGAGAACTGCGCCACCTGCCACACGCCGCACGGCTCGTCGCACAACCGGCTCCTCGCGCAGAGGGCGCCCGCCTTGTGTGGGGACTGCCACCCGGGAGGCCACACCCACGGCTTGTATGACGGACGGGGCACGATCCCTGGAGTCAATCCGTCGAACATCCGCTTCGAGGGCAGCGGCTGCATCAACTGCCACCGGAACATTCACGGCAGCAACGCGCCCGCGGCGGCGTTCGGTCGGTTCTTCCTCAGATAGGGGAGAGCATCATGAGGACCAAACTCATACCGCTGCTTATCGGCTCCTTGTTTGCGGCCGGCACCGCTGTCGCCGCCGACGAAGACCCAATGAACTGGAGCGGGAGCAGCATCAGCATAGGGGTGCGCAGCAGCGGCCAGGACGCCGGCACGCGCAACGGGGCGAGCGCCACGTCCTCGACCAACACCGCGGCGCCTCTGGCTCCGTTCACCGGTCCCGAGGACAAAGCGAAGATGAACGAGTACCGGGACGTGAGCAGCGGCGTGATCGGCACCATCGACCTCGTCGGCACGAGCACCCAGAAGTACCTGCGGTTCTTCGGCGAGAACCTCGGCTATTCGGATCAGTTCCTGAACCTGCGCGGCGGGAGCTACGGTAGCTACAAGTACCAGCTGTTCGACGACAGGATGCCCCACAACTTGTCGTGGGGGGCGCTTACGCCGCTCTCGGGTACCGGCGGTTCGCTGCTCACGAGCCCGGGGACGGCCTATCCGCCGAGCGGACCGGTGACCGACCCGAACACCTGGAACCAGTTCGACTACAGGCTGAAACGGGAGGTGACCGGCGGCAACTTCGAGTACCAGTTCAATCCCCAGTGGTATACCCGCTTCGGCTACAACGAAACGACGATGCAGGGCGTGCGGCCCTTCGGGGGGCGCCTCGGGACGAGCTCGAGCAACGGGATGATCGAGTTCGGCGCGCCGACCGACTACAGGACCAAGGATTTCAGGTTCGACATCGGATATTCGACCAAGGAGAGCAGCTTCAGCCTGAATTACCTGAACAGCGCGTTCACGAACCCCAATCCGTTCGTGCAATGGACCAACTTCTTCATGCTGAACCAGCTCGACACCAGTACCCTGCCTCCCGACAACACCCTGAACAGGGTGGGCATCAACGGCACGCTACGCAACCTGCCCGTGAGGTCGACGCTGGCGGTGCGCGCCACGTGGAGCGGCCTTGGCAACAACTTCGGTGTGAGCTCCGGAGGGCTCATGCCGACCAACAACGTGCTCGTTCCCCCGACCACCGGGGCTCCCCAGGCGGTCGGCAACCTGGTCACCCAGCCGAGCCAGGACACGTTCGTCGGAAACGTCCAGACCAAGACAGCCTCGGTCTCGCTCACTTCCAGCCCGAGCAGCCAGGTGGACACCAAGATCTTCTACAACTACTACGACTCGAAGAACAAATCGACCTTGATCGAATACGCTCAGGGATTCCTCGGGACGGGCCCGTGTCCGGCGGTGAGCTATCCTTCGTCTTCGACCGCGACCCAGTTTTGCATCGGTCCCACGCCCAATTCGCTGTTCTCGTACACGAAGCAGGACTACGGCCTCGAGGGCCTGTGGCGCGTGACCCGGGCGAACAAGCTCTCCGGCGGCGTCAACTGGACCGGCATCTCGCGCGAGGGACGGGAAGACGCCCCGAAGACTGACTACACGAACCTCTGGGCGGAGTACAAGAACAGCTCGCTCGACACTCTCAGCGGCCGGCTCAAGTACGCGTACACGGCGCGCCGCTCCGATCTGGATCCCACCCGACCGGTCGCTCAGAGTCCCTTTGCGGACGCGACGCCCGCGCAGGTGCCGTACTACTTCGTCGCCTACGACGTATCGAACGCCAACATCGATGCCGTGAAGCTGTCTCTCGACTGGACGCCGGTGCCGCTGTTCGGCGCGACCTTCGAGACCGTGTACAGGCACACCCTGTACAAAGACCTCTTCTATGGCCGCAGCCAGGACCAGCGCCAGGAATACAACCTCACGCTTTCGTACGGCGATCCAAAGGGGTTCCGGGTTACGCTCCTGGCGAACTACGAGCTGGTCGAGTTCAACCAGAAGTACCACCAGGGAACCGGCCCGTTCCCCGGCGGCCCGCAGACGGCGACCGATTTCGACTGGAGCACCAAGAACACGCAGACGAACCAGCTGTGGGGCCTCATCGCCGACTGGTCGGCAAACGAGCGGGTAGCGCTGAAAGGCTCGTACACGTGGACGAGGACGGGCGGCGGCGTCGACTTCAACTCGGGCAATACCGCGGGCGCCGGCGGGTTCAACGGCGGCCCGCTCGTGAATTACGTGGCCGACAACACGAAAAAACAGACGCTCAACCTGAAGGGCGACTACAAGTTCGACAGCCAGTGGACCGGCACGCTGGGATACGTGTGGGAGAAGTACGACGTCAATGACGATCAGATGAAGGGCTACCAGGGCTTCTACCCGTACTACCAATATCTGGGCGGCAACAACAACTCGTGGTTTTCCGGGGCCTTCGCCAATCCCGCCTACAGGCTGCAAGTGGTCTACCTGGTCGGCACCTACAAGTTCTAGCGCGAAGCGAGAAGCCGGCGCGGCGAGGTCCGCCGCGTCGTGCTATGCCCTAACGCACCTCGGTGTCGATCGTCACCGAAACGTCCGTCGCGCCGACCTGCACCGCCGGGCTCAGCCCCTGAAGATCGCCGGGGCTCGGGGTCGCGTTCGCGGTCTTCGATACGCGCGCGCCGATCACCACCTTGGGGAAGGCCGAGAGCCTCATCTGGGGCGCCATCGCCATCGAATCGTCCAGCGTGAACCGGACCGGCAGGTCGCGTCCCTGCCTGCGCAGGATCGCGAGCGGCATGCGCGGGCCCTCGGCCGCGCGCGCGAAGATGAAGACGGTATCGTCGGGCCCGACTTTCCCGGCGAGCTTGGGGTGCAGCGTCACGACGCCGCTGACGCGGGCAGACGTCTTCGCCGGCGGAGGCTTCGCGGCCTCGGCCAGCTCGGCGGGGCCGCCGCGCGCCTCGGCGATGCTCGCGCGCACTCGCTCGGCGAACTCCGAGCCGGGCGGCAGGACGGCCAGCGCGCGCTCCCAGTAGCGAACCGCTCCGGACTTGTCGTTGCGGTCGAAGGCCGCGGTGCCGGCGAGCATCAACGCCTTGACGTTGTTCGGGTCGGCCGCGAGCGCGCGCTTGAGGATCTTCTCGGGCTCCCCTCTGAGCGTCCTGCCTTTCGCCATCGCGAGCGAATCGGCGTAGTCGGCGAGAAGCTGGGCGTCGTTCGGCGCCCTCGCGACCGCGTTGGCGTAGGCCTCGCTCGATTCGGGAAAGCGCCCCAGCACCGCGTAGGAGCGGCCGAGCATCATCCACCCCTCGACGTCCTCGGGGTTCTCCTTCATGCGCGCCGCGAGGCGCCCTACCATGGTCTCGAATTGCGCCTGGCTCATGTGCGGGTTCGCGCTCTCGCCGGCCGGCAGTGAAAGCGCGCGCGGATTGCCCACCGAGAGGTAGATCGCGAGCGCGCACACCGGAACGGCGAGCCCCAAGGCGAGCGCCGCGCCGCGGGCGCTCCCGGACGACGGGGAAATGGCACCGTCTCCCCGCAGGTCTGCGGCGAGCCGGGCCTCGATCTCGGCACGCGCCTTGCCGTGCTCGTCCGGCGCGAGCGTCCCGGCGCGCAGGTCGGCCTCGAGCTCGCGCAGCTGGTCGCGGTACACCGCGACGTTCACCGAGTCGCGCGTGGCTCCCGGCCGCGACGCGCGGCGCGCGAGCGGCGGCACGACGAACAGGAGCGCGCCGGCGACGAAAAACGCGCCGAGGACGACGAAGAGAGTCATCGCGGCTCGCCGCCTGCAAGCAGCTCCGCGGCGCGCCTGCGGTCGGCGTCGTCGACCTCGGCGTCCGCGAGCTTGCGGCGGCGCTGCACGCGGCGCAGCAGCACGGCAAAGCCGGCGGCAAGGAGGAGCAGCGGGCCGAACCACAGCAGGACCGTCGTCGCTTTCAGCGGAGGGCGGTACAGGACGAAGTCGCCGTAGCGCTCGACCAGGAAATCGACGACTTCCTTGTCGCTCTTGCCCTCCCGCATCTTCTCGCGCAGCTGATTCCTGAGGTCCTCGGCGAGCGGGGCGTTCGACTCGGCCAGGGTCTGGTTCTGGCACACGAGACAGCGGAGCTCTTCGGCGAGCCCCATCACGCGCTTTTCGAGCACCGGATCGGCCGCCGCGGGCGCGGCCTCCTTGGCCGCGAGCGGCGCCGCGAGCGCGGCGAGCAGGAGGAGGGCGGGGCTTCTAGGCACGGTCCAGCTCGCGCACCAGCGGCAGCAGCGTGTCGTTGACGATCTGCGGTGTGAGCGGACCGATGCGCTTGTAGCGGATCACCCCGGCTTTGTCGATCACGTAGGTCTCGGGTACGCCGTAGACGCCGTAGTCGATGCCGACGCGGCCGTCGAAATCGAAGATCGAGATCTTGTAGGGATCGCCCATCCCCTTGAGCCACGCCAGGCCGTCCTCGCGCTTGTCCTTGTAGTTGAGCCCGTAGATCGGAACGGCGCCGCTCTTGGCGAGGTCGAGCAGCACCGGATGCTCTTCGCGGCAGCTGACGCACCACGAAGCCCACACGTTGAGCACCCACACCTTGCCGCGCATGTCGCGCTCGCTGAAGGTCTTGGTCGCTTCGTGCAGCTCGGGCAGCTCGAAGTGGGGCGCGGGCTTGCCGATGAGCGGGGAGGGCACCTCGCGCGGGTCGAGCCTCAGGCCGACGCCGAGCAGCACGAGCAGCGCGATGAAGACGGCGACGGGGATGGCGAAACGCGTCATGAGAGCCTCAGCGCGCCGCCGCCGCGGCGTATTCCTCGTGCGTCCGCCTCGCCGCCAGGCGGTAGCGGCGGTCGCTCGCGGCGAGCGCGCCGCCCAGCGCCATCAGCAGGCACCCGCCCCAGATCCAGTCGACGAAGGGTTTGTGGTGGACGCGCACCACCCAGGCGGTGTCGCTCACCGAGTCGCCGAGCGAGACGTACAGGTCGCGGGTGAATCCGGTATCGATCGCGGCCTCGGTCATCGGCTGATTCTGCACCCGGTAGATGCGCTTCTCGGGGTAGAGCACGGTGACCGGCGCGCCCTTCCGGGACACCGTCATCTGCCCGCGCCCGGCGACGTAGTTCGGCCCGGTCACGTCCCTCACGCCGTCGAAGCGGAAGGTATAGCCGCCGACTTCGACCGTGTCGCCCGGCTCCATGCGCACGTCCTTCTCGGATTCGTAGCCCTTCACCAGCGTCACGCCGACGACGAACACCGCGACTCCGAAATGCGCGAGCAGCATGCCGTAGGTCGCGCGCGGCACGCTCGAGAGGCGTGCCCACGCATTCGCGCCGCTCGAAGCGTTGCGCACCTTCTCGTAGAGCTGCACGAAGCAGCTCGCCGCGACCCAGGCGGCGAGCAGCAGGCCGAGGGCGACCATCGCCCCCCATCGTCCCATCGCGAAGGGCAAGGCGAGCGCCGCGAGGACGCTCGCGGCGAGCGCCCAGCGCAAGCGCGAGGCGAGATCGGGGATGCTCGCCTTCTTCCAGCGCGCGAGCGGTCCCACGCCCATGAGGAAGAGCGCCGGAGCCATCAGCGGCACGAAAACCGTCTCGAAGTACGGGGGCCCGACCGAAATCTTGCCCAGGCCCGAGGCGTCGAGAGCGAGCGGGTAGAGCGTGCCGAGCAGCACCGAGCCCGCGGCCGACGCGAAGATGACGTTGTTCGCGAGCAGCATCGACTCCCGCGACAGCGGCTCGAAGCCGCCGCCCAGCCCGATCCTGGGCGCGCGCCAAACGTACAGGAGCAGCGATCCGCCGATCACGATCGCGAGCAGCGCGAGGATGAAGATGCCGCGCGTGGGATCGGTCGCAAAGGCGTGCACCGAGGTGAGCACGCCCGAGCGCACCAGGAACGTCCCGAGCAGCGAGAGCGCGAACGCGAGGATCGCGAGAAGCACGGTCCAGCTGCGGAAGGCGCCGCGCTTCTCGGTGACCGAGAGCGAATGGATCAGCGCGGTGCCGGTGAGCCAGGGCATGAAGGATGCGTTCTCGACCGGATCCCAGAACCACCAGCCGCCCCAGCCGAGCTCGTAGTACGCCCAGCCGCTGCCGAGAGCGATGCCCACGGTGAGGAAGCACCACGCAGCGGTCGTCCAGGGGCGCGACCAGCGCGCCCACGCCGCGTCGAGCCTGCCCGAGAGCAGCGCGGCGACGGCGAAGGAGAAGGCGATCGAAAAGCCGACGTAGCCCATGTAGAGCATCGGCGGGTGCATGACCATGCCCGGATCCTGCAGGAGCGGATTCAGGTCGCGCCCGTCGGGCGGCGCGGGGAACAGCCGCAGGAAAGGGTTGGACGTGAACAGGATGAAGAGGAGAAAGCCGACGCTCACCCCGCCCATCACGCCCAGGACCCGGGCCGCCATCTCGAGCGGCAGGTGGCGGCTGAAGAGAGTGACGCCGAAGGTCCACACCGAGAGCATCAGGATCCACAGCAGCATCGAGCCCTCGTGCCCGCCCCACACGCCCGCGATCCGGTAGTGCAGCGGCAGCGCCGAGTTGGAATTGGAGGCGACGTAGGCGACGGTGAAGTCGTTGTACACGAAGGAGGCCGTGAGACATGCGAAGGCGATCGCGACGAAGGCGAACTGGCCGCGCGCCACCGGCCGCGTCGCCGCCATCCACGCGCTCTCTCCGCGCGCCGCGCCGACGAGCCCGAGCAGGCACTGTGCGAGCGCGAGGCACAGAGCGAGGGCGAGAGCGAGTTGTCCGAGTTCTGGAATCATTTGCGTCCGGCACCACCCTCGATCAGGGTGTGTGTCGCCTTTTCGTTGATGGATTGGGCCTGCTTGATGGCGTCGGCCGCCGCCGGCGGCATGTAATTCTCGTCGTGCTTGGCGAGCACCTCGGTGGCGTAGAAGATCCCGTCCCCGCCGAGCGTGCCCTGCGTCACGACGCCCTTGCCCTCCTTGAACAGGTCCGGAAGTATGCCGCGGTACACCACGGGAACGTTCTTCGCCGTATCGGTGACCATGAACTGGACGGTGACGCCGTCGGCCTGCCGCTTGACGCTGCC
>DATEGT010000019.1:0-14866 GCA_035280025.1 Burkholderiales bacterium | reverse complement strand
GCGCAGGTGCAGCCCGACGAGATCTACAACCTCGCGGCGCAGAGCCACGTCGTGGTGTCGTTCGAGGAGCCGGAATACACCGCGAACGCGGACGCCCTGGGAGCGCTGCGCCTGCTCGAGGCGATCCGGATTCTGGGGCTGCAGAAGAAGACGCGCTTCTACCAGGCCTCGACCTCCGAGCTCTTCGGGCTCGTGCGCGAGGCCCCGCAGACCGAGCGCACGCCTTTCTATCCGCGATCCCCGTACGGCGTCGCCAAGCTGTACGCCTACTGGATCACGGTCAACTACCGCGAGGCCTACGGCCTGTTCGCCTGCAACGGCATCCTGTTCAACCACGAATCGCCGCTGCGCGGCGAGACGTTCGTGAGCCGGAAGATCACGCGGGCGCTCGCCCGCATCCGCCTGGGCCTGCAGGACCGGCTCTACCTCGGCAATCTCGACGCGCGGCGAGACTGGGGCCACGCGCGGGAGTACGTCGAGGCGCAGTGGCTGATGCTCCAGCAGTCCAAGCCCGAGGATTTCGTCATCGCCACCGGCGAGCAGCACACGGTGCGCGAATTCGTCGTTGCCGCCGCCGCGGAGCTCGGCCTGCGGATCCGCTGGAAGGGCAAGGGCGTCCGGGAGCGCGGCTACGACGGCGAAGGACGCTGCATCGTCGCCGTCGACCCCGACTATTTCCGCCCGACCGAAGTGGACAGCCTGATCGGCGACGCGAGGAAGGCGCGGCGCAAGCTCGGCTGGAAGCCCAAGATACGCTTCGCGGAGCTGGTGACGGAGATGGTCCGGGCGGATCTGGAGGAAGCCGAGCGCGAGCAATTCGCCGTGCGCCACGGGCACGCGGTTCCCGCGCATGAATAGCGAAGCGGCCCCGCGATGGACCTGAGCGCCCGGGTCTACGTCGCCGGCCACGCCGGCCTCGCCGGCTCGGCGCTCATGCGGCGCCTCGTCGGCAAGGGCTATCGCAACCTGATCTGCCGGGCGCACTCGGAGCTGGAGCTCACCGACCAGGCGGCGGTGAAGCAATTCTTCGAGAGGGAAAAGCCCTCGTACGTCTTCGTCGCCGCGGCGAAGGTCGGCGGCATTCTCGCCAACAACGACTACCCGGCGGAGTTCATCCAGTCCAACCTCGCGGTGCAGACCAACGTGATCCACGAGGCCTGGCGCAACGGCGTGAAGCGCCTGCTCTTCCTCGGCTCGTCGTGCATCTACCCGCGCGACTGTCCCCAGCCGATCAGGGAGGAGTATCTCCTCACCGGGCCGCTGGAATCCACGAACCGGGCGTACGCGGTCGCGAAGATCGCGGGCGTCGAGATGTGCCGCAGCTACAACCGCCAGTACGGCTCGCGCTTCCTGGCCGCGATGCCGACCAATCTCTACGGGCCGGGCGACAACTACGACCTCGCCGGAGCCCACGTCCTCCCGGCGCTGCTGCGCAAGATGCACGAGGCCAAGGCCGGCGGGCTCGAGCGCGTCGTCGTTTGGGGTACCGGCGCCCCGCGGCGCGAGTTCCTCCACAGCGACGACATGGCGGATGCCTGCGTGATGCTGATGAATCTTCCCGACGCGCGCTTCGACGAGGTGCTGCACGGTCCCGGCGATTTTCCGCTCATCAACGTCGGCTGCGGCGAGGACCAGAGCATAGCCGAGCTGGCGCGCACGATCGCCTCGGTCGTCGGGTTCCGCGGCGCGCTCGAATTCGACGCGAGCAAGCCCGACGGCACGCCGCGCAAGCTCCTCGACGTGTCGCGCCTTCGGCGCCTGGGCTGGGCGCCGCGCGTGGGCCTCGCGGCGGGAATTGCCGCGGCGTACGGGGACTTCCTCGCGCGGGAGCGCGACCCCGGAAAAAGGATCCGGAACGAAACCACCGAGGCGAAGACATGAAAATCAGGACCAACGGCATCGAGCTCAACTACGTCGTCGAGGGCAGCGGTCCCTGGCTGGTGATGAGCCATTCCCTCGCCTGCGACCTGACGATGTGGGACGAGCAGGCGGCGGTGCTGCGGCGCAATTTCAAGGTGCTGCGTTTCGACACGCGCGGCCACGGCAAGAGCGACGCGCCCGCGGGCGACTACACCCTCGACATGCTCGCGTACGACGTGCACGGCCTTCTGCAGGGACTGGGCGTCGACCGCTGCCACTGGGTGGGCCTGTCGATGGGCGGAATGATCGGGCAGACGTTCGCGCTCAAGTTTCCCGGCATGTTCTCGACCATGGTGCTCGCCGACACCACCAGCCGCTACGCGCCCGAGGCCTTGCCGCTGTGGCAGGGCCGCATCAAGACCGCCCAGACGCAGGGCATGGAGGCCCTGGTCGAGTCGACGCTGGGAAGGTGGTTCACCGAGCCCTTCCGCAAGAGCCACCCCGAGGTGACCGCGCGGGTGAGCGCGATGATCCGCGCTACGCCGGTCCCGGGCTACGTCGGTTGCTGCACGGCCATTCCGCAGATCAACGTGACCGCGCGCCTGAAGGAAGTGAAGTGCCCGTCGCTGGTGATCGTCGGCGAGCAGGACGCGGGCACGCCGGTCGCGCTGTCGCGCGAGATCCACGCCGCGCTCCCCGGGTCGGAGCTGGTGGTCATCCCCTCCGCCTCGCACCTGTCCAACCTCGAGCAGCCCGCGGCGTTCAACCGCGCGCTCGCGACGTTCCTGAACAAGCACAAGTAGGCGCCGATGACGTTCCGGACCGGAAGCCCGGAGAAATCCCGATCCCGCGGGAAGTCCCTCGCCGCGCTCGGGATGGCGATCGCCGCGCTCGCCTGGACCGCGGCCGCGGGCGCGCAGGACTGGCCCGCGCGGCCGGTCCGCATGATCGTGCCCTTCCCCGCGGGCAGCTCGCCCGACCTGATCGCGCGCATCCTCGCCGGAAAGCTCGCGCCCGCGCTGGGCCAGCCGGTGGTGGTGGAGAACCGCCCCGGCGCCGGCGGAAATCTCGGCACGGCGCTCGTCGCCAAGGCCCCGCCCGACGGCTATACCATCGGCTTTTCGATTCCGGGCCCGCTCGCGGTCAACTCGGTGCTCTACAAGAAGATGGAGTACGACCCCTTCAAGGATCTGGCGCCGGTGTGCCTGGTCGCCGCGAGCCCGAACCTGCTCGTCGTCGATCCCGCGCTCAAGGTCGGCTCGGTGAGGGAGCTGGTCGCGCTCGCCAGGTCGCAGCCGGGCAAGCTCAACTACGGCTCGGTCGGCAACGGCAGCGCCTCGCACCTCACGATGGAGCTGTTCAAGGAAACCGCCGGCATCGACCTCGTGCACGTGCCCTATCCGGGCAGTCCCCAGGTGAATGCCGCCATAGCGGGCGGCCAGGTGGCGGCGGGCTTCGTCGTGCCCGCGACGGCGATGCCGCTGGTGGAGGCGGGACGGCTGAAGGCGATCGCGGTGACGACCAGCGTGCGCAGCGTGGTGCTCCCGGGCTATCCGACGCTCGCGGAAGCCGGATATCCCGGGATCGTCTCGACCGCCTGGCAGGGCGTGGTCGCGCCCGCGAAAACGCCGAAGCCGATCGTCGAGCGCCTTTCGCGCGAGCTGGTCGCGATCGTGCGCAGCGACGAGGTGCGCGACAGGATGATCAGGCTCTATTTCCAGCCGATCGGCTCTTCGGGCGCGGGGCTCGCGAGCCTCATGCGCTCGGAGGTCGAGCGCTGGGGTAAAGTGATCCGCAAGACCGGCGCGACTGCGGACTGACGGGATGAAACGATTCCTCGCGGCTCTGGTGGCGGCGATCGCGGCGGCGGCGCAGGCGCAGACCTATCCGGGCAGGCCGATCCACCTCGTCGTCGGGTTCCCTCCCGGCGGGGGGATGGACCTCACCGCGCGCGTCTACGCGGCGAGCCTGCAGGAGCCGCTGGGCGCGCCGATCGTGGTCGAGAACCGCCCCGGTGCGACGGGGATCGTCGCCGGCGAGATCGTCGCCAGGGCCGCGCCCGACGGCTACACCCTGCTCGTCGGAGCCTCGGGGCAGATGACGATCAACCCCGTGATCATTCCCAAGCATCCCTACGACACCGTTCGCGACTTCGCCGCGATCACGACGCTCGCGAAGTTCCCCATGGTGATCGCCGTCAACCCCTCGTTCGCGGCGAAATCGATCGCCGAGCTGATCGCGCTCGCGAAAGAGAAGCCGGGCGAGCTCGCCTACAGCCACGGCGGCGCGACCCACCAGGTCGCCGCGGAGATGTTCAACCAGGCCGTGGGCATACGGATACGCAACATCCCCTACAAAGGCGGCGCCCCGGCGGTCGCCGCCGCGGTCGCCGGGGACGTCCCCATCGTCGTCGTCGACAGCGCGGCCGCGACCGCGCAGATCCGCGCCGGAAGACTGCGGGTGCTCGCGGTGACTTCGGCCGAGCGCACGCCGCTCGTGCCCGGCGCTCCCACGGTGGCCGAGTCGGGGGTCCCGGGCTACGACATCGCGGTGTGGGGAGGATTGTTCGCTCCGGCGGGCACGCCGCAGGCGATCGTGTCGCGCCTGTACCGGGAGGCCTCGCGCGCCATGGCCTCGCAGGACACGCGCGACAAGCTGAAGAACATCGGGATGGATCCCGGGGGGCTCTCGCCCGAGCAGCTCGCCGCGATGATCAGGACCGACATCGCCAGGTACGCCGCCATCGTCAAGGCGGCGAACATTCAGTAGGACGGCAGCTCGATCTTGAACACTTCGAACGGCAGCACGACCCGCGAGACGCCGGCGTTGAACGCCGGCAGGCGGTTCGCCTGCGACGCCGGGAAATAGAGCCAGCCGTCGGGTCCGATCGACGGTTCGTTGGGAAAGCTGATGCGGGGGTCTGCGATCAGCGTTTCGATCCCGCGTTCCTTGTCCATCCGGAGTATCGCGTTCTCCGTGAACGAGCAGAAGTAGAGCGCGCCCCTGCGGTCGACGGTGATCCCGGCGAGCGGCGGCACGCGCGCCACGTCCTCGACGCGCGAGGCGAGCTCCGCGTCCGGCAGCGTTTCATCCCGCAGGTGCCTCGTCTCGATCCGCCGCAGCACCGGCCCGAAGAGCGGCATGAAGTAGAGCCACTTCGCGTCCCCGGAGAGCTCGAGCAGGTCGACGTGCAACTGCGGCACCTCGCCCGTGGCGCGCCGCATCTCGCGCCCCTCGATCACGGGAACGATCGACGGGTCGGCGCGCGTGCAAGGCGCCCCCTCGAGGACCTTGCGCGCGCGGCCGCTGTGGAGGTCGACGACGACGATCGACCCGTGGTGCGCCTCGGTCACGTACGCGAAGCGCTCGTCGACGCGCACGTGCCCGATCATCGTGCCCCGCGGCAGCAGCTCCTCGCCCAGGGGGTAGACGCGGCTCACGCGGTCGGTCGCGAGGTCGATCCTCACGAGCTTCGCCGCGCCGACGACCGTGGGAGCAACGCGGGGAACGGCGTCGTCGACGATCCACAGGTGGTTTTTCCGGTCCGCGAAGACCGCGTGGCTGGAGACGATACGATCGTGCGACGGCGCGCCCGGCCGCCACTCGTTCCACGTTCCCCCGGGGTAGGGCCGGAAGCCCCCTTCCGCGGTCGCCTCCATCACCGAGGGCGCGTCGATCGAGGTCCAGCGCGGAAAGCTCGCGAACACGCGGCCCGAGGGCGAGACCGCGACGCCGTTCAGCATGAACTCCGGGGAAGCCGCGACCCGGACCAGCTCGGGGGATCTCACTTGCAGGAGTCGAGGTCGCGGCGGGCGACCGGCCGGCTCGCCTTGCCCGGCGCGGTCTCGCTCATGGCGAAGTCGTAGATATTGTCGCGGTACCTGAGCCTGAGCTCGTAGCGGTAGCCGGCGCGCGGCCGCAGCAGCGTCCCCGCGCTCGTCGCGCTGGAGCCGCCGAAGAAAGACGAGGTGTCGAAGGTCGCGACGATCCAGGCGAGGCGCTCCGGCGGGATGCCGACCGCGACCGAGGGCCCGTCGAGCGCGACCGTGCCCCGGTACTCGGTCCGGCAGCTCGCGTCGACCTGGTGGATGTGCAGGGATCCGCGCGCCTTGTCGAGCTCGCTGCGCACGACGAGGTTCGCCGGGAGGTCGTTCGGGTAGCTCTTCAGGCCCGAGCAGGCGGCAAGGAC
The DNA here is from genome assembly GCA_035280025.1 of Burkholderiales bacterium. Lineage (GTDB taxonomy): Bacteria > Pseudomonadota > Gammaproteobacteria > Burkholderiales > SG8-39 > VBDM01. Next base: position 8,817 of record DATEGT010000019.1, on the reverse strand, counting down.
GAGCGCGGCCGGCAATCCGGCGATGGCCCGGTTCATGCCGCGACGCTCAGCCCTTGGTCAGGTCCGGACACCCGACGTTCTCGCCCGTGGCCCATCCCTTCACCGCGCGCGTCAGCGTATCGGCCCCGTGCGAGGGCCCGTAGATGTCGATCCGCGTCCGGCTCCGGTCGATCGGCGTCGCATCGGCGACGAGGAAGTACAGGCCTCCCGCCGGCTCCTTGCCGGGGACGATGACGTTGCCCTCCATGTGGCGCTGCACGTGCAGCTCGGCCTTCCTGTCGGTCGCCACCACCGTCGGCTTGTAGGTATACAGGATATTGGAGACGCTCGTGCCGGTCTGCGACCTCACGCGCACCGCGACCCTCAGGCACTCGGGCGCCTTCGCCTGAAAGGTCCTGGCGACGTCGCGAAACGGCCGTTTCGCCTCGAAGGTCTGCACCTGCCCCATGAACGCGTCCGGGATCTGCTGCCGGAACTCCTCGGCGTTCTGCGGAAACTGCACCGCGCACGCCGACACGAGCAATGCGACTGTAGCCATGAGTTTTCTCATCTCGTGCTCCGCGCTGGCGCGATCGGACCGGCGAGCCGAGCCTGCATGAGATGGGGCTGGGCGAGCGCTGCGGCCGCCGCGGCGGCAAGCGCGCCGACGATCCACGGGCGTGGCTTCCTCATGGTGTCTCCTCCGGTAGGGGCATGCGCCCGCCAGTATAGCGCTGGCCGGCGGATCTTCCCGAGCGGGAAAGCGCGACGAGCGCCCGGGCGCTACCCGCGCGAGCGGCGCAGCCCGATCGGCACGAACACCAGGAGCAGAAGCGCAGCGATGGCGGCGGCAGGGTACTGCACGGTAAACACCACGGGGTAAAGCGCCCAGCGCACCGCGGCGCGAGGCGCGTCGTGCGCGCGGAGATAGTCTGCGAACGGCGGCGAGTAGCGGTAATACAGCCGCACGAACGCGCGGCCCGGCGAGTTGGTGAGCAGGTGCCTGTCGCGAAACGCGCGAAGGACCACGACTTCCTGCGCCATGTCGCTGCCGAACGCCGCCGTGGCGATGAAGCAGCCGCCTCCGCCGCCACCGCCTCCGCCGCCGGGCGGGGCGCTCGCCGTGAAATTCGCGGTACAGTCGAGGTTCGAGGTCATCGTCACCTGCCCGCTCGCGCACTGCCCATCGCCCGACCAGCCGGCAAACAAGGAGCCTGCCGACGCGACGGCGGTCAGGGTCACCGTGGTATTGGTAGCGTAGCGCGCCTGGCAGCTGGTGCCGCAGATGATGCCGCTGGGGTTCGACGTCACGCTGCCGATGCCGCTCCCGGAGAGCGAGATCGTCAGCGTGAACATGCCGCCCCATTCCGTGAGCGTCCCGCCCGAGGTCGCGGCGTAGCCCAGGCTGCCGTCCGGGCTGACCGCGACGCCGACCGGCGCGCCGCCCGCGGGAATCGTGGTCGCTACGCTGTCGGACGATACTGCGATCACGCTGACCGAATGGTCGGACTCGTTCGCCACGTAGGCGTGCGAGCCGTCAGGGCTGATCGCCACGCCCAGCGGTCCCTGCCCTACGGCGATCGTCGCAGCCGGCGAGTCCGTCGTCGCATCGATGACCGTCACCGTATTGTCGAGCGCGTTCGCGACGTAGACTTTCGACCCGTCCGGCGTGACCGCGATGCCCTCGGGCATCGCGCCCGCGGAGATCTGGCCGGTCGGGCTCAGCGTCGCTACGTCGAAAACCTGGACGACGCCCCCACCCGATGCCGGCGTCGACGCGAAGGCAAAGTAGGCCTTCTGCCCGCCCGGATGCGCGGCGACGGCCAGCGGCATCATCCCGGGCCCTTGGTCGGCGCTCGCCACCACCGACCTCATCTGAAGATCGACGACCAGGACCTTGCCGCCGCTCTGGTTGTCGACCGCGTACAGATAGCGCCCGTCGGGGCTGATCGCGAGCCCGTTCGGTATCGGTGCCGTGCCGGTGCCGGCGCCGACGGGGTTGCCGCCGACGGTGAGGGCGATGGTGTCCACATGGGTCGCGGTTCCCGCGTCGAGCACGTAGATGCCGTCGGCGCCCGCGGTCGCGTACACCCATCTGCCGTCGGGGTGCGCGGCGATCGCCTGGACCGCCGCGCCCATCGGCTGCGTGATCAGCTGCACGTGCTTCACGGTGCTGATCAGGCTCACGCTCGCGGCGTCGCGGTTGGCGACGTAGACCTTTCTGCCGTCGGGGCTGAAGGTCAGAGCTTCGGCGCCCGCTGCGGCCGCGGGCGACGCGCTCACCGTTGCGACGGGAAACGCGACGTCGCGATTGAACGCGAGCGGGCTGGTCGCGGTTCCGAGCGGAGTGACGAGCGTCAGCGGCGCGGTGGCCGACGAGGCGGGAACGGTCGCCGTCAGGACCGAGGTATCCGAGTCGAGCAGGCCCGCGCCCGCGCCGCCGAAACTGAGCGCATTGCCGGACGCGGGAACGGCGAAGTTCCCCCCGACGACGGTGACCAGCGCGCCGGCGGCGCCGCCGGGCGGATTCACGAAGCGGATGACCGGCCCTCCCGGCGTGGAGATGCGGGTCCCGGTAAGCGTGCCCTGAGCGCCGCTCGAGGTCTGGGTCCACGCGCCCGTGGCGCTGTTGTCCTGGACGTTCAGCGCCGTCAGCGCCCATTGGTTCATCTGGCAAGGCGAGCGATCGAACGTCCCGGTCACGGCATTGCTCGGATCGACCGATCCGGCGATCGCGCCATCCATGCAGTCGATGTCGCCGCGCAACGAGGCGCTTCCGCCGACACCCGTGGCGGTCTGGGAGAGGTCCGCGACCCATGTTCCGGTCACCAGACCGGCCGCGGGATCGACACCCGTCCAGCTTCCCGCCCAGGTTCCGGTCAGGTCGGGCGGCGCGGGAGCAGGAGTCGAATCGCCCTCCTGGGTGTCGTGGTTACACGCAGCGAGCCCGAGCGCGCACAGAACCGCCGCGATCGTGCGACAGCTCCTCGTCTTAGCGTCCGATGTCCGTCCCATGATGGGAATCCTGCCGCGCTCCCGGGGGCGGACGCATCACCCGGACGGGTGAGCCCGACATGATTTCCGTTTCCATGATCAAAGCTAGCCTGCATCCGCGCTTGCCTCTTGATCTTGATCAAACGCGCGCAGTGTCGGCGACGGCCGCTCCAGGACGAGCGCCGGCGCATCGGGACGCGCAAGCGGTCTATCGGGCCGGCACGATCCCCTCGAGCGGTTTCGCCGAGACCGAATCCGCGTTTGCGCCGCGGATCACGCGGTCGTGGAGAACCGAGCTCGGCTTGCCGAACGGCGTGTGATAGTTGGCGAGCTTGAGGTAGCAGCCCTGGCCGGCGTAGAGCGTCGGTCCTCTGTAGTCCATCTTCCTCGACCCGTCGACCCACGCAGTGAAGAAGCCGTCGGGGCCCGAGGACCATTTCACGTGATAGACGAAGTCGTACCAGACATTCCTGACCAGCGGGCCGACGGGAAAGCTCTTCACGGTGGGCCGAGCCTGGTCGCCGTAGGCGATCTGGAAGGCGAGGCCGGTCGGGCGATCCGGAGACATCGCGCTGGCGGGCCAGGCGTTGATCTGGAAGTTCGCCTGCCCCGCGCCCGGGCGGCTGTTGTGGAAATCGAATACCGTCGCCCAGTTCCAGGCGGAGGCGCTGCTCGGCGGCGGATCGACGTAGTCGTCGGGAAAGAGGATCGAGTGCGCCCACCACTGCTCGCGCCCCTCGTAGCAGTCGGTGGCCGCCTGGGAAAGCGCGAGGTCGTCGCGCTCGTTCTCGAGACTGCCGGCGACGTTGCTGTCGCCCGGCTCGGTGTGCAGGCGCACCGAGGTCGGCCCGTCGCGCCCGATCCGGAGGCCGGCGCGCCCCGCGGCGCCGCCGGCGAGTCCGACGGCGACGACGTTCGCGCGACCGGGCGCCTTGGCTTGCTCGGTGAATCCGCAATCCGAAGGCGAGCTCGCGAAGGAGCAGAAGAAGGTCGCAGCGCGCGGCGGAGCCGGCGGGGACGCGCCCGGGCGGGCTCCGCAGCCGGCGCAGACGATCGCCGCCCCCGCCGCGAGCGATCTCAGAACGACTTCGACTTCACGCCTCATGCCGATTGGGTGCCGCGGCCGGCCGCGAGTTCAAAGGCAGTGACGGGCAATCCGGAGCGGGTGGTCGTTTCGGCCCACGGATCCGACTGGTAGGCCGTGCAGGATTCGAACCTGCGACCAACGGATTAAAAGTCCGCTGCTCTACCACCTGAGCTAACGGCCCGAAAAGGAGGCGGCATTTTATTATCCCGTCCGAGACAACGTCAACGGAAAGTCGCGCGGATGTCGGCCAGTGTGAACAAGTCGACCGGGGGGCCCGCGCTTTCCTGCTACCATCCTGGCGCGGTCGCAAACTCGAACGGGAGGCTTCGATGAGAAAATTCCTCGCATTTGCGCTGACGCTCCTTCCCGCCGCGGCGATGGCGGACACTTCGATCGGCGTGCGCGCCGGCACGCTGGGCCTGGGGCTCGAGCTCTCGTATCCCATCTCGCAGAGAATCGGCGTGCGCCTCAACGCCGACTCGTACAAGTACTCGAAGGGCTACACCCAGGACGGCATCGATTACGACGGCAAGGCCACGCTGAAGACCGGGTCGCTGCTCCTGGACTTCTATCCCTTCGCGAACAACTTCCGCATCAGCGCGGGCCCGATGTACAACGGCAACAAGCTCGGGCTCAGCACGCCGACGACCAGCCTCACCGTCAACGGCAATCCCTACCAGGCCTCGCTCGACGGCCACGTGGATTTCAAGAAGTACGTTCCGTACGCGGGGATCGGCTACGGCCGGCCGATCGGTACCGGCCTGTCGCTGACCTTCGACCTCGGCGTCGTGTTCCAGGGCACGCCGAAGGCGACGCTCACCGGGACCTGCACCGGGGCGTGCGCCGGCTTCCAGAACGACGTGGCGGCGCAGGAAGCGAGCCTGAACGATTCCATCAAGGACTTCCGCTACTACCCGGTCGTGACCCTGGGCCTCGCCTACACCTTCTAGCTATTCCCTCGTCAGGCGCCAGTACTGCAGCTTCATCGTCGCCGCGGCGGCCGCGACGATGGAGAAGAACGCGAGGAAAGAGCCGAGCGCGAGCGTCGACAGCCCGCTGATGCCCTGGCCGATGGTGCAGCCCAGCGCCAGCACGCCGCCGAATCCCATCAGCGCCGCACCGACGAGGTGGTTGATCAGGTCCCCGGAGTCGCGGAAGCTCTCGAGGCGGAAGCTGCGCGTGGCGAGCGACCAGGCGAAGGAGCCGGCGAGCATGCCCAGCACCGCGGCGATCCCCAGCGTCACCGTGCGGCTCTTGTCGCTCCACAGCATCAGCAGCTCGAGCAGGTAGGCGTAGGGCGCGACGAACGAGAACGACTCCATGCGCCCGGAGTTGGTGGCGAGGAATTTCTCCTCGAGCGTCGCGGGATCCTCGGCGAGGTGGCCGACGTGCCCCGACAGGATCCAGCAGCCCACCACCACCAGCCCGACCACGGTGCCGCCGAGAACGTTGTCGAAGGTCCGGAATTCGGGCGCCTTGAACACGAACGCGAGCAGGCCCGCGGCGAGCGCGGCCGCCAGCGCCGCGAGCGCGGTCTTCCTCTCCAGGCCGAGCAGCGGGGCGAGCAGCGAGGGCAGGTCCTGGGGCCGCGCCAGGGTGGCGCCGACCGCGTCGATCGCCGCGACGCGGAACACCGCGAGGATCCCCTTGAGCGTCATGTACGCGGTGATGGCGAGCACGATCGCGACGACCAGCGACTTGAGGTTGCCGCTGCCGATGCGGACGAGCGTCTTCGAGCCGCAGCCCGACGCGAGCGTCATTCCGGCGCCGAAGAGCGCGCCGCCGACGATGTACGACAGCCAGGTGAACCGCGGCACCGCGTAGATCGTCTTCGAGACGTCGATCCATCCCGCGAGCTGCAGGGCGCTCGCCCCGGCGATCGCCACGGCGATCGCGAGCAGCCACATGCGCATGCGGTTCCAGTCGCCCATGTTGACGACGTCGGACACCGCGCCCATGGTGCAGAAGTGCGTCTTGTTGGCGACCGCGCCGAAGACGAAGGCGAGCGCGAACGCTCCCCACACGACGGTGGAGCCGAGCGCTGCGGGGCTGGGTTCGGCCAAGAGGAGAACGCCGGGCCGGCGCCCCGCCTACTTGCGCGACAGGCGCTGCTTGGCCTGCTCGGATGCCGAGCTCGAGGGGTACTTCTTGACGAGCGTGCGCAGCGTCTCGCGCGCGGCGCTGTTCTGCCCCAGCTCCGACTGCGAGCTGGCGATGTTGAGGAGCGCGTCGGGCGCCTTGGAGTTCTCGGGCCACAGCCTCACCACCTTCTGCTGGGCCGCGATCGCCGATTTGTAGTCGCGCATCGCGTAGTAGGCGTTGCCGATCCAGTATTGCGCCGAGGGCAGCAGCTCGCTGCTCGAGAAATTGGTCATGAAGTTCTGGAAATTGGTGATCGAGAGCTGGTAGTTGCCGAGCTTGAACTGGTTGAGCGCGGTCTCGTACGCCTGCTTCTCGGCGGCGGCGCTGCGCTCGCCCTGGCTCATCTTGTCCTGCAGCTGGGTCTGCGTCTGCTCGATCTTGCGCAGCCGGTTGTCGAGATCGACGTAGAGGTCCTTCTGGCGCCGCTCCAGGGTCTCGGTCTGGTTAGCGAGCACCTCGATCTGCCCGCGCAGCTTGGCCATGTCCTGCTTGAGGGAGTCGATGAGCTGGGCCAGGTCGAGCACGCGATTCTGCCCGCTCGAGTCCATCTGCCCGAGCTTCGCGTCGATCGCCGAGAGGCGCTCCTCGAGCGCCTTCTGGCGGGCCTCGGCCTGGGACCTCAGCTGGTTGATCTGCTTGCGCGCCTCGTCGTCGTCGAACAAGGCGGCGTGGGCCGCGCCCGCCAGGAGCGCGGTCCATGCCAGGACGGCTATCGCGGGCGCGGAGCGCAGCCGCATCGCCTAGTACTCTCCGCCGTACAGCATGTCGCTGCGCCGGTTCTGCGACCAGCACCCTTCGGTGTGCTCGCCGCAGCGGGGCTTCTCTTCGCCCAGGCTGACCGGCTCGACCTGCGAGTCGGTCGCGCCCATGAGGACCAGCATCCGCTTCACGCCCTCCGCGCGGCGCTGCCCCAGCGCGATGTTGTACTCGCGGCTGCCGCGCTCGTCGCAGTTGCCCTGCACGAGCATCTTCGAGGTCCTGTGCTCGGCGAGGTACTTGCCGTGCGCCTGCAGCAGCGGGCGGTACTCGTCCTTGATGTTGTACTGGTCGAGGTCGTAGAACACCGACCGCTTGGCCAGGCCGCTGTTCGGGTCATGCAGCGCATCGCCCTGGCTGGCGGAGGGAGACAGCGGCCTCACCCCCACCGGCGGCGCTGCGGGGGGCGTCTGCCCCGGAGTGCCCGGAGAAGCCGAGGGCGTCGATTCGGACGTGGGCGTGCTGGCGCAGCCGTACATCGTCAGCACGGCGAGAGCGGCGAACAACAATTTCTTCATGACGGGCCTCCTTTAGAGCGGGTATCAATTGAGGTCACGTGTCCCTCAAATTTTCCCCTTTTACTCCCCTGGATCGTTGCAGCGTGCATTCTGTCAGACCTCTAGTTGCCCATAAAGGGCCCCCACGCGGGCTCGCGGATGTCGGCCGCCTGGATTCCGAGCCTCTGCTTGAAGCGGCCGTCGCTCGACACCGCGGCGAGCACGCCCCGGCTGTCGACGTCCGAGGCGTACAGGACGATGCGGCCGTTGGGGGCGAAGGTCGGCGATTCGTCGCGCGGGCCGTCGGTCAGGGCCTGGGTCTGCCGGCTTTCGATGTCCATGGCCATCAACTGGAAGCGTCCGTTGATCCTGGAAATGTACGCGAGGGTCTTGCCGTCCGGGCTGATGCGCGGCGATACGTTGTAGTCGCCGTCGAAGGTGATCCGCGTCGGCTCGCCTCCGCTCGCCGCCATACGGTAGATCTGCGGGGTCCCGCCCCTGTCCGAGGTGAAGTAGATCGATTGACCGTCCGGGCTGAAGAATGGTTCCGTGTCGATCGCGCTGGACGCGGTGATTTTGCGCACATTGCTGCCGTCCGGGTTCATGAGATAGATCTGCGAAGTGCCGTCGCGCGTGAGCACCGCCGCCAGCGTCTTGCCGTCCGGGGACCAGGCGGGGGCGCTGTTCGACCCCCGGTAGTTCGCGACCGGGGCGGGCTGCCGGTTCGCCGAAAGGCTCTGGACGAACAGGATCGGCTTCTTGTTCTGGAACGAGACGTAGGCCATGCGCGTCCCGTCCGGGGACCAGGCGGGCGACATGATCGGCTCGTGCGAGATGAGGATCGACTGTGCGTTCTGGCCGTCGGCGTCCGCGATGCGCAGCTCGTAGCGCGTCCCCTGCTTCACCACGTAGGCGATGCGCGTGCTGAAGACGCCGCGCTCCCCGGTCAGCTTCTCGTAGATGAAATCGGCGATCTTGTGGGCGGTCAGCCGCAGCTGCGAGGCCGAGAGGGTGTAGGCGACGCCGCCGAGCTGGGCCTGCTTCTGGACGTCGAGAAGCCTGAAGCGCACCTCGAAGCGGCCGTCGGGCAGCCGGCGCGCCTGGCCGATGACCAGGTCGTCCGCCAGGCGGCTCTTCCAGTCCGCGAAATTGACCTGCGCGATCTCCGAGGGCAGCGGAGCGATCCCGCCGACGAAGAGGGTGCGGAAGCGCCCGCTGCGAGTGAGGTCCTGCTCGACGATCTCGGTGATGCTCTGCGGGAGCGCGTCCTCGCCGACGAAAGGCAGGACGGCGACCGGGATCTGGTTGGCGCCGCCGCCGATGATCTCGATGGTGAGCTGGGCGCGGGCGGGAGCCGCAATG
>DATEGT010000018.1:0-3236 GCA_035280025.1 Burkholderiales bacterium | reverse complement strand
CAACCCGAACGGGGAAATCCGCGGCGCGATCCAGCTTCAGGGCGGCGTGTCCGCGAGCATCACGGCACTCGACAAATCACAGGTGATTCCGCCCACGAGTTCCGGCGCGACCGGCGTGGGGACGATGCTGATCGACCGGGCAACCAACAGGGTGCTCATCGCGTACATCACGCACACCGTCACCGGCACGACCGCGGCGAGCCTCAACGCCAGCTCCGGGGCCGCGATCGTCGCGTTTCCGAATCAGCGCAGCAACATTGACGGGGCAGGGACGAACCTGGCGAACCCGGCCTCGGCGACGGTCCTGAGCGCCCAGAACCTCTCGGACTTCGGCAGCAGCCTGCTGTTTTTCAACGTGACCAGCACCGCCTTCCCGGCCGGCGAGATCCGCGGCAACATCTCGCCGCTGCCGCAGTAGCGCTCAGCCCCAGGGCCCGAGGTAGGGCTCGCCTGTATACGTATCGGACTTCGGCTCGAGCGCCTCCGGCCACTCGGCGACGCGCTCGGGCGCGCGCCTTCTCCCCGGACGCGGGCGCCCGTCCCAGCCGATCTGCTCCATGTAGTAGTAGAGCTGGATCGCGTGCCCGGCGGGGTCGAGCACGTGCGCGCTGTAGTCGATGCCGGGCGAGAGCGCGCTTGGTATCTCGACGAAGCGGCAGCCTCGCCCTTTCAGGAACTGAATGGCGGCGCGCAGCTGCTTGTAGGTCGCGACCTGCACGCCGAAGCTCATCACGGTGGTATGCGATGAGAGCCCCAGCTTCTCGCGCAGCGCGACGGGATAGAGCGCGAGCGAGTGGTGCTCGGTGCCGCAGCGGAAGAACACGCAGCGGTGTCCCTTCCATCCGATCGCCTCGGTGCGCGTGAAGCCCATGACGCCGGTGTAGAAGGCCTCCATCTTCCTCATGTCGCGGGCGAAGAGGCGGATCGGGCCGTGGCGCACGATCTTGAACGGGCGCGGCAGCATGATGCCGTCGACGTCGTACTTCGCCGGCAGCTTTTCGGGATCGCTGAAGCCCGAGTCGAAGTCGACGCCCTTCGCGCGCGCCTCTGCGACCTCCTGGTACTCCGGCATCTGCGGCAGCGGCGGGCGCTCGCGGAAGCCGCGCTCGTGCATGGCCCTGGGCTTGGAAAGGCCGGTCCAGCCGATCTGCTCCATGCCGTAGTAGAGCTCGTTGCGGTGCCCCTCGACGTCGTAGGGATAGCAGTGCCAGTTCGATCCCGGCATGTCGCGTCCCGCGCGGCTGATGCGCACGCCCTTCGAGTTGAACCAGTCGATCGCGCCGGAGATCTCGGCGAGGCTGGAGACCTGCCAGGTCATCTGGTTGACGGTCACGTCCGCGGGAACATCGCCGCCGCGCCCGGCGGCGGTGTAGATGGGGCCGTTGGCGAGGACGATCGAATGATGATCGGTGCCGTGGCGCAGGAAGTACATGTTGGTGTCGCCCATCTTCTTCAGCTGGTCGCGCTTGGGGTGGTGCTCCGCGATGTCGAGCGGATCGGAGATGCGGAAGCCCAGACTCTCGCAATAGAAGTCGAGGCAGGCCCTGGGGTCGGGGACGTTCAGCCCGAAATGACCCAGCCGGCGGATCTTGAAGGGCTGGGCGAGCATCACCCCGCCGACATCGAAGCGGGGGGCCTTTTTCTTCGCCATGGCGCTACTCCTTGCAGTCGGGAAAGAGCTTCTCGGCGAGAGCCATGCTCGCGACCCAGTCCCGGCTCCGGTGGTTGTACTGTCCGATGCGGCCGAACTTCTTCGCGCGCTCCTCGCACACCTCCGGCGCCGGCACGATGACCCCGGCGCCGCCGGCGAGCGCGCCCACCTGGGCGCGGCACGCGAGCTCGAAGAAGTGATGGTAGATGTACGCCTCGGCGAGCGAGGTGCCGCACACCAGAGCCCCGTGGTTCTCGAGGATCATCGTCCATCTGTCGCCGAGCGCCCGCGCGAGGGCGGCCGTGCCTTCGGGCGTCGTGTCGTCGACCTCGTTCGGGTAATAGGCGACGCGGTCGTAGAAGCGCATCGCCTGCTGCGTGATCGGGCGAAGGCCGCCGACCTGGGCCGACACGGCGAGATTGGCGGGCGAGTGGGTGTGCACCGCCGCGGCGATGTCGGGGCGCGCCTTGAGCACCGCGGCGTGGAGGTTGTAGGCGGCGGCGCTCGCCTTGTAGCCGGACGCCGTCACCTGGTTGCCGTCGACGTCGTACTTGACGAGGTTGGAGGCGGTGACCTGCTCCATGAAGACGTTGTCGGCCTTCACCAGGAAATGCCGCGGCTCGCCGGGCACGCGCGCCGAGATATGGTTGTAGGTGAGGTCGACCGAAACGAAATGGGAGACTAGCCGGTGCGCGGCGGCGAGCTCGCAGCGCAGCTCCCACTCTTCGGCGGTCACGCGGTCGCGGACCCGGGCTCCGATTGCGGCGTCGCGATTCATGGCCCGGCAATTCTAGCCTGATAGAATTGAGATCGTATGACTTACGAGAACATCCTGGTCGAGACGCGCGGCCGCGTCGGCCTGATCCGCCTCAACCGCCCCAAGCAGCTGAACGCGCTCAACGACGCGCTCATGGACGAGCTTGGCGACGCGCTTGCCGCGCTCGACGCCGACGAAGGCATCGGAGCGATCGTCCTCACGGGGAGCGACAAGGCGTTCGCGGCGGGCGCAGATATCGGCGCGATGAAGGACTGGGGCTACATGGACGTCTACAAGACCGGCTACATCACGCGCAACTGGGAGCGGATGAAGTCGGTGCGCAAGCCGGTGATCGCCGCGGTCGCGGGGTTCGCGCTCGGCGGCGGCTGCGAGCTCGCCATGATGTGCGACGTCATCATCGCGGCCGACGGCGCGAAGTTCGGCCAGCCCGAGATCAAGCTCGGAGTCATTCCCGGCGCCGGAGGCACGCAGCGCCTGCCGCGCGCGGTGGGCAAGGCCAAGGCCATGGACCTCGTGCTGACCGGGCGGATGATGGACGCCCAGGAAGCCGAGCGCGCGGGCCTCGTCTCGCGCGTCGTCGCCGCCGACAAGGTGCTCGACGAGGCGCTCACCGCCGCGGCGCAGATCGCGGAATTCTCGCTGCCTTCGGTGATGATGGCGAAGGAGGCGGTCAACCGTGCCTTCGAGGCGCCGCTCGCCGAGGGCGTGCTCTTCGAGCGGCGGCTGTTCCACGCGCTGTTCGCCACCGAGGATCAGAAAGAAGGCATGGCGGCGTTCGTCGAGAAGCGCAAGCCGAAATTCAAGCAC
>DATEGT010000017.1:0-11807 GCA_035280025.1 Burkholderiales bacterium | reverse complement strand
GCGCACCCTGGTCAGCCAAGAGACCTGGGACAAGATGGGGTTCATCGTCGAGGCCGAGGGCGTCATCCTCTGCTTTGTCATCTATCTGATCCCCGGGCTCCCGAAGGACATGCTCTGCTATCTGTTCGGACTAAGTCCCATGCCGCTCTGGGTGTTCGCTGTGGTCTCTACCGTCGGGCGCGTCCCCGACACGTGGGTCCTATCGGCACAGGGAGCCCACGCCGCCACGGGGAACTACTTCGAGGTCCTTCTGCTCACGGCTATCGCCGTGGCCGTGGCCTTGCCGCTCTACTACTATCGGCATCGGATCGTGGGGTGGTTTCAGGGGCGAAGGGGACAGTCGGGGATGCGCGGAGACTAAGCGCAGTGGCTACGCCGGCGGTGTCCCGATAGCTGTGGAAAAAGAGAAGAAGCGTATCTTTTCGGTGAGTTGGAGGCAGCCAACCGTGACGCCCTTGGCGGGGCGCACCGAGAGGAGATACGCCGATGCCGACGATGCCACAGCGAGAGGGTGGGAACAAGTCGGACTGGCAGGCCGTGGTCACGGAGGCGATGCGCGCCGCCGTCCGCCGCGCCATTGAGCGGGTGGTCGACGAGGAGCTGACGGCGGGGCGTGGACGCGATCAAGGCGGTAGCGCTCGGCGCCGAGGGCGTGATGCTCGGGCGCGCGACGCTTTTCGGCGCGGTCGCGGCGGGCGAGGCGGGCGCGCGGCGCGCGATCGAGATCCTGCGCGACGAGCTGGTGCGCTCGATGCAGCTCTCGGGCGTGCGCTCGGTCGCCGAGATCGGACCGGACCTGCTCGCGCCGTAACGCGAGCCTTCCCGAATCGCTAGCTCGCGATCCGGTAGCGCGCGCGGCCCGCGCTCTTGGCCTCGTACAGAGCCGAGTCGGCGCGTTTCATCAGGGATTCCGCGGTGTCCCCGTCGCGGTACAGCGCGATGCCGATGCTGGTGGTGACGACGAGCGCGAGCCCTTCGATGTCGAAGGGCTCGCGAGTAGCGCCCAGCACCTTCTCCGCGATCGCGACGGCGTCGTCCGCGCTCTTTAGGTTCTCCGCGACGATGGTGAACTCGTCGCCGCCGAGGCGCGCGATCAGGTCCTCCTCGCGCAGCGCGCCCTGGATGCGCCGCGCGAACGCGACCAGGAGCAGGTCGCCGGCTCCGTGGCCGAGCGAGTCGTTGATCGACTTGAACTTGTCCATGTCCATCATCATCAGGGCCAGATGGCCGCCCCCCTTGCGGCGGCGCGGCAGCGCCTCCTCGACGCGCTGCTCGAAGCTCGCCCGGTTCGGCAGGCCGGTGAGCGGGTCGTGCAGCGCGAGCCGCGCGAGCTGGCGCTCGGCCTGCTTGCGCTCGGTGATGTCGCGGAAGATCGCGACGAGGTGGGGGATGTCGCCGCCGCCCGTCCGGGTCACGGTCCCCTCCAGCTCGAAGCGCGACCCGTCCTTGCGCCGCGCCGGGTAGTTGAGATTGGCGCGGTCGATGACGTTGCTGTTTCCCGTGGCGACGAGGCGGCGCGTGGCCGCGATGTTCGCCTCGCGCAGCTCCTCCGGGACGAGCATCGAGAGGTTCCGCCCGACGACTTCCGCGGCGGAGTAGCCGAACAGCCGCTCGGCCGCCGTATTCCACGAGCGTATGGTCCCGTCGACGTCGAGCATCATCATGCCGTCGGCGACGTTGGCCATCATCGCCTCGAGCGCGCGGTGCTGCTGGAGCGCGTCGCGCTCGGATTCGGCGAGGCGCGCGATGAGCGGCCGCACTCTCATCCTGAGCAGCAGCGTTCCCGCCGCGATGAGAACGACCAGCGCGGGCAGGAGGATCTGCAAGCGCTCTCTCACCGGTGCGTAGATCTCCGCGGTGTCGACCTTGGCCACCATTCCCAGACCGTAGGCGCCGACCGGCGCGTACGCCGCCATGACGTTCTCGCCGCGGTAATCCCGGGTGACCACGACGCCGATCTCCCCCGAGACACCGCGGGTCATCGGCAGCAGGCTGCCGTCGGCGGCGCGAACCGGCACCGAATACACTTTGGGGATGCGCGGCTGCGGGAAGCAGCCGAGGCGGTCTTCGATCCGCACGCACATTCCCCCTTCTCCTGTCGCGCCGAGGCGGTAAGGATCGTGGAGGAGCTCGTCGAGCGCAGGCAGCGTAGCCTGCACGAGCGCGGCGCCGGTGTCGCCGCGCGCGTCGGCTATCGGATATCGCGCGCTGACGACGAAGCGGCCTTGCCACGCCAAGGTCGCACCGGGCGCTCCCAGCAGGCCCACGGAAAGGTCGGGATCGCGCAGGCGCTGGCCTGCGGCGACGATCTCGGCGCCGTGGACGTCGTAGTAGACCGCGGCGAGATAGCCGTCCGCGACGAGGCTCGTCACGCTCTGCGAAAGCTGCGCGAGAGCCTCGGGGTCGCCGGGATGCTCCCCGTGACGGCGCAGCGACCTCGCCGGGGCGGGACGTCCGGAGAGGATGCGGGTGCGCTGCAGCCCGGCCTCGATCGCCGATTCAGCGAGCAGCACGCGATAACGCAGGCTCGTCGCGAGCTCCTCGCGCAGGGTCTGGGTCACGCGCCCTTCGAGCGCGGCAAACACGATCACCGCGGCGGCGAGCGACGTCAGCGACAGGATCGCCGCGGCGGAGAAGGTGATGCGATCCTCGGAGGCGAATTTCTCCCAGAAATGGATGCGTCCCTCGCCCAGCAGCCGCAGCCACAGCGCCACCCCGAGCACGACCAGGCCGATGGCGGTGGGCACTGCGATCAAACCGAGCGCGTAGCGCGCGTAGACCAGGTGCAGCTCGAACAGATAGCCGAGCATGGCGAGCACGCCGACGGCGCCGCTCGTCGTCGCCAGCGCGAGCGCGAGCACATCGGTGCGCGGCCCCGCAGGGCGGCCCTCGAGGATCATCGTCACGCCGGCGGCGAGGAATCCGATCGCCGTAAATGCCGACATGCGCCCGGGATACTGAGCGTCGACGGGCAGCCAGGCGTGCAAGGCCGGCGCGTCGACGCCGAGATCGACTCCCGCGGCGTACTCCAGCAGCACCACCAACGAGATGACGCACGTTGCCGCCGGAAGCGCGAGGGGCCAACCGCCCCTTAGCGTGCGCGGAGCCGTGACGGCAAGCCATGCGCCCGCCAGCGCGAAGGATACGCCGGTGCTGAGCACCATGGGAGTGAGGTCCGGCGAGAGCCGGACGAGGGGCTGGAGCCGAAATATCCAACCGGCAGCGACGGTGGCGCCGAGGAGCGCCAGCGCGGCGCCGATCGCGATGCCGCTGCGCTTTCCTTCGGTACTTGTGCCAGGTCGAAGCGACATGTCCGGAAGAGAAGGAACTTCAATAATATACGACCGCGGGCGCTCCTTCCCCGCGGGCCACGCTGGCCTCGCGACCTGGGTCGCTACCGGCGGTTGAAGGGGAAGCCGCGCCTGCGGTACTGGATCACCAGCCAGCCGCCGAGCATGCCTCCCAGGTGCGCGAAGTGCGCGACGCCGTCGGCCGTGCCCATGACGCCGAACAGCAGCTCCAGCCCGCCGAACACGAACACGAACACCCGCGCCGGCATCGGGATCGGCGGGAAGATCAGCAGCACCATGCGCCTCGGAAAGTACATGCCGAAGGCGAGCAGCAGCCCGTAGAGCGCGCCCGAGGCTCCCAGCGTCGGGAACGGCGGCGAGCCCGCGAGCGTGACGACCAGGAGCTGGCAAAGCGCCGCGGACACCAGGCAGGCGAAGTAATAGGCGAGGAAGTAGCGCGAGCCGAACAGCCGCTCGATGTCGCTGCCGAACATCCACAGCCCGAGCATGTTGAAGAAGATGTGCGTGAACCCGCCGTGGAGAAAGCCGTAAGTGACGAGCTGCCACGGGGCGAATCCGCGCCCCGGCGGCCACAGCGCGAACCAGGCTTCGAGCACTCCGCCGGTCTGCGACTGCAGCAGGAACACGACGACGTTGGCGATGAGCAGCGCCTGGGTGACGGGTGGCATAGGGCAGGCAGTCTAACCCGCGGATTCCGATCGCGCCCGGATCAGAGCGAGTACTTGACGACGATGCGCGCGAGGCGCGACTTGTCGTGGCTCCAGTTCGCGAACACCTGGCAGACCTGCTTGGCGCCGTCGTCGACGCGCTCGGAGAACTTGTCCGCGAAGCGCGCCTGCCCGGCTTCCTGCCCCGGCTGCACGCGCGCGTCGTCCCAGGGCTGCTTGTCGTCCGCGCGGATGTAGAGCTGCACTTCCTTCACGGCGGCGCCGGCGGGCACGCTGGCGCAGACCGTGACGCGCACGGCGGTCTGCTCGCTGCAGTCGGGCCTGCACGGGCCGACGAGCGCGCTCGCCGCCGCGCCTTCCTCGCCCTGGCGCGACGCGTCGGCGCGCTGGACCTCGGTCTCGATCTGCTTGCGCTCGTTCATGCGGGCCTCCGCGAGCCGCAGCGCGGTCGCGTTGATCTCGGAGAGCTTGGATTGCAGGTCCGCGCGCAGCGCGTTGCGGTCGCCCTCGCGCAGCGACAGGAAGTACTGCGACAAGGCGAACCCGCCGACCGCCGCCGCGATCATCAGGGCGAGGACGGCGATCACCGGTCCGCGCCGCGACTTCCTGGTTATCGGCTGCGCGCGCTCGCGCTCGCGCAGCTCCTTGCGCCAGGACAGGCGCAGCTGCACGAGGGCGGTGATGACCGTGGCGGTCGCGCCGACCAGCGCCGCGATCAGGGAATCGGACGGGTGGGAAAAATCCATTGCGGCGCCATGATACGAGATCGCGCCGCGGAAGAAAAATGCGGCGGCGCGACGGCGTGAAAGCCGTCACGCCGCTGAGGGAGCTACAGGTCGTAGCCTTTCTCGTTGTGCAGGACCGTGTCGAGGCCCTCGGTTTCGTCCTCGGGATCGACGCGCATGCCCACCAGCGCGCCCGTGAGCTTGAGCAGCAGCCAGGTGATCACGCCGGACCACAAGGCCGTGGCGAGCACGCCCCAGAACTGCACCAGCACCTGGCTTCCCATGGTCATCTTCCCGGGATAGCCGACGCCGCCGAGGGCCGCCGAGGCGAACACGCCGGTGAGCAGCGTGCCGATGAGGCCGCCGACGCCGTGCACCGGGAATACATCCAGCGAATCGTCGACCTTGAAGACGCGCTTCATCCGGTTGGTGGCGAGGAAGCACACGATCCCGGCGGTGCCGCCGATCGCCAGCGCGCCCATCGGCCCGACGAAGCCGGAAGCGGGCGTGATCGTGCCCAGCCCCGCGACCATGCCGGTGACGATGCCGAGCACCGAGGGCTTGCCGAAGCGCACCCACTCGCACACCATCCAGGCGAAGGCTCCGGTCGCCGCGCCGATGTGCGTGACCAGCATCGCCATGCCGGCCGAGCCGTCCGCCGCGAGCGCGCTGCCCGCGTTGAAGCCGAACCAGCCGACCCACAGCATGGCGGCGCCGGTGACGGTCATGGTCATGTTGTGCGGCGGCATCGCCGTATCGGGGAAGCCCCTGCGCGGCCCGAGCGTGAGCGCGCACACGAGCGCTGCCATGCCCGCGTTCAGGTGCACCACCGTGCCGCCGGCGAAGTCCATGATCCCCATCTTGCCGAGCCAGCCGTCGCCCCACACCCAATGCGCGATCGGCGCGTAGACGACGACGAGCCACAGCAGGGAAAAGAGCAGCATGCCCGAGAACTTCACGCGCTCGGCGTACGCCCCGAGGACGAGCGCCGGCGTGATGATCGCGAACGTCAGCTGGAACATCGAGAACACCGTCTCGGGAATCGTCGTGCCGGGCCGGATCGACTTGAAGTCGACCCCGGCGAGAAAGGACTTGGCGAAGCCGCCGTACCAGGCGTTGCTCGCGCCGCCGTCGCCGAAAGCGATGCTGTAGACGACGGCCACCCAGGCGAGCGTCACCACGCAGGTTATCGCGAAGCACTGCATCAGCACCGAGAGCACGTTGCGCGAGCGCACCAGCCCCGCGTAGAACAGGGCCAGTCCCGGCAGCGTCATGAACAGCACCAGCAGGGACGAGGTCAGCATCCACGCGGTGTTGGCGTTGTCGAGCTTGGGCGGCTCGGCGGCGACGGCGAAGGGGGCGAAGAACAGCAGCGGGAAAATCAGGGCAAGACGGAGCCGGGCAGTTCTCGTCATCGTTCCTCCTCCTCTTCCGCCGGCGTCTCCGCGCCGGCGCGGTGCACATGATGGACCGGGACGCCTCGTTCGCGCAAGGCTCAGGGGAAGCCGAACAGCCTCCCCGGGTTGTCGACCAGGATCCGCCGCCGGGTCGCTTCGTCGGGCGCCCAGCTTCCCAGCAGGTTCCACAGATCGACCGACCCGACCTTGTCCGCAAAGGAGAGGTGCGGGTAGTCGCTCCCCCAGATCAGCCGGTCCGGTGCGGCCTCGATGAGCGCGTGCGCCATGGGCGCGACGTCGGCGAAGCCCGCGGCCGCGGATATGCGGTAGGCGCCGGTGAGCTTCACCCAGCAGCGGCGCTCGCCCGAGCGCAGCAGCTCGAGCAGCTGCCTGAACCCCGGCTGGTCGACGCCCTGCTTCGCCTGGAACATGCCGAAGTGAGCGAGCGTGTAGTCGAGCCTGAGCCTCCGCAGGGTCGGCATCAGCTCCTCGGTGAGCCAGCCCGGCGTGAGGAAGTCGAGATGCCATCCGGCCTCGGCGCAGCGCGCGGCGAGCCTGGCGATGCGCGGCATCAGCTTCGGCGCGAACCCCGACTCGAAAGGCCTCACGGGCGACAGATTGATGCGCACGCCGCGCACGCCGAGCGCGTCCAGGCGCCCGATCTCGGCGTCGGGGGCGTTCTCGTCGATATCGACGATGCCGCGGCAGCTCCGCGGGCCCGCCTCGCGCATCGCGTCGAGCATGCAGCGGTTGTCGCGCCCGTAGGCGCTCGGCTGCACGAACACGTAGCGCGAGAGGCCGAGCTTCCGCGCGAGCCCGACGAAATCGGCGAGCGGCGCGAGCGGGGGCGCGTAGCGCAGCTCGCCGCCGTAGGGATAGCGCTGCGCCGGCCCGAACACGTGGAAGTGCGCGTCGCAGCCCCCGGGAGGCGAGGTGAAATCGGGCGGGCCCTGGTGCGCCGGCATCAGAACTTGTAGTCGACCTCGTGCATGCGGGGCAGCGGCAGGTCGATCCGGAACGCTTCGTCGGGGAACAGATCCTCGAGCCTGGGGCGGGCGCCGCTCAGCACCTGCGCATGCACCCAGCCGACCAGGGTGTCGTAGTTGCGCCGGTTCGGCTCCGAAAGTCCGTATTCCCAGGGATCAGGCCCGAGCCGCGCGCGCTCCTCTTCCCAGTAGCTCCAGTACCAGGCCAGCGGAACGTTGCGCGGATTGGCGAGGCGCCGGTAGGCGAGTTGCTTGGATTCCTCGAAGGCGAGCACCAGGCTTTCGACCACCCAGGGATGCTTCGCGACGATCTTCGAGGGGATCGTGGTCACGTGCATGATGGGAAATATGCCGGTGCGCCGGTAGTACCCGGCCTCGATTTCCCGGTAGTCGGGGAACAGGCGCGCCACGCGCGGATCGCCCTCGGCGATCATGCGCGTCACGTTGGGAGCGATCATGGCGTCGACCTCGCCCGCGAGCAGCATCGCCTCCACGTCCTTGCCGCGCGGCAGCCGCTCGATCTTCAGCTCCGGAGGCGCCTGCAGCGAGGCGTCGTCCTCGGTTTCGATCGCCCAGGTGATCGAACGATGCGGAACGCCGTGGTCCTGCTCGAGGTGTCCCCGGATCCAGTAGTTGGCCGCGGCGCCCAGGGTGCGGCAGGCCACGCGGCGCCCGATGAGATCGGCGGGCTTCGATATTCCCTTCGAACTGTTGACGTAGACGAAGCCGTGGCGGAAACGCCGGTGCAGGAACACCGGGAGCGCGGTGAAATCGTCGCGCCCCCCGTGCCTTTGCACCACGTAGGCGCCGCCGTTGAACTCGTTGATGTCGCAGGCGGCGCCGGCCGCCACCCGGTCGTGGATCGCCCGCGTCCCCGGGTACTTTGCGATCACGAGGTCGATCCCTTTCGGCTTGACCTCGCCTTCCTTCAGCGCGCGCACGATCTCGTAGTCGCCGACCATCATCGACAGGCGCAGCTTGCCGCGCATGCTCACTCGGGCTTGATCCCGATCGCCTCGACGATCTTCGATGTGGCCTCGACGTCGCGGCTGATCGTGGCGTTCAGCTCTTCCGGGGTGCTGGTCGCGATCGGAAAGCCGACGTCCTCGGCCTTGGCGCGCACCGCGGGCGATTCGAGCACGCGCACGATCTCGTCGTGCAGCCGGGAGACGACCGCTCGCGGCATTCCGGCCGGCCCGAAGTAGCCGCCCCAGGTCGGCGGCGGAACGTAGCCCGGCAGCTGCTCCGGCACGGTCGGGACGTCCGGGATGACGTGGTAGCGCTTCGCGCCGTTGACCGCGAGCAGCCGGATCTTGCCCGAGGCGACGAACGGGGACGCGGTGGCGAGGATGCTGAAGCCGACCTGGATCTCGCCGCCGATCAGGTCGGTGATCACCGGCGGACCGCCCTTGTAGGGCACGTGGACCCAGTCGATGCCCGTGAGCAGCCGGATCGACTCGCCCGAGAGATGGTGGGTGGTGCCGACCCCGGAAGTGCCGTACGACAGCTTGCCGGGGTTGCGCTTGGCGTACTCGATCATCTCCTTGATCGACCCGAACGGCTGCGCGGGACTCGTCACCACCACCGCGATCGTCTCGAACGCCTTGGTGATCGGCGTGAAGTCCTTCAGCGGATCGAGGCGCGCGCTCTTCGACAGGAAGCGGTTCATCACCAGGGCGCTCGCCGAGGTGAGCATGATGGTGTAGCCGTCGGGCGCCGCGCGTGCGACGGTCTCGGCGCCGATCGCGCCGCCTGCGCCGCTTTGCGACTCGACCACGACCGGCTGGCCGAGAGATCGAGCGACTCCCTGCGCGACGAGCCGCGCGATGATGTCGGCGCCGCCCGCGACCGTCATGATGGAGCGGATCGGCCTGGCGGGGTACGGCTCGCCGCGGGCGGGGCCCGCGAGCACGAGCGCGGCGAGTGCGCACGCGATGGAAGTACGCATCAGGACAGGTTGGTGAAGATCAGCAGCTGGACGAACAGCTGGATCTTGGTGTTCGTCTCCGGAGGGACGACGGTGAACTCGACCCCCGCGCGCTGGCGCCCGTCCTTCGCCTTCTTCAGCCCGACCACCTTCGCGTACACGTTCGCGGCCTGGTAGTCGACCAGGGGCAGGTCGAAGCCGAGCTTGATCTCCGAGTACAGCGGCAGCTCGCCGTCCACCTCGAGCAGCATGCCGTGGTAGCCGATGTCGCGGATGAAGCCCGAGTGGATTTCCGGCAGGACGATCTTGTGCTCGATGCGATGGTAGCGGAAGGGGAGCTTCACCTCGATGCGATGGCTGCGGCGGATCTCCCGCCGCGGAACCTTGATCGCGAGCGACGGGATGGACACCACCTCGCGCAGGCTTACCGGCTGCGGCTTGCCCTTCACGTGGATCTCCATCGGCGCGTTCGTCTCGACGAAGTCCTTGCAGAGCTCGTAGGTGCTCTGGCTGATCAGCACGTGCCCGCGCAGGCTGAACGCCTCGATGCGCGAGGCGAGATTGACTTCGTCGCCGATCACCGTGTACTCGGAGTAGCGCTCCGAGCCCAGCGTCCCGGCGAGCACCGTCCCCGTGTTGATGCCGATGCCCATGAACAGCTCGGGCATGCCCTGATCCTTGTGGGCGAGATTGAGCGTGTTCATCGTGATCTGCATCTCCACCGCGCAGGCGAGCGCCCGCCTGACGTCGTCCTCGCGGCTCACCGGCGCGCCGAACAGCACCATGATCGAATCGCCCATGAACTTGTCGATCGTTCCCTGGTGCCTGAAGATGATCTCGCTCATCTTGATGAGGCAGGGGTTCAGGAGCTGTATGACGATCCCTGCGGGATGCGACGCCGCGATCGCGGTGAAGCCGCGCAGGTCGGCGAGCAGGATGGTGACCTCGCGGCTCAGGAATTCCTGGCCCGGCCCCGGGGGCAGGGTCCGGGCGTGGGGATCCAGGCCTCCGAGTGCCTTCTCGATCTCGGCGAGCCCCGCGGCGCTGAGCGCCTTGCCGGTGTCGCGGGAGACCACCTCGCCGACGCGCTGCATGAAGTGCCGGGCCTGGGTGTGCTTCACGGGCCCGCTACTCCGGCTTGATCCCCGCTTCTTGCGCGAGGCGCCGCTTCTTCTCGGCCTCGGCCCTGATGTAGGCGCCGAACTCCTCCGGCGAGGCGCTCGCCTTCAGCTCGATGCCGCGCTCGATGAAGCGCTTGCGCAGGTCCGGATCGCTCACCGCGCCCGCGACCGCGCGGTTCAGGCGCGCGAGGACCTCGTGCGGCGTCCCGGCGGGAGCGACCAGCCCGTTGAAGGTGATGTCCTCGTATCCGGGGAGGCCCGATTCGTCCACGGTCGGCAGCTCGGGAAACAGCGGCGAGCGCTTGAGGCTGGTGACCGCGAGCGGCCGGACCTTGCCCGCGCGGATCTGCGGGGCCGAGGTGCTGACCTGGTCGAACATCATCGCGATCTGGCCGCCGATCAGGTCGACGAGCGCCTGCGAGTTGCCCTTGTAGGGCACGTGGAGCAGCCTGATCCCCGCCTGGCGGCTGAAGAGCTCCGCCGCCATGTGACCGGTCGAGCCGTTGCCCGAGGAGGCGTAGGGAATCTTGCCCGGCTCGGTCTTCGCGAGCGCGATCAGCTCCTTCACCGAGCGCGCCGCGACCGCGGGGTTCACGATCAGCACCTGCGGCACGAGGCAGGTGAGCGTGATGCCGGCGAAGTCCTTCAGCGGATCGTAGCCTGGGTCGCGGACGATGAGGGGCACGGTCGCGAAGGTGTTCGCCATCGCGAGGATCGTGTAGCCGTCGGGCGTCGCCTTGGCGACGAGCAGCGTGCCGACCAGGCTCGAAGCGCCCGGGCGGTTCTCGACGATCACCGGCTCTCCGAGGCTCCTGCTTATCTGCTCGGCGACCGTGCGCGCCACGATGTCGACGTTGCCGCCCGCCGCGAGCGGCACGACGATGCGCACCGCTCGCGCGGGATAGTCGGTGCTCTGAGCGAGCGCCGCCGCCGGACCGCTTGCGGCGAGAGCGAACAGGACGAAGACAAGAACCCTGCGGAGGCGTGGCACCGGAGATCTCCCGCATATCCAAGGCGGGAGAAGTATAGCGGCTCGCGCCGCGCGCCGTGGGGACCGGCGGGACGCGGAGGCTGCGCCGCGATCCCGGCGCCTCAGGGCGTGGCGCCGTACTCGGCGATCAGCCGGGCCAGGTCGTTCAGCTCCTTGCGGCCGAGGTCGGACACGAGCCAGTAGCCCATTCCGTTCTCCGCGAAATGCTCGATGTTGAAGCCGTCGCGCTCCTGCAGGCGATCCGCCTTCGGCGTCTCGACCGGCCAGATGAACACGTCGATCACGTGCTGCCGCCGCTTGTAGACGAGCACGGACACGGGCTGCGCGCCGATGTAATCCAGCCGCCCTCCGATAAGCTCGAAGCCCGACGCCGAGTAGTCCGCCACCGGGGGCGAGAAGGGCAGCCGGGAGCTCAGCCACGGCTTGACGGTGTGCTGGTCGGAAGATTCGACGTCGTAGAACCGGCTGGTGAGGGTGGCGCGGACGTGGCTCGCGAGCACCTCCTGCGACACGCGCTCGTCTTCGCCGGGGCGCAGGGTCCCCAGCGCCACCACCCAGGTGACGAGCGCGACGGCCGCGAACGAGGCGGCGGGACGCAGCCAGTCCGCGGCCGCGGCAAACGGGCCCGCGGACGCCAGCCATCCCCGCCACGCCGGCCGGGCCCGCGGGCTCTCCGGCAGG
>DATEGT010000016.1:0-4738 GCA_035280025.1 Burkholderiales bacterium | reverse complement strand
CTTCATCACCACCTCGACCCCGATGTTGCCGTTCGCACCGGGCCGGTTTTCCACCACGAAAGGCTGTCCGAAGGTTTCGCCGAAGTCCGCGGCGAGCGCGCGCGCGAGAAAATCGACCGACCCGCCCGGCGGGCTCGTGGCCACGATGCGAACCGTGCGCGCGGGCCATGGTTGCGCGGCCGCGGCGGAAGCGAGCGTGCCGAGCAAGGCTAGAACGGTCAGTCCCGATTGCGCGCGCAGCACGATGTACGCATTAGGTGTTGATTCGCTCGAACGTCAGCTTCCGGAAAGAAAACCGCGCGTTTCGATTTGATCTGAATCAAACGCGGCGCCCACGGGCGGACATACCGTGGTTCGATCCGCGAGCGCCGCGCATTCGGCGGAAAGGGACATCATGGAAACGATATCGTTTTGGCGGCTCCTGGGATCGGCGGCCGCCCCATGCGCAATCATAGTCGGCCTGTGCGTCAGCGGCACGGCCGGCGCGGTGCCCTCCTACGCCCGACAGACGGGCGTGGCCTGCCAGGGCTGCCACACCGTATTCCCGGAGCTCACGCCGTTCGGCCGGGCGTTCAAGCTCAACGCCTACCAGATCGACAACTTGCCGCAGGTGCAAGGCATGCGCTCGCCCAAGGATTACGACCTGCTGCTGAACCAGGCGGCCCCCGTCTCCTTCATGTTCCAGACTTCGTACACGAAGACCAAGACCGCGCTGCCGGATCCGAACGTCGCGGGAGCCGACGCGCAGAACGGCCAGCTGCTCTTTCCGCAGCAGGCGAGCCTCTTCTACGCCGGAAGAATCGCGCCGGGCCTCGGAGCCTTCGTCCAGATCACCTACGACAGCGAATCCGGAAACCTGCACTGGGACAATACGGAGATCCGCTACGCCAAGCAGCTCGTCGGAATGTCGGACGCGCTCACCTGGGGCGTGACGGCCAACAACAACCCCACGGTCCAGGACGTCTGGAACAGCACCCCGGCGTGGCAGACGCCTTTCGACCAGAAGACGAGCGCGGCGCCGGTGCCGGGCGCGGCCACGCAATTGGACGGCGTGCTTGCGGGGCGCGGCGTCGCCGGCCTGACCGCGTACGCGTGGTGGAAGACCTCCCTCTACGGCGAGCTCGGGCTCTACCGCTCTTCCCCTCAGGGCGTGGGCGGGACCGCAGGAGCGGGACCGCTCGACAGCAATTCGGGCGGCGTGCTGACCAGCTGGGCGCCGTACTGGCGGCTGGCCTACGAGCACCAGTGGGACCGGAACTCGCTCATGATCGGCGCTTACGGGATGACCTCGAAGATCAGCCCTGCCAGCTTCGGAGGCCCGCCGCCGACGACGTTCGTCCCAGTCGGCACTCCGGACAAATTCAACGACGTTGCGCTCGACGGGCAATATCAGTTCATCGGCGACGAGCATATCTTTTCGGTCCAGACGACCTACATCAAGGAAAAGCAGAACCTCGACGGAACGTTCGGGCTCGGTCTTTCGCAGAACTCGAGCAACGACCTCAAGACCTTCCGGCTCGGTGGCAGCTATTACTACGAGCGCACCTATGGCGGCGCGCTCGGCTATTTTTCCACGAGCGGCAGCTCGGACAACGGCCTGTACGCGCCCGGCGCGGTGACCGGTTTCGCCAACGGCAGCCCCAACAGCAACGGCTGGATCGGCGAGCTCGACTACGTGCCTTGGCAGAACGTGAAGTTCCTGCTCCAGTACGTGGCCTACCAGAAGTTCAACGGCGCGAGCACCAACTACGACGGCAACGGCAGGAACGCGAAGGACAACGATGCGCTGTACCTGCTCGGCTGGTTCGCGTTCTGACGCGGCGATCTCAAGGCGAGGCGGATGAACATGAGAGCCAAATTGGCAATTGTCTTTTCGGCGGGAGTCGCGATGTCCTGGATCGCTCCCGCGCTGCAGGCGCAGGACGGGGAAGCGGCCAGGGTCGCCGGCCAGGTGTGCGCGTCCTGCCACGGCCGCGCCGGCGAGAGCATATCGCCCGCGTTCCCGAAGATCGGCGCCCAGAGCGCCGAGTATCTGGAAACCCAGCTCAGGGCGTTCCGCGATCGCACGCGCGCCGATCCGATGGCGCAGGCGTACATGTGGGGAATGACCTCGCAGCTGAGCGACGGAATGATCAAGCAGCTCGCCGCGTTCTACAGCGGCCAGAAACCGCCCAGGGGCAAGGCCGCGGCGCCGAAGCTCGCGGCGGCCGGGAAGACCATCTACGAGGGAGGGATCCCCGCGGCGAAGGTGCAGGCATGCGCCGGATGCCACGGCGCGGAAGCGGCGGGCAACGGCGCGTTCCCGAGGCTGGCGGGCCAGCACTCGGAGTATCTGGTGAAGCAGCTGGTGCTGTTCAAGAGCTCGATGCGCGAGGGAGGCAACGCGGCGATCATGCACAACGTCAGCACCGGGATGTCTTTCGACCAGATGGAGGCGGTCGCCGCGTATCTGGCCTCGAGGTAGCGGCCGGTCGCGTAGCGCGCCATGCTCAGCTCGCAATCTCCCTCGCGGGCGATCCTGTTCGGCGCCCTCGCCGCGCTGAGCGCGTGCGCGGCCGCCGCGGATCAGAGCGAGAACCTCTCGCGGCTGCGGGAGGAAGCGGCGCAGCAGCGGCAGACCCTGGAAGCCACCGAGTCACGGATCCGCGCCCTCGAGCAGAACGGCGAGAACGCATCCGGCGGGCATGCCGGCGCGCAGCCCGGCAGCGCCGACGACGCTTCCCGGACGCAGATGTCCCTCGCCCGGCTGAAGAAGAACTGGTCGCAGGTCGAGCCCGGGACGCCCCGGGAGCGCGTTCATGCCCTGCTCGGGGCACCGGATAAGGTGCTGCGCATCGACGGCTCGCTCGTGTGGTACTACGTGTACCCCGGAATCGGTCCCGCTTCCGTGTTCTTCAGCGGGAGCGGCAAAGTCTCGAGCCGGCAATCGCCGAGCTTCGGCTGGTGGTAGACCTCTCCGGGCGGATCCGCGGGCAAGGTCAGCGCGCCGCGCGCGCCTCGATCAGCTCGCGCAGGGGACCGGGTAGGAAGCCGCGCAGGGTCGCCGACCACTGCGCCTCGCGCCGCTGCCAAAGCACGCCGAGCGCGATGATCGCCAGCCCCAGCGCCGAGAGCGCGACGGGGAAAATCATGCTGTCCCTGAATACGCGCCACGAGAGGTAGCCAAGATAGCCGGCCACGCCCAGGCCGCCGAACACGGCGAACACGCGCCGGCCGAGCGCCGCGCCGACCAGGATCATGAGAACGTTGATCCCGCAGTAGGCGAGCTTCCCGAGCTCGCTCCCCGAGTCCATCAGCGAAAGCCCGCCCCAGAAGGTGAGCACGCCGAAAAGGTACAGCCAGAAGGCGTAGTCGCGCGAGAAGCGCGAGCGCAGGTCTACCCAGAACGCGACCAGGGTCATCGCCAGGCCGAACCAGAAGGAGATGAACTTGCGGATCTCCCAGTCGTAGACGCGCTCCTGGCCCATGAGAAACGGCACGAGGTCCATGCTCATGTACCACAGCGTGACCGCGATCGGCATCAGCATGAAGGGAAAGCGATAGCGCCACAGCAGGATCGCGCCGATCACCAGGGTGCCGAACTCCATCATGATCCAGCGCCAGTCGATGAACACGTGGTAGTCGCGGTAGGGCTTGCCCGCGCCCCAGTAGCCGAGCGCCATCTGGGCGAAGAAGATCGCGAGCGGGACCATCACGACGGCCAGCGTCGCGAGAATCCCTGCGGGCAGGAACAGGCGCTTGCGCTCGAGAAGCCAGTGCGTGAGCGCGAGCGCGAGCACGCCGTAGCAGACCGAGATGAAGAAGCCGCCCCAGCCGCCGAGGGTGTTCCAGCCGAGCCCCATGAAGAGCGACATCGCGCCGATCGCGATCATGCCGCCCAGATAGTAGAGCACGTGGACCAGAGTGAAGCGCGGCTGCTCGTCGGACTGGCCGGCGCCGGCGAGATAGGCGGCGAGCCGGTCCGCTTGCTGACCGCTGATGATCCCTTCGCGAACTGCTCCGTCCAGCTCCGTCCTGCGAACGGCGCCCATGCGGCCTCCCTTTTTCGGCTGCGGTCGGGAGAGACTACTCGAAAACCCGCGCGCGGAGGGTTCCGCGCGCGGTTCGACCGCTAGGCGGCCACGGGCGCGTCCCGATCCACGGGGAGGCCCGCCTCGGACCAGTCCTGCTTGCCGCCCGCGTACACGGCGACGTTGCGGTAGCCCAGCTGCTCGAGCTTGGCGGCGGCGACGTGGGAGTTCTGGCAGCTCTTGCTCGCGCAATACACGACGATCTCCGCCGCCTTGTCGGGCAGCACCGAGGGCGCGAGACGCGCCACCTCGTCGTGCGGCAGGTGCCGCGCGCCGGGGAGGTGCCAGTCGCGGAAGTACTGCTCGGGAAGCGCCTCGACGAGCACCGGGCGGGATGCCCCGGCGAGCTTGCGGGCGAGCGTGTCGCGGTCGATCTGCTGGGTCATGATGTTCTCCTTGAAGGTTGGAATGCATCGCATGTAGTTGCATATGCAACTACAGCATAGCAGCGCTTAGTTGCATTTGCAACTACCTCTTGGCATACTGCCGCCATGGCCAGGGAACCCGACCCCAAGGAGCACGCCTGGGCGGTGCTGCTGACCGCGCACGCGACGCTCGTCGAGAAGATCGAGGCGGCGCTCGCCGAAGCGAAGCTGCCGCCGCTCGCGTGGTACGACGTGCTGTGGGAGCTGGAGAAGGCGCCCGAGGGGAAGCTGCGCATGCACGAG
>DATEGT010000015.1:0-5691 GCA_035280025.1 Burkholderiales bacterium | reverse complement strand
GCAGTTCACTCCGGCCCTGGTGGGCGAGATCTCGACCGCGATGGTCGCGCACGGCGTGCGGCCCGGGCAGATCGAGGTCGAGATCACCGAGAGCCTGTTCATGCAGGACGCCGCCGAGGTCCGCGCGATCCTCAAGGGGCTCTCGCGGCTCGGCGCCCGGGTGACGATCGACGATTTCGGGACGGGCTACTCGTCGCTCGGCTACATTCGGCATTTCAGCGTGGACGCGCTCAAGATCGACCGCGCGTTCCTCAGCGACCTCACCACGTCGTCTCAGAACCTCGCGATCGTGCGCGCGGTCATCACCATGTGCCGGGGCCTGGGCATCGGCGTGATCGCCGAAGGGGTCGAGAGGAAGGAGCAGCTCGAGATCCTGCGCAAGCTCCACTGCGACGAGTACCAGGGCTATCTGTTCAGCGGGGCGGTGGCTCCCGGCGAGATCGAGCGGCGCTACCTGGAGACGCCCGCGCGGCGCGAGATCCTGAGCGAGCGCCCCTAGCGGCGTGCTAGGCTTGCGCCCGGTGCGCATTCCGTTCGTCAAGCCGGCCGCCTTCGCAACGCTTCTCCTCGCCTGCGCTTGCGCGGGCGCGCAGCAGGGATACGGACCCGAGCCCGAGCCGGCGACTCCGAGCAGCGCGAAGGCGCTCGTCAAGGCGTCCCGCTTCATGGTCGTGGCGGCGAACCCGCTCGCGGCTCGCGCCGGCTACGAGATCCTCAAGCGCGGCGGCAGTGCCGTGGATGCGGCGATCGCGACCGAGCTCGTCCTCGGTCTGGTCGAGCCGCAGTCCTCCGGCATCGGCGGAGGCGGATTCCTGCTCCACTTCGCGGCGCGCTACGCCGAGCTCGAGGCCTACGACGGGAGGGAAACCGCGCCCGCGGCCGCCAAGCCCGAGCGCTTCCTCGGCGCGGACGGCAGGCCGCTCGACTGGCCCGACGCCGTGATCAGCGGCAAGTCGGTGGGCGTGCCCGGCCTGCTGCGGATGCTCGAGATGGCGCACCGCAGGCGCGGGAAGCTTTCATGGTCGGAGCTCTTCGCTCCAGCGATCAAGCTCGCGGAAAACGGCTTCCCGGTCTCGCCGAGGCTTCACGCGCTCGTCGCCGCCGACCGCTTCCTCGCGCGGGACGAGAACGCCCGGCGCTATTTCTATCTGCCCGGCGGGACCGCGAAGCCGGCGGGGACGCTGCTGAAGAACCCCGAGCTCGCAGCCGTTCTGAAGCGCGTCGCGTCGGAAGGCGCGAGCGCGTTCTACAACGGGGAGATCGCGCGCGACATCGTCGCGGCGGTGCGGGGCCGGCAACGCTCGCCCGGCGATCTCGCCGAATCGGATTTCGCGGCCTACGCGGCGAAGGAGCGCGAGCCGCTGTGCGGCGACTACCGCGGCCACAAGGTGTGCGGCGTGCCGCCGCCCAGCTCGGGGGGCTTCGCCGTGCTGCAGATCCTCGGCATCCTCGAGCGCTTCGACCTGCGCCAGATCGAGCCCGGTTCCTTGGAGGCGGTGCACCTGTTCGCCGAGGCCGGACGCCTCGCGTATGCCGATCGCAACCTGTACATCGCCGATCCCTCGTACGTCTCCGCCCCGGTCGCCACCCTGCTCAATCCGCGCTACCTGAGCTCGCGGGCGAAGCTGATCGATCCGCGGCGCTCGATGGGGCCGGCGCGGCCGGGCGATCCGGCGGGTATCGCCGGCCGCTACGGGTTTTACGAGCCGATCGAGCTGCCGTCGACCACGCACCTCTCCGTGGTCGACGCCCAAGGAAACGCGGTGGCGCTCACCGCGAGCGTCGAGGCGGCCTTCGGCAACCGGCAGATGGTCAGGGGCTTCCTGCTCAACAACGAGCTCACGGATTTCTCGTGGGAGCCCGAGGAGAACGGCAAGCCGGTCGCGAACCGCGTCGAAGGCGGCAAGCGCCCGCGCAGCTCGATGGCGCCGACGATGGTGTTCGACGAGAACGGAAAGCTGATGCTGGTGATCGGCTCGCCCGGCGGCCACTCGATCATCAACTACGTCGCGGAAGCGATCGTGAACGTGCTCGACTGGCGCATGGACATACAGCAGGCCGTCGCCGCACCGCACATGGGCAACCGCAACGGACCGACCGACCTCGAGAAGGGAACCGCTCTCGAGCGCCTCGCGCCCGAGCTCAAGCGCATGGGACACGACGTGAGAATCCGCGACGAAGCGAGCGGACTGCACGGAATCCTGCGCACCAGGGACGGCTGGACCGGCGGCGCGGATCCGCGGAGAGAGGGAGTGGCGCTGGGGGAGTAGGCGGTACGGCAGGACGTCAGGTAATCCCCGACGACACATCGCGGGTCGAACTCTCCGGTGGCTTGCCAGGAAAATCCCGACAGCAATGTAAGGCAACGAACATCAGGGTTTTCTCGATATTGCAATTTGCCCTCTTTCGGGTAGATTTTTCCCACGGTCGCTGGAGCAGGGCTGGCCTTTAGACAAGCCCGCTCAAAAAGAGGGGGTATCGATGGTTCCGCTGCGTATGCGCGCGTGGGCGCGGCCTTGTCTTTCGCTCGGATTCGCCTTCTCGTTCGTGTTCCTGGCATGGCCGCGGGCCGTGCTCGCTCTCGGACCGATCGTAGACCAACCTGACCATTGGGTCCTGCTCCAGCAGAACCGCTGTCTCGAAACCACCAGCCCGCCCGGCGAGATACCGATATGCCAGCCGAGCTATTCCAGCGCGCTTGAGGCCTGCGTATCCGCGTCGACGCGGTTTCCGTTGGTCACGAACGTCAATGCCTTCATAAGCGGCACTCCTCCCAATCAAGCCGCGGGATGCATCATCGGCTTCGGTAACCCCCAGGACGGGTGCTTCGCCACTCCCCCTCGGTTCCTGGGTTGCAACGAGAACATCGCGGCGGTGGAGTCTTCGAACACGACCTGCCCCAAGAACAGCGAACGCGTTACGCCGACGTTCTGTCAGTGCGACCCGGGTTCCGTCGAGGCGGATGCCCAGTGCAGCGGTGGACCGAACAATGGCCCGCCCTGCCCAGGCTGCGGCAATCCGGCCAATCCCGCAAACGGCAACAAATTCGAGCAGCAGCCCATCTATCGCGGACTGAACGGTTTCGAACTGAGCCTGGCGTTCAACACTCTCGATGATTACGGAACACGGTTCGGTCGGCGGTGGCGCGATTCCTACGATCGCCGCATCGCTGCGAGCGGGGCCGCGAGCACGTCGAGCAGGGCCGCGTTTCGGCCCGACGGCAAGGTATTCCAGTTCAATTTTGTGGGTGGAGTGTGGGTCCCGGACGCCAGCACGACCTATCGCTTGACCGCCACGAGTACCGGCTGGCAGCTCTACGTTCCCGATGGCGATGAAACGGAGACCTACAACGCCGCGGGGCTGCTCGTTTCGATCCGCTCGAGGGCCGGCCTCGTCCAGACGGTGATCTACAGCGACGGCTCGACGGGTCCGAACGGAGGATTCATCCTGGACAGCGCCGGGCAGGCTACGGCTCTAGCGGTTCCCCAAGGCGCGCCGATTCAGGTGGTGGACAATTTCGGGCGCAAGCTCGCCTTCGGCTACAACGCCGCCCTGCGGATCGTGACGGTCACCGACCCTTCGGGGGCGCTTTACCGCTTTGCATACGGAACTGACAACAACAATCTCTCGACGATCACCTTCCCGGACGGGACGGTAAAGACATTCGTCTACAACGAACCGGCCAACACCGGGGGCACGAGCTTGCTCAACGCCCTGACCGGCATCATCGACGAGAACGGCAGTCGCTTCGCGACGTTTCAGTACGACGCGAAGGAACGCGTCGTGTCGACGGAACATTCGGGAGCAGAGCGATACCAACTTTCCTACTCGAGCGGGGGAGGCACGACAACAACCACAGTCACTGATCCATTGAACACTACACGCCCGTATGGATTCCAGCTGACGTTCAACACCTTCAAGAACGTCAGCATTTCCGGACCAGCCTGTCCATCGTGCGGGCCGGCGGCGCAGACGTTCGACGCGAACGGGAACGCCTCAACGCGGACCGACTGGAACGGAAACGTGACGAGATACGGTTACGACCTCACGCGGAATCTCGAGACCTCGCGGACGGAGGCGTCCGGCACGCCGCAGGCGCGCACGATCAGCACGCAGTGGCATCCGATCTTCCGGCTGCCGGTGAAGGTGGCCGAGCCGCTGCGCATCACGAGCTACGTGTACAACGGCGATGGCGGGGCGAGCTGCGGCACTGCCGCGGACGGCACGCTCGTTCCCGGAGTGCCGTGCTCCAAGACCATCCAGCCGACCTCGGATGCCACAGGTTCCTCGGGGTTCAGCGCGACGTCGGCGGGTACCCCGCGAACCTGGAGCTATACCTACAACGCCAACGGCTCGGTCCTCTCGATGGACGGCCCGAGGACCGATGTGTCGGACGTCACAAGCTACACCTACTACGCCAACGACGACGCCGATCCGGGCAAGCGCGGGAACGTGGCGACGATCACCAACGCGCTCGAGCACACGACCCAGATACTCTCCTACAACGCCCACGGCCAGCCTCTGACGATCGCCGATCCGAATGGGCTCACCACCAACCTGACCTACGACGCGCGCCAGCGGCTTCGGTCGAAAAATGTCGGGGGGGAGCTCACGGTCTATGACTACGATTTGGCAGGGCAGTTGAAGCGGGTGACGCTCCCGGACGGCTCGTTCCTTGCCTACAGCTACGACCCCGCGCACCGGCTGAAGGGCATCTCCGACTCCGCAGGGAACAGCATCGCCTACACGCTCGATCCGATGGGCAACCGCATCGGCGAGCAGGTGTTCGACCAGGGCGGCTCGCTTGCCCAGACGCGCAGCCGCGTCTACAACGCCCTCAACCAGCTCGCGCAGGACATCGGGGCGCAGTCGCAGACGACGCAGTACGCCTACGACAACCAGGGCAACGTCATCTCGGTCACCGATCCGTTGATGCACAGTACCGGCAACCGGTACGACGCTCTGAACCGCCTGGTGCAGGTCACCGACCCCGGCAACGGCATCACGCGCTACGCCTACAACGGGATCGATCGGTTGGTGGCGGTAAGCGATCCGCGCAATCTCACCACGAGCTACGCCTACGACGGCCTGGCGAACCTGAACACGCAGACGAGCCCCGATACCGGGCTCACGCAGAACACCTACGACGCCGCGGGCAACCTCCTCAGCCAGCTCGACGCGAAGAACCAGCTCACCAGCTATACCTACGATGCGCTGAACCGGGTGACGAACATCGCCTTCGCCGACGGCTCCAAGCAGAGCTACGGCTACGACCAGGGGGCGAACGGACTGGGGCGCCTGACCTTCTTCGCCGAGACGGACCCTCTTGCGCAGATCACCATCGTGCACGACTACGCCTACGACCCGCACGGGCGCGTGCTGACCGAGAACCGCAGCATCAACGGGGTCAACTACGCCTTCGGCTACAGCTACGACGCGGCGGGCAGGCTCGCGGGGATGACCTACCCGAGCGGGAGAACCGTCGCCTACGGCTTCGACGCAGCGGGCCGCATCAACCAGGTGAGTACCACCGCGCCGATTGACTCGGGCGGCGCGACCCAGGTCGTGGCCTCCAACATCACCTACCAACCCTTCGGGGGGGTGAAGAGCTATGTCCTAGGGAACGGCCAGATCTACAGCCGCGCCTACGACTTGGACGGCAGGATCGCGAGCTACGGACTGGGCGGGCAG
>DATEGT010000014.1:0-35020 GCA_035280025.1 Burkholderiales bacterium | reverse complement strand
GAAGGCTCCGGGAGCGACGCCAGGCTGCAGATCAATTTCGGAAAGCAGGGCATGAAGTGGCTCGCCCTGGAATACGCCAAGCTGACCGCGGCGTAGCTAGCCCTTGTCGAACAGCCCGAGCTGGCTCGTGCCGATCAGCGCCGCCTGCTCGACGGCGCGCTTGGCATCCTCGAGGGAAGCGGTCTCGCCGGCGTGGTTGCCGGCCCTCCAGCGGTAGACGCCGTCCCATTCCTTCTTAGGCCCGAGCTGGACCGTCCCCAGCCGATCCTTGCCCAGCCAGTAGCCGTGAGACAGATAGCCCCGTTCCCAGAATGCCTGCTTCGCTTTCTTCGCGGAGCGCTTGGGCATGCGCCACCCCCTGCAGCGCATTTTACGCGCGAAAATCAGCCCTCGTGTAGAGTAGCGCCCTGCCCCGGAAAGGGGTGAATTTTTCGGATCCCCCTTTGGGGGGTATGCAAAAGCATGAAAAACGACTATCTCGAGCGCATTCTGAGCGCGCGCGTCTACGACGTCGCCGTCGAGACGCCGCTCGAGGTCGCGCCCAATCTCTCCGCGCGCCTCGGGAACCGCGTGCTGCTCAAGCGCGAGGACATGCAGCCGGTGTTCTCCTTCAAGTGCCGCGGAGCGTACAACAAGATGGTCCGGCTTCCGGCGAAAGCGCTCGACCGCGGGGTGATCGCCTCGTCTGCCGGCAACCACGCGCAGGGCGTCGCGCTGGCCGCGCAGAAGCTCGGCTGCGCGGCGACGATCGTGATGCCCTCCACCACGCCCAAGATCAAGATCGACGCGGTGAAGTCGCGCGGCGCCGGGGTGGTCCTGCACGGCGACACCTACGACGAGGCCTACGCCGAGGCGAAGCGGCTGGAGCGCACGCGCAGGCTCTCGTTCGTGCATCCCTACGACGACCCGGACGTCATCGCCGGGCAAGGAACGATAGGCATGGAGATCGTGCGGCAGTCGTCGCCTCCGCCGGACGCGGTCTTCGTCGCGGTCGGCGGAGGCGGCCTGATCTCGGGGATAGCGTCCTACATCAAGCGCCTGCGGCCTTCGGTGAAGGTGATCGGCGTGGAGCCGGTCGACGCGGACGCGATGGCGCGCTCCCTCAAGGCGGGCCGCCGCGTGACCCTGGATCACGTGGGCCTGTTCGCCGACGGCGTCGCGGTGAGGAGGGTCGGCGAGCTGACGTTCGGGCTTTGCCGCGAGTTGCTCGACGGCATGGTTCTCGTCGACACCGACCAGATCTGCGCGGCGATCAAGGACGTGTTCGGCGACACGCGCACAGTTCTCGAGCCCGCCGGGGCGCTCGCCGTCGCCGGCGCGAAAGCGTATGTGGAGCGCACGGGCATTCGCGGCAAGCGGCTGGTCGCCGTGGCCTCGGGCGCGAATTCCAATTTCGACCGGTTGCGCTTCGTCGCCGAGCGCGCCGAGTCGGGCGAGCAGCGCGAAGCGATCCTCGCGGTGACCATCCCCGAGCGTCCCGGCAGCTTCAAGAAGTTCTGCGCGACGCTGGGATCGCGCAGCATCACCGAGTTCAACTACCGCATCGCCGATCCGCGCGAGGCGCACGTCTTCGTCGGCGTCGAGGTGCACAACCGCGACGAGAGCGCGAGGATCGTGAAGACGCTCGGCCGCGAGGGCCTCAGGGCGCTGGACCTCTCCGACGACGAGATGGCCAAGCTGCACGTGCGCCACATGGTCGGGGGACACGCGCCGGCAGAGATAAGGAAGGGTGCGCGCGGCGCGCCCGACGAGCTCCTCTACCGCTTCGAGTTCCCCGAGCGCCCAGGGGCGCTGATGAAATTCCTGTCGAGCATGCGCACCGACTGGAACATCAGCCTGTTCCACTACCGCAACCACGGCAGCGACACGGGTCGCGTGCTCGTGGGCATGCAGGTGCCGCGCCACGAGATGCGCGAGTTCCAGCGGTTCCTGACGGCGCTGGGCTACCCCTATGTCGACGAGAGCCGGAATCCGGCTTACCGCCTGTTCCTCGGCTAGGTTTTCGAGTCCTCGCCGAAATATCCCGGGCCGATCTCGCCCGCGTAGCACGGCGGGGACGAGAAGCCCTCCGGGTTGTCGAGGAAACGCAGTCCCTTCGGCTCGCGCCGGTAGACGCCGCGCTCGGTGACGACGAAGTCGACCGGAATGTCGTGCGGCTGCGGCTGTATCGTCTTCAGATACGCCTGCTCGTAGGCGAGTCCGATCACGCGCGGGCGCTTTTCCAGCGAGGCCAGCGTTCGGTCGAAGAAGGCGCCGCCGTAGCCGAGCCGGTAGCCGTCGCCGTCCCATCCGACCATCGGCAGCAGCACGTGGTCAGGAACCACTTCGGGGGAGCCCACCGGATAGGGGATGCCGAGAGGTCCTTCGGCGAGCCCGACTCCGGGATGCCACTCGCGGAAGATCAGCGGCGTCTTCGGCGCGACCACCACCGGCATCGCGGTCTTCGCGCCCCGGCGCCGCAGCGCGGCGGCGAGATGCCGCACGTCGTATTCGTTCCTGTAAGGCCAGCAAAACGCGATAAGGCCGTGCACCAGATCCGGGAACGTGCGTTCAATGTGCATGTCCATCCGCGCGCGCCGCTCAGCGAGCGTTTCCTGGGTGAGCGCGTCGCGCTCGCGCAGCAATCGCGCTCGCTCGCTCTTGCGCCAGGCCGAAAGCTCTGCGGAGAGGGTGACGGTGCTCATCGGCTGCGCGGCATTTTTTCACTCGGGGGCCGATTGCCGCTATGGTATTCTAGCCCGGGGGGGTGTGACGTGAAACCAGCATTGCCACGGCTCGCGGCGGCGGCGATTCTGCTCGCGGCCGCCGGCCAACCATTCGCGGCGAAGCTCGATCCGCAGGACGCGGCCATGCTCGCCGCGCGCGATGCGTTCGAGTCGGGCAGTCGCGCCCGGCTCGCGCAGCTCGCGCCCCAGCTCGCCGGCCACGTGCTCGCGCCCTACGTCGACTACTGGCAGCTGTTCCCGAAGCTGCCCGCCGCGCGCGCCGAGGAAGTCCGCGATTTCCTCTCGCGCAACGCGGGGAGCGCGCTTGCCGAGCAATTGCGCACCGACTGGCTCAAGGTGCTCGGAAAGAGCGGCCGCTGGGAGCTCTTCTTCGAGGAATATCCGAAGCTCTCCGGGGACGATCCGGACGTGACTTGCTACGCCTTGCTCGGCCGCTGGAAGCGCGACGACACGTCCGTGCCCGACCAGTTCAGGACGCTCTGGAGCGCGCCGCGCGATCTTCCCGACGGCTGCCTGCAGCTCGCGCGGGCGCTCGCAAAATCCGGACGGATCGATCCGCGCGAGGCCTGGACGCGGTTCCGCATGCTCGTCGACACCGGCCTCATGGGCCCGGCGAAGCGCTCGCTGGAGTTCGTCCCGCGCGCGGAAGCGATCGACCCCCGGCGGCTTTCCCCCGTGGTGCGGGCTCCGGCCCGGTATCTCAGGAGCGTGCACGCGGATTTCTCCAAGGTCGCAGACCGCGAGCTGGTCATC
The DNA here is from genome assembly GCA_035280025.1 of Burkholderiales bacterium. GTDB lineage: Bacteria > Pseudomonadota > Gammaproteobacteria > Burkholderiales > SG8-39 > VBDM01. The sequence continues at coordinate 31,541 of DATEGT010000014.1, read as the reverse complement.
GCCGCGATGACGCTGGCGTCGGACTCCGACCCGCTCGCCGTGGAAAGCCTGTGGAGCGGAGGCCTGTCCGGCAAATTCTCCGACGAGGACGCGAGGTACGTGTGGCTGATGCTCGCGATGAACGGAGCGCAGCGCCACGTGCCCGAGGCGCTCGGCTGGTTCGGCAGGGCCGGGTCCCTGAGCGACGAGCAGCTCGCCTGGCGGGCGCGCATCGCGATGTGGACCGAGAACTGGGCGGAGGTGAGGAATTCCATCGACCGCATGTCGCCGGTGGCAAAGAACGAAGCGGTCTGGACCTACTGGTACGGGCGCGCCGAGCGCGAGCTCGGCAGCCCGCTCGAGGCCGAAGGCTACTTCGAGCGCATCGTCGGCGAGTACAGCTTCTACGGGCGCCTCGCTTCCGAGGAGCTGGGGGACGGCCAGCGCATTCCTCCGCGCGCTCCCCTGCCCACCGAGGCCGAGGTCGCCGAGGCCGCCGCCGTGCCCGGGCTCGCCCGGGCGCTTGCGCTCTACCGCATCGACATGCGCACCGAGGCGACGCGCGAGTGGCTCTGGACGATACGCGGCATGGACGACAGGAAGCTGCTCGCCGCCGCCGAGCTCGCGCGGCGCAACGAAGCCTGGGACCGCGCGATCAGCACCGCCGACAGGACGGTCGTGGCGCACAATTTCTCGGTCCGCTACCTCGCGCCCTACCGCGAGGTGCTCGCCGAGAAGGCGCGTTCGCGAGATCTCGAAGAGTCGTGGGTGCTGGGCGTGATACGGCAGGAGAGCCGCTTCGTCAGCGGCGCCAAGTCCTCGGCCGGCGCGAGCGGGCTGATGCAGGTTATGCGCCCGACGGCGAGGTGGGCGGCGCAGAGAATGCGCCTGAAGAACTTCTCCTGGGCTCAGCTGCGCGAGCCCGAGCTCAACGCCTCCCTGGGGACCTACTACCTGCGCCACGTGCTCGACCAGTTCGACGGCAGCCCGGTGCTCGCGGCGGCCGCCTACAACGCCGGCCCCTCGCGCGCGAGGCTGTGGCGCGGGGACGTGCCGGTCGAGGGCGCGATCTTCGCCGAGACCATCCCTTTCGCCGAGACGCGCGACTACGTCAAGAAGGTGATGGCGAACGCGGTGTACTACGCGGAGGTCCTCGGGACCGACCCGGCCCCCCTCAAGACGCGCCTGGGGGTGGTTCCCCCGCGCCGGGGCGCGGAAGGCGTCGCGTCCGTGCGGGTCGAGCCGGTGCTCCAGTAGTCTCCGAGGGCCCGCCGCGGTCCGCGACGCGCGCTTCGCGGTTAAACTAGCGCTTTCACCGGGCACCTTCCTCGCGGCATCCATGAGTCGAATTCTGGTCCTCGGCGGCAGCGGATTCGTCGGCCGGCACGTCGTCAGCCGTTTCGTCGACGACGGGCATTTCGTCGTCGTGCCCACGCGCCGCCGCGAGCGCGCGAAGCACCTCATTCTGCTGCCGACGGTGGACGTGCTCGAGGCCGACGTGCACGACGCGGAGGTTCTCGCGAAGCTCATGCACGGCTGCGACGCGGTCGTGAACCTCGTCGGCATCCTCCACGGCCGCCGCGGAGATCCCTACGGGCCGGATTTCGCGCGAGTGCACGTCGAGCTGCCGCAGAAGATCGTCGAGGCCTGCAAGAAGAAGAAGGTGCTGCGGCTGCTGCACATGAGCGCTCTGAAGGCCCATCGCGAGGCCTCGAGCCAGTACCTGCGCTCCAAGGGAGAGGGCGAAGCCTGGGTGTTCTCGGCGCAGAACGAGCTCGCCGTCACCGCGTTCCGGCCTTCGGTGATCTTCGGCCCGGAGGACCGCTTCCTGAATACCTTCGCCTGGCTGCAGCGCTGGCAGCCTCTGCTGTTGCTCCCGAGCCCCGGCGCGCGATTCCAGCCGGTGTACGTCGAGGACGTTGCGCGCTGCTTCGCCGCGAGCCTGGCCGACCGGGACAGCATCGGCCAGCGCTACGACCTGGGCGGGCCGCGCGTCTACACGCTGCGCGAGCTGGCCGCCTACGCGGGCACCGCGAGCGGCCACCCGCGGCCGGTGATCGGTCTCTCGGACCGCCTGTCCTTTCTCATGGCCTGGGCGATGGAGTACAAGCCGGGGGAGAAGCTCATGTCGCGCGACAACTTCAACTCGATGAAGGTCGACAGCGTCTGCGACAGTCCGCTCCCGTTCTCCATCCAGCCCACGCCGCTCGAGTCGGTTGCGCCGGTCTATCTTCGCGGCGCCTCTCCGCGCTCGCGCTACAGCTGGTTCCGCTACAGGGCCGGGCGCTAGAAGGCCCGCAGCGTGAAGATCTACGCTGTCGGCGGCTCAGTCCGTGACGAGCTCCTCGGCCTGCCCGTGACCGATCGCGACTACGTCGTGGTCGGCGGAACCCCCGAGGAGATGGAGCGCAGGGGCTACAAGCCGGTGGGCAAGGAGTTTCCCGTGTTCCTGCATCCGCAGACCCACGAGGAATATGCGCTCGCGCGCACCGAGCGCAAGGTCGCGCGCGGCTACAAGGGATTCCAGATCCGCGCCGCGCCCGACGTGACGCTGGAGCAGGACCTGCAGCGCCGCGACCTGACCATCAACGCCATGGCGCGCGACGAGGGCGGGCGCCTCGTCGATCCCTTCGGCGGAGCGGCCGACCTGGAGCGCGGGCTGCTGCGGCACGTGAGCCCTGCCTTCGCCGAGGACCCGGTGCGGATCCTGCGGGTCGCGCGCTTCGCGGCGCGCTTCGGCTTCACCGTTGCGCCCGAGACGATGGCGCTGATGCGCGCCATGGTCGCCGACGGCGAGGCCGACGCGCTGGTGCCCGAGCGCGTGTGGCAGGAGTTTTCACGCGGCCTGATGGAAGGCGAGCCCGCGCTGATGTTCGCCGTCCTCGCCGAGGCCGGGGCGCTCGGCAAGCTCTTCCCCGGGCTCGCGCTCGACTTCGAGCATGCGCGGCCGGCGAACGACGCATCGCGAACCCTGGTGCGCTCGCTCGAGTGCGCGGCGGCCGGGCGTCTCGCGCTCGCTCCGCGCTTCGCGCTGCTCGGGATCTGCGCGCCGTCCGCCGAGGTCCTGGGGGAGCTGTGCGAGCGCCTGCGAGCGAGCGGCGAGTGCCGCGACCTCGCGCTGCTCGCCCACCGGCATCTCGCGGCCCTCGGGAGCGCGCCGGCGCTGCGCGCGCCGGACCTTCTGGCGCTCCTCGAGCGCTGCGACGCCTTCCGCCGGCCCGAGCGCTTCGAGGAGCTGCTTGCGCTGTGCGCCTGCGCCGAGCGGGGCCGGCGGGGCTGGAGCCCGGCGCCTTATCCCCCGGCGGCGCTGCTGCGAAGGGCGCTTGCGGCGGCCGCGGCCGTGGACGCTGGGGCGATCGCCGCGGAAGGGGGAAGGCACGACATCCCCGAGCGGATCCGCCGCGCGCGCGTCGCGGCGATCGAGAGGCTCGGCTAGCCATGGCGATCGGATCCGACGCCGCGCCGCTCCTGCGCGGCTTGCTGCGGAACCTGATCGCCGGCGCGCGCCTCGCGCTCTTCGTGCCGGTGCGCGCGCTCGACTTCCGGATCTCGGCGTCTCAGTGCGCCGCGCTGTTGCTCGCCGATCTCGCGCTCTGGCTCGGGCTGGGGGTGCTCGCGCAGGGCGTTCCGGGTGCCGTGGATTTCGACGCCCTTACCTCCGCGCTCGCCGCGATCCCGGTCCTGCTCGCCGCCTGTCTCGCCGCCGCGGGGCTGCTGCGCGAGCCGCGGCTCGCGCTCGCGCTGGCGGTCGCGCTCCTCGCCGTCGTCCCGGCATTCCTCGCGGCCGACTTCGCCCTGGAGCTCGCGCAGGATTTCGTCGAGTCCATGCCGTATCCGGCCCTCGTGGACGGGCTGTTCCTCGCCTGGTCTCTCGCCGTCGTCTTTCGCGTCCAATACGTCTTCAGCGGCTGGTGCCGGTGGCGCTCGGCGGTCGCGCTGGCGCTCCTAGCGGCGCTGCTCGCCCTCGCCGCGGAGATCGGTCCGCGCGGCGACCTGTGGGTCGCGACGGGCGAAGGCGAGGCCGACGATTCCGCGCCGAGTCTGACCCAGGAGGAGGTGTTCCACCGGCAGGGCAGGCTGCTCGACGAGCGGCTCGCCGCGCTCGAGCCCGGCCGCCGCGGCGTCGAGGACCTGTACTTCGTCGGGGTAGCGGCCGACAGCGGCCAGGACACGTTCTACGCGGAGGTCGCGTCGATCAAGGAGCTGCTCGACGAGCGCTTCGATACCGCCGGAAGATCCGTGGCGCTGATCAACAACCCCGAATCCCTGACCGAGGAGCCGATCGCGACGGTGAGCAACCTCAGGGAGACGCTCGCCTATCTGGGCAGCACCATCGACACCGACGAGGACGTCGTCCTGCTGCACATCGCCACTCACGGCAGCAGTGACTACCGGCTGCTGTTCGACATGCCGCCGCTCGAGCTCGACCAGCTCACGCCGAGCGCGCTCGCGCGCATGCTCGCCGACAGCGGCATCAAGTGGAAGGTGATCGTCATCTCCGCGTGCTTCTCCGGCGGCTACATCGAGCCCCTCCGCGACGAGAACACCCTGATCATCACCGCCGCGGACGCCTTCCACTCGTCCTTCGGATGCAACTACGACAGCGACTACACCTGGTTCAGCGAGGCGCTCTACGACGAGGCTCTGCGCGACACGTTCTCCTTTTCCGAGGCCTTCGCGGCCGCGAAGAAGACCGTGATCGAGCGCGAGCGCGCCGAGGGCTATCCGGCCTCCAATCCGCAGATCGCGATGGGAAGCGCGATTCGCAAGAAGCTCGCCTCGCTCGAGAAGCGCCTGGCGGCGGGATACGCGCCGGACCCTCAGAAAATGCGGGTGATCAGGGTGAGGGCGAGCGAGAGCAGGATGGTGCTGGTGAAAGGCAGGTAGTAGAGACGCCCTCTATAGCGCACCGTGACGTCGCCCGGCAGGCGGCCCAGCCCGCGGCGCGCCAGCCACGGGGCGAGCGCCGTGAGGAAGATGAGCGCGATCACCAGCACGAGAACCCATTTCAGCATGCGCTTACTTTAACAGGAGAGAACGATGATCGAGCTGTACACCTGGAGCACGCCCAACGGCCGCAAGGTCTCGGTGATGCTCGAGGAATGCGCCCTGGCGTACAACGTGCACCGCGTCAACATCGGCGCGGGCGACCAGTTCGCGCCGGACTACGTCGCGATCAACGCGAACGCCAAGATCCCCTCGATCGTCGATCCCAACGGCCCCGACGGCAAGCCGATGCGGATGATGGAATCGGGCGCCATCCTCGTCTACCTCGCGGCCAAGACCGGGAGATTCCTGCCGAAGGAGGATCGCGGCAGGTATCTCGCGCTGCAGTGGCTGATGTTCCAGATGGGCCACGTCGGGCCGATGTTCGGCCAGGTGCACCACTTCCTGCGCTCGGCGAAGGAGCAGGTCCCGTACGCGGTCGAGCGCTACGTCAAGGAGAAGGACCGGCTCTACGGCGTGCTGGACAAGCGCCTCGGCGAGGCGGAGTACCTCGCGAAGGAGTACTCGATCGCCGATATCGCGACCTATCCCTGGGTCGCGCGCTACGAGTGGCACAAGACCGATCTGAACGTCTATCCCAACGTGAAGCGCTGGTTCGACGCGATCGGCGCGCGGCCCGCGGTGCAGCGCGGCATGGCGGTGCCCGCTCCGGTCGCGCCTAGCCCTTCCGCGCGCGCTTGACCAGGAACGCGTTGATCTCGTCGATCCGGAGCTGCGGCTCGTCGGGAGGATGGTGGTTGCCGACGACGCGGTTCATCCACTCCATGTTCTTCTCCATCCGCGCGACGACCGCGGGCCATTCGGCGGCGGTATGGCGCTGGGGATCGGGGAGGACGTGGCATTGCCGGCAGGCGAGCTTGAAGGACAGTCCCTCGGGCTGATCGACCTCGGGGTATTTCCCGGGATCGAGCGGCGTCTGGCCGTTCTTCCGCAGATAGGCGAGGAGGACGCCGGCCTCGTCGTCGCTCGGCGCCCGCACGCCCGCCATCATGTCCTTCATCAGCTCGCCCATGTTGCCCTTGCCGCGCATGCGCACCACCATGCGATCGAAAACCGCAGGCCACTTCGCCGCCTGGTGCATCGCCGGGTTCGGGAGGTTGTGGCATTGCACGCAGTACCGAACCACCAGCTGCGCGCCGCGGGACTCCGGATCGGGGAGCTGCTTCAGCTCGAAGGTGGGAGGAAGGATCCGCTCGAGCATCGGGCCGTGCGGGCTTTCCGCCCAGCGCTTCTTGGCCTCGGCGATGAGCTGCTCGGAGCTCTGGGCGAGCGCGGGCGCGGCGGCAAGGATCAGCGCGCCTGCGGCGGCCGGGAAGGGAACGCGCATGTGCGGCGATTATACTGACCCGTATCGCCGACCATCCAGTCACGGAGCGAACATGAGCATTTACGACGCCGTCATCATGGGCACCGGCCAATCCGGCAAGCCGCTCGCTCTGGCTTTGGGACGCGCCGGCTGGAAAGTGGCCGTGATCGAGCGCGAGCACGTCGGCGGCACCTGCGTGAACGTCGGCTGCACGCCGACGAAGACCATGGTCGCAAGCGGGCGCGTGGCGTATCTCGCGCGCCGCGGAGCGGACTACGGCGTGCGCACCGGCTCGGTCACGGTGGACTGGCGCCGGGTGTGGGAGCGCAAGCGCGGCGTGGTCGAGAGCTTCCGCAGCTTCGGGCAGAAGAGCCTGGAGAACGCGGCCAACGTCGAGCTGATCTTCGGCGAGGCGCGGTTCGCGGGCGGGATGCGCGTCGCGGTGACCCTGAATCAGGGCGGCACGCGCGAGCTCGAAGGCAAGCGCATCGTCGTGAACACCGGCGGCAGGCCGGCGGTACCGCCGATTCCCGGCCTGGACGGCGTTCCTTTCCTCGATTCCTCCGGCATCATGGAGCTCACCGAGATCCCCGGGCATCTCGTCGTGCTCGGCGGCGGCTACATCGGCCTGGAGTTCTGCCAGATGTTCAGGCGCTTCGGGTCGCGCGTGACGATCGTCAACCGGGATCCGCGCCTCGTCCTGCGCGAGGATCCGGACGTCTCGGCGGAGGTCGAGAAGATACTGAGGGAGGACGGTATCGAGATCCTCAATTCGGCGCAGGTGACGCGGGTCGACAAAGCCGGAGCAGACATCCGGGTCGCGTTGCGGTCGGGCGAGGTCCGCGGCAGCCACCTGCTCGTCGCGGTCGGCCGCGTGCCGAACACCGAACGCCTGAATCTGGCGGCGGCGGGCATCGGGTCCGACAAGGGGGGCTTCATAACGGTGAACGCGAAGCTCGAGACCAATGTCCCCGGCGTCTACGCCATCGGCGACGTGAAGGGCGGGCCGGCGTTCACCCACATCTCCTACGACGATTTCCGCGTGCTGCGCGAGAACTGGCTGAACGGCGGCAGCGCGACCATCGAGGGCCGGCCGGTGCCGAACTGCGTGTTCATCGATCCGCAGCTCGCCACCGTCGGATTGAACGAGACCGAGGCGCAGAAGCGCGGCCTCGACTACCGCGTGGCGAAGCTCCCGATGGGCGGCGTCGCGCGCGCGATCGAGATGAGCGAGACGCGCGGCTTCATGAAGGCGATCGTGGACGCCAAGACGCGGCAGATCCTCGGCTGCACCATCCTCGGGGTCGAGGGCGGGGAGATCATGTCGATGCTGCAGATTGCGATGATGGGGGGGATTCCCTACCCGGCGATCAAGGAGGCGGTGTTCGCGCACCCGACGCTCGCCGAGTCGCTGAACAATCTCTTCATGACGCTGGATCCGCGCTAGGACCCGCTGAACCAGTTGTAACCCTGGTCTTCCCAGTACCCGCCCGGGTACTCGTTCGTCACGGTCATCGCCATGATGTGCTTCGGATTCTTGAAGCCGAGCTTCGTGGGAATGCGCAGCTTCATCGGAAAGCCGTACTCGGGCGGCAGGAGCTGGTCGGCGAAGCGGAAGGTCAGCAGGGTTTGCGGGTGCAGCGCGGTCGCCATGTCGATGCTCGTCGTGTAGTCGTCCGCGCAATCGAAGCCGATGTATTTCGCGCTGGTGTCGGCACCGATGCGAGCGAGGAAGTCCGAGAAGCGCACGCCGCCCCACTTGCCGATCGCGCTCCAGCCTTCCACGCAGATGTGGCGCGTGATCTGCGAGGTCTGCGGCAGCGCGTAGAGCTCGGGCAGCGTCCAGGGCTTCTTCTCGCGGATCATGCCCGCGAGCTCGAGCTTGTACTGCTTGCCGTCGACGTACGGGACCTCGTCCACGGTGTAGAACGCGTTGAAGGGGAAGGGCCGGGTGATCGCGCTCTCCGGAAATTCAGGCGCGAGCCTGGTCTTGCTGAATATCAGGCCCTGAAAGCCGTCGTTCCAGCGCGACATCGCCGTGAGGACTTTCTGAACTCCCTCATCGTCGGTCGGGTTGCAGCCCGAGAGCATGGCAAGCGCCCCCAGCGACAGGCCCTGCCTCAGGAACAGGCGCCGTTCGACCGAGCGGACGAGCTTCGGCGATTGCGCGGCGAGGCTGGTCTCCATCGTGCGCTTCTTCATGCGGCCCTCCTGGCACGCCCGGTGAGCATCGTCGGGAAGGTGCGCGGCACCAGGATCACCATCACGATGTGGACCAGCACGATGAACACCATCAGCGACATCGCGCCGAAGTGGAGAACGCGCGCTCCCTCGTAGTCGCCCATGAACCTGCCGATTCCGTAGAACTGCACCGGCTTCCAGATCACCAGGCCGGTGAGCACGAGAACCGCGAGGCAGAGGAGGATCGTCAGGTAGGCGGCGCGCTGCGCCGCGTTGTACATCGACAGGTCGTGGTGCGCGAGCCTGCCGCGCAGCGCGTCCCTCACGTCGCGGAGCACCGCGACCGGCGTGAGCGGGAGGAACTTCCGCCGGAAGTGCCCCGACGCGACCCCGTAGGCGACGTACACGATGCCGTTCAGCACCAGCAGCCACATCGCTGCGAAGTGCCACTGGAGCGCCCCGGCGAGCCAGCCTCCGAGCGTGATCTCGTTCGGGATCCTGAAAGGGAAAAGGGGCGAGGCGTTGTAGATGCGCCAGCCGCTCGTCACCATGACGAGGATGGCGATCGCGTTGATCCAGTGCGTGATGCGCACGATCGGCGGATGGACGCTGACCCACTGCGTTTGCGCTTGTTCCATCGAGGTTCCTCTTGCTCGGTTCCGCCTTGGTCGCAGCCGCTAGCCTACACCTTACAGCGCCTGCCGCCGGTCTCCTTCGGTAAGACCGACGAGCGGCGCGGGAAATCCTCGCGACAGTGCGATCACCTTGAAGAGCTCGCCCATCTCCGCCGGGCTCATCAGCCGGTTTGCCTGGTTGGCGAGCGGAAGGAACGCCGTCCGGTCCTCGGACGGGGTGCGCGACATGACCTCCGTTATGCCGCAGTTGACCAGGAACTGGGCCTGGCTGGTGTAGCCGGCGAGGTCGAGCCCGCCTTCCCGTGCGGCCGCGGCGACCGCGCTGAAGTCGACGTGGCTGGTGATGTCCTGCAGGCCGGGCAGGAAGAACGGATCGGCGTGCGCGTGGTGGCGGTAGTGGCACATGAGCGTGCCGTCCCTCCGCTGCGCATGGTAGTACTCCATCCGCGGAAAGCCGTAGTCGACGAACAGTGCCACGCCTTTCTCCAGGACCCCCGCGAGCGTCCTCACGAAACCGCGCACGGCCAGCGCGATCTCGGTGCGAAAGCCCTCGGGGAGATCGAGCGCAAGCGCGGCGGCGAGCAGCTCGCCCGAGGCAAGCCTCCAGGACCAGCCCAGCCGGCCCCCGCGCGCGCCGACTCCGCCTTCCTCGATCTTTCCGCCGTTGACGCGGACGACCTGGACCGGCATGGCGTCGAGAACTTCGTTGCCGAGCACCACGCCGGAGAACGCGGGAGGCAGGCGGTTGAGCCAGGCCACGCGCTCGAGCAGATGGGGCACGCGCGCCGCCAGCGTATCGCGGCTGCGCTCGCGCAAGTCGGCGGAGAGCTCGAGGATGAGGTAGTTGCGCGGCAGGTTCCCCGAGCGCTCGAGCTCCTCGAGCAGCGTCGCCGCGAGCGCGCCGCTTCCCGCTCCGACTTCCAGGACTTCTTCGCCCCCGCTCCGCAGGACCTGCAGCACCTGGCGCGCGAGCGTCTGGCCGTAGAGCGGCGAGATCTCGGGAGCGGTGACGAAGTCTCCCGCTTTTCCGAGCTTCTTCGCTCCGGCGCTGTAGTAGCCCAGGCCCGGCGCGTACAGCGCGAGCTCCATGTAGCGCGCGAAGCTGATCCAGCCGCCGCTCGCCGCGATCTCGCCGCGAATATGCTCGGCGACGCGATCGCTGTGCTCGCGCGCGTCGGGCGTGGGCTCGGGGAGCGGCATGTCGGGAATCGAAGGACTAATCCGGTATCATTCTAGGCCATGAGCGAGTCGCTTTCAGGGAAAGTTGTGCTCGTCACGGGAGGAGCGAAGCGCGTCGGCGCCGCGATCGCGCGGCGTCTGCACCGCGAAGGAGCGAACCTGATGCTGCATTACCGGGGATCGGAGCGCGAGGCGAAGGCGCTGCGAGCGGAATTGAACGCGGCGCGCGCCGATTCGGTGGCGCTGGTGCAGGCCGATCTCCTGGATACGGCGGGCCTTCCCGAAATCGTGAGGAACACCGTCGGGCGCTTCGACCGGCTCGATGCGCTCGTCAATAACGCCTCGACTTTCTTTCCGACGCCCGTGGGCGAGATGACGCCGGCCAGCTGGGAAACCCTCGTCGGGGCGAATCTCAGAGCGCCGCTGTTCCTCTCGCAGGCCGCGGCGCCGCACCTGAAGAAGACCGGCGGCGCGATCGTCAACATCACCGACATCCACGCCGAGCGGCCGCTGAAGAGCTACGTCATCTACTCGGTCGCGAAGACGGGCCTCGCGGGCTTGACGCGCTCGCTCGCGCGCGAGCTCGGCCCGGAGGTGCGCGTGAACGGCATCGCTCCCGGCGCGATCGTCTGGCCCGAGGACGGCTCGTGGGACGAGGTCACGCGCCAGCGCGTCGTTTCGCACACGCTGCTCAAGCGCACCGGCGAGCCCGACGACATCGCGCGGGCCGTTTACTATCTTCTAGCAGAAGCCCCCTATGTGACCGGGCAGATCATCTCGGTCGACGGAGGCAGGAGCATCAACCTATGAACGCACCCGAGAAGATCCACGTCACCCGCAGGGCGCGCTTCGAGGAAGGAAAGCTCGAGAAGCGCCTCTGCCGGCTGGCCGGCGAAGCGATCGGCGACTACGGCATGATCGAGGCGGGCGACCGCGTCATGGTGTGCCTCTCCGGAGGCAAGGACAGCTACGCGCTGCTCGACGTGCTCATGAGGCTGCGGGAGCGGGCGCCGCTCTCGTTCGATCTCGTCGCGGTGAACCTCGACCAGCGGCACCCGGGCTACCCCGAGCACGTGCTTCCGGACTATCTCAAGTCGATCGGCGTTCCCTTCCGCATCGAGGTGCAGGACACCTACTCGGTGGTGAAGCGCCTCGTCCCCGAAGGGCAGACCATGTGCAGCCTGTGCTCGCGACTGCGGCGCGGCGTCCTGTACCGCGTGGCGCGCGAGCTCGGCGCGACCAAGATCGCGCTGGGTCACCATCGCGACGACATTCTCGAGACCTTCTTCCTCAATCTCTTCTTCGGCGGGAAGATGAAGGCGATGTCGCCCAAGCTCCAGTCCGACGACGGCCGGCACGTGGTGATCCGCCCCCTCGCCTACGTGGCGGAGTCCGATCTGGAGGCCTACGCCGAGGTGAGACGCTTTCCCATCATTCCCTGCGACCTGTGCGGCTCGCAGCCCACGCTGCAGCGCAAGCAGGTGAAGCAGATGCTGCGCGAATGGGAAAAGCGCCATCCGGGGAGGGTCGATTCGATGTTCCGCGCGCTTTCCAGCCTGGTGCCCTCGCACCTCATGGACAGGAAGGCGTTCGACTTCGCCGCGGTGCGCGCGGCGGGCGAGGCGTCGGGCGAAGGCGACAAGGCGTTCGACTAGCGCGCGAGAGCGTCCTCGAAGCGCCGTCAACCCTTCGCTCATTCTGCCCGTTGAACGAAATGAAGCCGTCACGTTCTATCCGTAAAACAGGAACCGAAAGATCAATGAGGCGTCCCGTGGGCATCGTGTTCAGCTTCCTCGTCGCGGCCGGCGCAATCGCGCTCGGCGCGGCGCTGGTCGGACGGGTCACGGCGCAGGACTGGCGCACCGCGAGCCAGGAGCCGGTCGGCCTCGCGCCCGACGCCGCGAAGCATGCCGAAGCGATCGTCCAGGTGTACGCCGCCCGAGTCATCGGCTGGCGCGGAGCGTTCGGCGTGCATACCTGGATCGCGGTCAAGCCCGCGAGGGCCGCCGAGTACACCGTCTACGAGATCATCGGCTGGCGCCTGCGGTGGCAGGACACCGCGCTCGCCGTCAGGCACCGCGCTCCCGACGCGCGCTGGTTCGGTGCGGAGCCCGAGCTGATCGCCGAGAAGCGCGGCCCTGAAGCCGCCGAGCTCATTCCGCGCATCGACGCGGCGGCGCGCGCCTACCCCTGGGCGGGCGAGTATGTCATGTGGCCGGGACCGAACTCCAACACCTTCACGGCGTGGGTGCTGCGCGCCGTGCCCGAGCTCAGGGCCGACCTGCCGCCCACTGCGATCGGCAAGGACTACACCGGAAAGAAGCTCGTCGGCTCCGCTCCGAGCGGCAGAGGCTTCCAGTTCTCGCTGTTCGGCCTCGCCGGCCTGACCGCGAGCGGCGTCGAAGGACTGGAAGTCAACCTCCTCGGTCTCACCTTCGGGATCAATCCCTTCGACCCCGCGCTCAAGCTGCCGCTCGTCGGGCGCATCGGTCCGGCGCGCGCCGCGGCGGCGGGGACCGTCGACGCGGCCGGCCAGGGCCAGCACTCCGGCTAGCCACTACAATGCGGGCGTGAAGCCCGTTCCCGATTCCGCCCGCGAAGTGCTGCTGGTGGGCAGCGTGGGCCTGAAAGACAGCGAAGAAGTCTTCCGCGCGGTCGGACCGCTGCTCGGATCGCGCATGCGGCGCATTCCCGACGGCGAGACCGGATCGCGCACCTCCTGGGTCGCGCGCCTGCGCTTTGCGCTGGAGAGCAATCCGGCCTTCGAGGACGACCCGCGCGAGGCCGCGGCCGGCGGACGCATCACCCATCCGACCGAAGGCACGCGCACCTGGAAGGGAAGCGCCGCGGTGCCGCGCGGCGCGCCGCCGCCGCCGCGCCTACGCCTTCGCGCCGGGGCGAAGCAGGAGGACATACGCATCGGCGGTCTCGGCTATCCGCAGGCCGCGCTCGACTCCTACCGGGCGCTCACCCGCCTCCGCGGGGAAGGCGTCGTTCCCCGTCATCTGCGCTTCCAGGTGGCGCTGCCGACCACGGCCGCGTTCCTCAACGCGCACCTCGTCTACGAGCACCACGCGATCGTCGAGCCGGTCTACCGGGCCCGGCTCTTCTCCGAGGTGGAGGAGATCCTCGCAGCGATCCCGCATCGCGACCTCGCGATCCAGTGGGACGTGTCGACCGAGATGGGCCAGTGGGAAGGCGTGCGGCACGCGCATTTCGCCGACGTGGAGAAGGGCGTGATCGAGCGCCTCGCGCTGCACTGCCGCCGCGTGCCGCGCGAGGTGGAGCTGGGGGTGCACCTGTGCTACGGGAGCTACGGCGGACGCCACTGGAAGGAGCCCGAGAGCACCGCGAAGATGGTCGAGGTTCATAACCGGCTTGCGGCCGAGCTCGATCGCCCCATCGACTACCTCCACATGCCGGTGCCGGCCGACCGCAGCGACGACGGATACTTCAGCCCTCTCGCGCGCCTCGAGCTCGACCCGAGGACCAAGCTCTTCCTGGGCCTGGTGCACGATTCGGACGGAGTCCCGGGAACGAGGAAGCGCATCGCCGCCGCGGCGAGGTATGCGCGCGATTTCGGCATCGCGACCGAGTGCGGCTTCGGCCGGCGGCCGCCGGAGACCGTTCCGGATCTCCTGCGTGTTCACGCGGAGCTTTGACAAGGGAGGGGAAATGAACCGCTTCGTGCTGTTGCTCGGCGCAGCCGCCGCCGCGTGGTCCGGGTTGGCGGGCGCGCAATCGCAGGCGTGGCCGCAAAGGCCGGTGCGCGTCCTCGTGGGGCTCGCCCCCGGCGGCAATCCCGACACGCTGGCGCGCATGCTCGCGGCGAAATGGACCGCCGCCCTGGGCCAGCAATTCGTCGTCGAGAACCGGCCGGGCGCGGGCAGCACGGTCGCCGCCGATCTCGCCGCGAAATCCCCGCCCGACGGGACCACCGTCCTCATCAGCGACAGCAGCGTCGTCACGACGGCGCCGCACCTGTTCAGGTCGCTGCCCTACGATCCTTTCCGCGATATCGAGCCGGTATCGCTCGCGGTGGTGGTGCCGATGTGGCTCGTGGTCCATCCCTCGGTGCCGGCCGGCTCGATCCAGGAGCTGATCGCTCTCGCGAGGTCCCGGAAGCAGCCCATGCCCTACGCGTCATCGGGCAACGGATCGATCCACCAGATCACCATGGAGCGGTTCAAGGCCGACCTCCACGTCGATTTCATCCACGTGCCGTTCAAGGGCGCCGGCCAGTCGGTGCCGGCGATGATGGCCGGCGACGTGCTGCTCGGCTTCGTCGGCTACCCCGCAGCGGCGAGCGCCATCAAGACGGGGAAGCTGCGCGTGCTCGCATTCAGCATGGGGAGGCGATCGAGCCTGACGCCCGAGGTTCCAACGGTGGCGGAAACCGTGGATCCAGGCTTCGACATGGCGGCCCCGCTGGGGGTGTTCGTCGCGCCCCGCACGCCGCGCGAGATCGTGGCGCGCCTCAATCGCGCGGTGGTCGACGCAGTCAGGGCGCCTGACGTCGTGGAGCGCATGGGGGCGATCGGCATGGAGCCCGCGGGCTCGAGCCCGGAGGAGTACCGAAAGATGCTCCGTGAGGAATACGAGCGCTTCGGGGCGCTCATCAAGCGGATCGGGTTGCAGGTGGAGTAGCAGGCAACATCTCCGGCGGGAGCCCCTGCGCCAGCGCCTTGTTGACCTTTCGGTACATCCCTTCTTGTCAAATTAATTTTGACATGATAATCTTCGGCGCCAATGAATTGCGCCGCTCGTCTCGTAGAGATCTTCGGCAGCCAGGCTGAAGTCGCCCGCGCTTTCCACCTCGACCGAGCGGTCGTCAACAACTGGGTCAAGTCCGGCTACGTGCCGGCGCGCTGGGCAATGGAAGTCGAACACGTCACCGCCGGGAAGATCGCGGCGGTCGAGATACTCAACGAAGCTCACACGAAGAAACCGGTGAAGGTCAAATCGCGCCCCGACGGTCACTTGTTCGGGTCGCCTCTCTCGGGAAAGGAAGCCATGGAAGATTTCGCACCCGCCAAACGCATCAGCTCTTTTCATCCGCCGCAGCGCACGCTCCTCGGGCCGGGGCCCACCGAGATCCATCCACGCGTGCTCACCACCATGAGCCAGCCGGCGATCGGCTATCTCGACCCGATTTTCGTCGAGATGATGGAGGAGCTGAAGGGCCTCCTGCGCTATGTCTATCAGACCAAGAACCCGCTGACCTTCCCGATCTCGGGTCCCGGATCGGTCGGCATGGAGTACTGCTTCGTCAACCTCGTCGCGCCGGGCGACAAGGTGATCGTATGCAGGAACGGCGTTTTCGGCGGCCGCATGATCGAGAACGTCGAGCGCGCGGGCGGCAAGGCGATCGTCGTCGAGGACGAGTGGGGCGCCCCGGTCGACCCGCAGAAGCTCGAGGACGCGCTCAAGAAGAACCGCGACGTGCGCGTCGTCGCCTTCGTCCACGGCGAGACGTCGACCGGCGTGCAGTCGGACGCAAAGACCCTGGTGCAGGTGGCGCACCAGCACGACGCGCTCGCGATCGTCGACGCGGTCACGACGCTGGGCGGGTCGCCGGTGCGCGTGGACGAGTGGGAGGTCGACGCGATCTACTCGGCGAGCCAGAAGTGCCTGTCGTGCACACCCGGCCTGTCGCCCGTGTCCTTCTCCGAGCGCGTGGTCGACTACGTGAAGTCGCGCAAGGACAAGATCCATTCCTGGTTCATGGATATGAACCTCCTGCTCGGCTATTGGGGCGCGACCACGCGCACCTACCACCACACCGCGCCGACCAACTCGCTTTTCGGGCTGCACGAGGCGCTGCTGCTGCTGCGCGAGGAAGGCATGGAGAATGCCTGGGCGCGCCACCAGCGCCACCACAACGCGCTCAAGGCGGGCCTGGAGGCGATGGGGCTGAAGTTCCTCGTGAACGAGAAATATCAGTTGCCGCAGATGAACGCGGTGCGTTGCCCCGAGGGCGTGAACGAGGCCGAGGTGCGCAAAACCCTGCTCAACGAGTTCAGCATCGAGATCGGGGCGGGGCTGGGGCCGCTCGCCGGCAAGATCTGGCGCATCGGCATCATGGGCTACTCGTGCCGGCCGGACAACGTGATGCTGTGCCTCTCGGCTCTCGGGTCGGTGCTTTCCGACATGGGCATGAGCGTCCACGTCGGCGACGCCGAGGCCGCGGCGCACGGCGCCTACGCCTCGATGCACGCCAAGGCCGCGCAGCAAAAGCAGAAATCCCGCGCTGCGGCCTGACGCAGCCCTGTAGTCCGTATACGACAGGAGCCCCGCGTTGAGCGGGGCTTGCTTTTTCTTGAGCGACTGCTCATAATGCCTGAGCATTTGCTCAAATTCCGCCGTCAACTCCCGACACGAACCGCGTGGCCAAGCCCTCCGCATCCCGTTCCGCTACCCGTTCGCCCTTGCCGGATCAGAAGGAGCGCCTCCTCGCCGCGACCGAGCGGCTCCTGGCCTCGCACGGGCTGGGCGCGGTAAGCACGCGGGACATCGCGAAGGCGGCGAACGTCGCCGAGGGCGCGCTCTACCACCATTTCGGCGACAAAGCCGAGCTGATCGTGTCGGTGGTCCTGCATCAGCTCGGCGACTTTCCCGAGGTGTTGCAGAGCCTCTTCCTGCAGGTGGGCCAAAACACGGTGCAGAAGAACCTCGAGACGGTGCTCGAGAGCGCGTTCGCCTTTCATCATCGCATCACGCCGCTCGTGTGCTCGCTGTTCGCCGACCAGGAGCTGCTCGTCAAGGTTCGCGGCATGATGAACGAGCGCTCGATGGGGCCGGGACGCGCCGCCGTCGCTATCGCGGCGTACCTGCGCGCCGAGCAGCAGCTCGGCCGCGTCTCGGCCTCGGCCGTTCCCGAAACGACTTCGGAGCTGATGATGGCGGTGAGCTTCAACGCGGCCATGTGCGATCAGTTCTTCTGCGGCGGCATGGAACCCAAGGGAAAAGCGCGGCAGCGGCTGCGCGAAGCGGTTCGCGCGCTGATGGTCGGACTTCAGCCGGCGAATGGAGAGGAGCGCGGCGCGAAGGGGGCGAAGCGATGACCTGCCTGAGAAGCGGCGCCTCGATCCTGGCGTCGGCCTTCGCGCTCGCCGCCTGCGCGGTCGGGCCGGACTATCGCGAGCCCGCGTCTCCCGCCGCGAGCGCGTACACCGAACACCCCCAGCCCGGGCAGACCGACTCCGCGCCTGTGCAGGGCGGAGACGCGCAGAGCTTCCGGCTCGGATCGAAGGTCGCCGCCGACTGGTGGACGGTATTCGGCTCGCCGGAGCTCGATGCGCTCATCCGGACGGCGCTCGCCGGCCAGCCGACGCTCGCCGCGGCGAAAGCTGCGCTGCGGCAGGCCGAGGAGAACGTCAACGCGCAGTACTCGGTGCTCTATCCCAGCGTCGACGCCGGCCTCTCGGCGAGGCGACAGCGCATTTCCGGGGCGACTTTCGGAAATCCGTCGATTCCCTCGAGCACGTTCAACCTCTACAACGCCTCGGTCAACGTGAACTACCAGATCGACGTCGCGGGCGGCGCGCGCCGCGAGCTCGAGGCGCTCAAGGCGGGCGTCGACTTCCAGCGCTTCCAGGTCGAGGCCGCCTACCTCGCGCTCACCGCGAACGTCGCGACCACCGCGTTCCGCGAAGCGTCGCTGCGCGAGCAGATCCGCGCCACGCGCGAGATCTCCGAGTCTCAGGACGCCCAGCTGGAGCTCGCGCAGAAGCAGTTCGCGCTCGGCGCGATCTCCGGATCGGACCTGCTCGGTCAGCGCGCCCAGGCGGCGCAGACGCGGGCGATTCTGCCGCCGCTGGAGAAGGCGCTCGGCCAGACCCGGAACCAGCTCGCCGTTCTCCTGGGCAAGCTTCCCGCCGACGCGAAGCTGCCCGACCTCGACTTCAGCAATTTCCGCCTGCCGCGGGACCTCCCGCTGAGCGTGCCCTCCGAGCTGCTGAAGCAGCGGCCGGACGTGCGCCAGGCGGAGGCGATTCTGCGGCAGGCTAACGCGAGGATCGGCGTCGCGGAAGCTCTGATGTTCCCTCAGGTCACCCTGAGCGGAAGCTATGGGACAGCGGCGTTGAGCAGCGGGAACCTCTTCAATCCGGGCACGCAGCTGTGGAACATCGGCGCGAACCTGCTCCAGCCGATCTTCCACGCGGGGCAGCTCGCCGCGCAAAAACGCGGCGCCGAGGCGGCTTACGACCAGGCCTTCGCCCAGTACCGGTCGGCGGTTCTGGGCGCGTTCCAGGATGTCGCCGACGTTCTGCTCGCGCTCGAGTACGACGCGCGCGCGCTGAAAGCCCAAGCCGAGGCCGAGGCCGCGGCGCGCGAAAGCGTCGAAGTCACGCGCGAGCAGCTGAAGGTCGGAGGCGCGAACTACCTCGCGCTGCTCAACGCCCAGCGCCAGTACTCGCTCGCAAAAGCGGCGCTGGTGCAGGCGCAGGCGGCACGCTACGCGGACACGGCGGCGCTGTTCCAGGCTCTGGGCGGCGGCTGGTGGAACCGCGAGCAGCCCGGGGCAGCCGCTGCGACGGCCGCCAACTGAGCCGAGCGGGAATTCAAGGAGTCGGATGTCATGATCAAACGTATGCTCATCATGCTCGCCGTCGTAGGAGCGCTCTTCGGCGGCCTGTTCGGATTCAAGTCGTGGCTGGGAGGCAAGATACGCGAAGGCATAGCGGCACAGGGCATTCCGCCGCAGACGGTGTCGACCGCCAAGGCACAGCTCGCCGCCTGGCAGGACGAGTTCCAGGCCGTCGGAACCTTGCGGGCGGTCCGCGGATCCGACCTCGCACCCGAGGTATCCGGGGTGATCACGGCGATCCTCTTCCAGTCGGGCCAGGAGGTCGCGGAGGGCACGCCTCTGGTCCAGCTGAACAACGAGGCCGACGTCGCGAGGCTGCAGTCGCTCTCCGCCGCGGTCGATCTCGCCGAAGCGAACTACGAGCGCGACAAAAAGCAGCTGGCGATCCAGGCGGTGAGCCAGGCCGTCGTCGACGCCGACGCGGCGACGCTGAAGAGCGCAAAAGCCCAGGTCGCCGAGCAGAGGGCGCTGGTGGCGAAGAAGCTGATACGGGCGCCGTTTGCCGGGCGCCTCGGCATACGCTCCGTCGACGTCGGGCAATACGTCAACGCGGGCACGAAGCTGGTGACGCTGCAGGCCCTCGATCCCGTGTACGTCGATTTCTTCGCTCCGCAGAAATCGCTGAGCAGGGTGGCGCTCAAGCAGAAGGTTACGCTGAAGAGCGATGCATTCCCCGGACAGGAATTCACCGGAGAGATCAGCTCGATCGACCCCAAGATCGACCCGGCGACGCGCAACGTCCAGGTGCGCGCGACGGTTCGCAATCCGAAGCGGAGCCTCCTTCCGGGCATGTTCGCGACCATCTCCATCGCATCGGGCGGGCCGGAACGCTTCCTGACCCTGCCGCAGACCGCGGTTTCCTACAACCCCTACGGCGACACCGTGTTCGTGGTCGAGGAGCGGAAGGCGCAGGACGGCAAGGCGTCGCTGATCGCGCAGCAGAAATTCGTGACTACCGGCGTGACGCGCGGCGACCAGGTGGCGATTCTGTCGGGAATCAAGGAAGGAGACACGGTGGTCACGGCGGGACAGATCAAGCTTCGGTCGGGATTTCCGGTGATCGTCAACAATTCCATCGAGCCGACGAACGAGCCGGCGCCGAAACCGAAGGATCAGTAGCAAGGGGCGGCGATGAGAAAATTCACTGACATCTTCATCGAGCGGCCCGTCCTCGCGTCGGTCGTGAGCCTGGCGATACTGGTGCTCGGCCTGCGCTCGGTCGGACTTCTTCCGATCCTCCAGTACCCGCAAACGCAGAACGCCGTCGTGACCGTGACGACGACGTACTTCGGGGCCGACCCGTCGCTGGTGGCCGGATTCATCACCACCCCGCTCGAGAATTCCATCGCGCAGTCGAACGGCATCGACTACATGACGTCATCGAGCCGCCAGAGCGTGAGCACGATCACGGCCTACCTGCGCCTGAACTACGACGTCGACAAGGCGCTTACCGAGATCAACACCAAGGTGAGCGCCGTTCTGAACCAGCTGCCGCCGGGCTCGCAGCAGCCGGTGCTCACGGTGAAGGTCGGGCAGACCTTCGCAGCCATGTACATCGGCTTCGCGAGCGACGTGCTGTCGCCCAACAAGATCACCGACTACCTGATTCGCGTGGTTCAGCCGAAACTGCAGGCCGTCGAGGGCGTGCAGACCGCCGAGATCCTCGGCGGCAAGCTGTTCGCGCTCCGGGCCTGGCTCGACCCCGACAAGCTCGCCGCGTACGGACTCACGGCGGCCGATGTGAGCACCGCCCTCGCCGCCAACAACTTCCTCTCGGCGGTGGGTGCGACCAAGGGCCAGATGGTGCAAGTGAACCTCACGGCCTCGACAGACGTCCGCAGCCTCGAGCAATTCAAGAACCTCATCGTCAAGCAGCAGGGCGGAGCGGTGGTCCGGCTGAGCGACGTCGCCAACGTCACGCTGGGCGCCGAGGACTACGATTCGGAGGTCGGGTTCGACGGGAAGAAGGCGGTATACATCGGCATCAACGTCGCGCCCGCGGCGAACCTGCTCGACGTCATTGCTCGCGTGCACAAGGCCTGGCCGGACATCCACGCGCAGCTGCCTCAGGGCCTGCAGGGCGAGATCGTCTACGACTCGACCAAGTTCGTGAACAGCGCGATCGACGAGGTCATCTGGACGCTCGCCCAGGCGCTCGTCATCGTCACGCTGGTCGTGTTCGCGTTTCTCGGCTCGGCGCGGTCCGTGCTCATTCCGACTGTGGCGATACCGCTTTCCCTCGTCGGCACCTTCACGGTGATGTTCGCGCTGGGGTACTCGATCAACCTGCTGACGCTGCTCGCCCTGGTTCTTGCGATCGGCCTGGTGGTCGACGATGCGATCATCGTCGTGGAGAACGTCAGCCGCCACCTCGAGGAGGGCATGAAACCCGCACAGGCGGCGATCCTCGCGGCACGCGAGCTCGCCAACCCCATCATCGCGATGACGATCGTGCTGGTCGCCGTCTACCTGCCGATCATATTCCTCAGCGGGCTTACCGGCGCCCTTTTCACGGAGTTTGCCGTCACCCTGGTCGGGGCGGTGACCATGTC
The DNA here is from genome assembly GCA_035280025.1 of Burkholderiales bacterium. GTDB lineage: Bacteria > Pseudomonadota > Gammaproteobacteria > Burkholderiales > SG8-39 > VBDM01. The sequence goes on along the minus strand of DATEGT010000014.1, from coordinate 10,112 downwards.
GGCCGTGGTTGCGTTGACGCTGTCCCCGATGATGTCGGCCAAGCTGCTCAAGCCTCACGATGCCGGGGCGAGCGGCTGGGACGCCAGGCTCGTCCTGTTTCTCGACCGGACCTTCGATGCATTGCACCGGCGCTACGAGCGCTTTCTCCACGGCACGCTCAACTGGGTGCCCGTGACCGCCGTTTTTTCGGCAGTCGTCCTCGGCAGCATCTACCCCCTCTGGGTCACCTCCAAGGACGAGCTGGCGCCTCCTGAAGACCAGGGTGTCCTCATCATGTCCGCTCAGGCCGCGCCGAATTCCACGCTCCAGCAGCGCCAGCTGTACTCGCGTGCAGTCTACGAGACGTTCGTGGAGCACCCCGAGACCGAGCACGTGTTCCAGCTCGACATCCCGGGGCAGCTGCTCGCGGGCATGGTGCTCAAGCCCTGGAGCGAGCGGAAGGCCACCGCCGCCAAGCTCCTTCCTCCCGTGCAGCAGGAGCTCGGGCGGATCTCGGGGCTTCGCCCGGCCGTGTTCCAGCCGCCGCCGCTTCCGGGAGCGTTCGGCTTTCCCGTGCAATTCGTCATCCAGACCACGGAGCCGTTCGAGCGGCTCAACGAGGTGGCATCGGCGTTCGCGCAGGAAGCGCAGAAGAGCGGCATGTTCTTCTTCATCGACAACGACCTGCGCTACGACCTTCCGCAGTCGACGGTGGTGATCGACAGGGAGCTGACAGCCCAGCTCGGCCTTACGATGAAGGACGTCGGCGGGGCCTTGTCCTCCCTCCTGGGCGGCGGTTACGTCAACTACTTCAGCTTCTTCGACCGCGCCTACAAGGTGATTCCGCAGGTCCAGCAGGCCGACCGGCTCAACGCGGCCCAGCTCAACAACACCTACATCCGTACGCCGAGCGGCGAAGCCATCCCGCTCTCGACGGTCGTGCACATCACGACAAAGACGATCCCGCAATCGCTGAATCGCTTCCAGCAGCAGAACGCGGCGACGATATCGGGCGTCCCCTTCATCGGGGTGACGCAGGGGGACGCGATCGCGTACATGCAGCAGCTCGCGGCACGCACGCTGCCGCAGGGCTACACCGTCGACTACGCCGGGCAGTCGCGGCAGTACATCCAGGAATCGAGCGCCCTGCTCTTCACCCTGGGGTTCGCCCTGATCATCATCTTTCTGGCTCTTTCCGCGCAGTTCGAGAGCTTCCGCGACCCGCTCATCATCCTGGTGTCGGTGCCCATGTCGATCTGCGGCGCGCTCATCTTCGTGAATCTGTTCGGCACCCTCGGGGTTGGCGCGGTGAGCCTCAATATCTATACGAAGGTCGGGCTCGTGACCCTGATCGGGCTGATCAGCAAGCACGGCATACTGATCGTCGAATTCGCCAACAATCTCCAGAAGCAGGGTCTGTCCAAACGCGAAGCGGTCGAAAAGGCCGCGGGTATTCGCCTCAGGCCGATCCTGATGACCACCGGCGCGATGGTGCTCGGAGTCGTGCCGCTGCTCATCGCGACCGGAGCCGGAGCGGTAAGCCGGTTCAACATGGGCCTGGTGATCGCTACCGGCATCGCTATCGGCACGCTGTTCACCCTGTTCGTCGTTCCCGCGATATACGTCCTGATCGCAGCGGACCATTCGAAGCGGCCCACGGCCGAGGCGCTGCCGGCCGCGTACTGACCCCGCACGCGTGGAAACGCGGGTCGGCATCGTCGGAGCGGGCCCGGTCGGGGTGGTCACGGCCCTCGCGTGCGCGCAACGCGGTATGCGCGTGGTGCTCTTCGAAGCGGAGCGCGGGATCGACCACAGCCCCAGGGCCGCGACGACTCACCCTTCCACGCTCGAGATGCTCGCCGGCCTCGGGCTGCTGGAGGAGTTCCAGTCGGTCGGCCTCGTCGCGCGGCATTTCCAGTTCTGGGACGGCGCGACCCGGACTCTCGTCGCCGAGTTCGATCACGAGATCCTGCGCGACGAGACGCCTTACCCCTACGTGGTGCAAACCGAGCAGCACAAGCTCTGCGAGATCGGGCTGCGGCGGCTGGCCGCCCTGCAGAACGCGGAAGTGCGGCTGGGAACGCCCGTCACCGGCGTGGCGCAGGATGGGAAGAGCGTCCGGCTCGCAGCGTCCGGAGAGCACGTGTTCGACTTCGTCATCGGCTGCGATGGGGGGCGCAGCACCGTGCGCAAGTGCCTCCAGATCGCGTTCGAGGGCTACACCTGGCCCGAGAGGTTCCTCGTGCTGACCAGCGTGTTCGATTTCCAGTCGGCGCTGGGATGCCGCGAGCGCAGCTACATTTCCGACCCCGAGGAGTGGACCAATCTGTTCAAGGTCATGGGCGATGATCTCAAGGGACGCTGGCGCGCGGTGTTTCCCGCGAGGGAAAGCGAGACCGACGAGGAGGCCTTCTCCGAGAACGCCGTGCGCCGGAGGATGCTCAAGCTTGCGAGGGAGCATCCGATGGAATCGCTGGTCCACCGCAACATCTATCGTGTGCACCAGCGCGTGGCGAAGGCTTTCCGGTCCGGCCGGGTGTTCCTCGCAGGGGACGCCGCGCACGTCAACAATCCGGTCGGGGGCCTGGGCCTGAACTGCGGCATTCACGACGCCGTCGAGCTGGCGCAGACCCTGCACCTCGTCGCGGGCGGACGGGCCGGAGAGGACCTGCTCGACCGCTACGAGCGCCGCCGGCGGCCGCTCAACATCGAGTACGTGCAGCAGCAGACGGTAGCGAACAAGAAGCGGCTGGAGGAGCGGGATCCGAAAGTGAGGCAGGCAAACTTCGACGATCTGCGGCGCGCCGCGGACGATCCGGATCTCCACAAGCGGTTCCTCATGCGCACTTCGCTCATCGAAAGCGTGCGCAAGTCCGCGCGCATCCCCTAGCGCCCGCCCGGGGGACGGTGCTCGTTCACGGCGCCCGCCCTTCGCTCCACCGCGTCGCGCAGCCGGAGCCCGCGCGCCTGCCTCTTCGTGAGAAGAGGGCGATGCGGCATGTCGTCGAGGCTCGCCCCTATCTCCCAGCAGTTCCTTGCGTTGGTGACCCAGAGCCCGGGATCGAAGCGCCGCAGATCGAAGGGTCCGGCGTAGCTCCGCAGCGTCTTCTGGTTGCGCTTGTTTGCGTACTCGTGCAGGTACGACATCGAGAGCTCGCGCAGGCTGCGGTACACGGGATCGCGCCAGCGGAGCACCGCGGGGTTGGTCTTGGAGATGGCGCCCCAGCAGCGCCCGCGGCGGAACAGCGCCACGACGTGGTCGTAGTCGCGCTCGGCGCGCAGATCGAGGAGCAGCGGAGGCTCGCCGTGCACCCAGAGGGCGCAGGCGGCGAGCATGGCGCCCTCGATGCAGTGCGCGCGCCGCTGGCGCAGAACTTCGCGGACCGACAGGCAGGTCTGGCCGCGGGTCTCGAAATTCGGGGACATCCTGTTCAGGAAGTCCTGGATCCTCTGGGGAGTGCGGAGGCGCCCCAGCACGGCGAATTCCGCCTTGCTCAGTCCCAGGTCCTCGCGGCGGGCAAAGCGCGGTCTCACGGCACGATCCCCTGAAGCGGCGCCCCCGCGCCGAGTCGGGCCATTCTAATGGGACCGGAACGCTTTGCCCGGATCCCGGTCGAAAAGTAGCGCCGCGCGCCTGCGGACACCGGAAACGCGATGATGTTAGGCTCTGCCCCCATGACCAAGATTCTTTTCTCCCGCCGGATCGGCAACCTCGCCGGCTTCCTCGCCTGCGCGGGCATGCTCGCCTTCGGCTACTACCTCCAGTTCGCCGTCGGCCTGGAGCCCTGCCCCCTGTGCATACTTCAGCGGATCATGCTGCTCGCGACGGGCATCGCGTTCCTGGTCGCCGCGCTCCATCACCCGGCACGCCGGGTGGGGGCGGGGATCTATGCGGGCGCGATCGCGCTGTGCGCGGCGGCGGGCGCCGCCATTGCGGCCCGGCATACCTGGATCCAGCATCTTCCCGAGGACCAGAGGCCGGCGTGCGGACCGAGCCTGGAGTTCATGCTGTCGACGTTCGGCCCGGTGAATTCGCTCGGACGCATCCTGCGCGGATCGGGCGAATGCGGCAAGGTCGACTGGACGCTGCTTTCGTTCAGCATCCCGGAGTGGACCCTCGCCGCGTTCCTCGTCTTTGCGGTGTGGGCGGTCGCGCTCGCTCTGCGCGACTGACTAGCGCGTCTTCTCGCCGTAGGGGTTTTCCAGGAGCTGCACGAGATTGCCGAGCACCTGCTTGAACTGGCGCTCGTCGCACCCCATCAGCACCGCGTCCTCGAGCGCGTCCTGGCAGAGCTGCTGGATCTCCTCTAGGTTTTCCCGCAGGACCTTGAGCTTCTCGACGCAGGAAACGATTTCGCCCGAAGGCGAACGCCACACGGTTTCAGGAAGGGGGCGCGGACTCATGGATCGGTCGCTCGAAATGCCTCGCCGAATCTGACCCGGCCGCCGCGAAAGGGTTCCGGTCAGGCCCGCTGGAGGAGCGCTTCGATCTCCCCGATCGAGGCGGGCCTGCGCAGACCGGGCGCGGTCTTCAGCACTTCGCCAAAGAGAACGATCGCCGGACCGTCCCTCGTCTGGAGCGCGAGTGCGGGCAGCTCGGCCAGGGTTCCCAGCAGCACGCGCTGTTCCGGAAGCGAGGCGTTCTCGACGAGGGCAACCGGCGTGTCGGCGGGTTTGCCGCGCGCCGTCAGTTCCGACGTGATCGCGGTCGCCAGGCCCGCGCCCATGTACAGCACCGCGGTGTCTGCGGCAAGCACGCTCCCCGCCCAGTCGTTGCCCCGCTCGCCCTCCGCGGCTCGGGGCGTGACGAAGACCACATGCCTCGAGAGCCCGCGCCGCGTGAGCGAAACGCCGAGCTCGGCGGCTGCGGCGGCCGCGGCGGTGACCCCCGGCACGACCTCGAATTCGACGCCGGCATGGCGCAAGGCGTCGATCTCCTCCTGCGCTCGTCCGAAGAGCATGGGATCGCCGCCCTTCAGGCGCACCACCACCGCGTGCTTGCGCGCTGCGTCGACGAGACGCTTGTTGATGAAGGTCTGCGCCGTCGAGCGGCGCCCCGAGCGCTTGCCGACCGCGATTCTCTCTGCGCGCGCGGAGAGGGCCAGCGTTTCGGGGTGGACGAGCGAGTCGTGAAAGACGACGTCGGCCCGCCGCAGCAGCTCCGCGGCGCGCAGCGTCAGAAGGTCCGGCGCGCCGGGACCGGCTCCGATGAGATAGACGCGTCCGCTCATTCGATCATCCCCGCGGCCAGCGTCTGGTTGCTGGTTTCGTCGATCAGTATGAACGACCCAGTGACGCGATGGGTCCGGTAAGGATCGACGAATATCGGCCGGGCAAGCGCGAGAGTGGCGCGCGCGACATCGTTCATCGCGAGACCGGCGGGGACGGCCTGCTCCGCGAGCGTGTTGACGTCGACGCGCGAATCAAGGGAAGCGAACCTCGCCGGGACGATGCGGGTCGTATGCTTGAGCAGCAGCCGCGCGGAGGGAAGGGCGCGGGCGTCCAGGGGCAGGGACGACAGCCAGCAGAGACGGGCCTCGACCGACTTCGCGGTGCGAGGAGCGAGATCGGGGTCGCAGAGCATGTCGCCGCGGGACAGGTCGATGTCGTCGGCGAGGGTGACGGTCACCGACGCGCCCGCGGCGGCGGCCGGCAGCGAGCGCCCGAGGGAAACGATGTCTTTGACGACCGTCCGGCGGTCGGACGGCAGCGCGAGGACTTCTGCGCCGCGCACGAGCGCGCCCGATTCGACCCGCCCCGCATAACCCCGGAATTCCGTTCCCGCTCCCGCGCGCGCGACGAGCTGTACCGGAAAGCGCAGGGGCAGCGCGCCCGCCTCGTCGGCAACGTCGATGTCCTCGAGCGCCGAGAGAAGCGTGGGGCCCGCGTACCAGGGCATGTTCGTACCGCGATCGACCACGAGGTCCCCGCGCAGCGCCGAGATCGGAATGAAGCGCAGGTCGGCGATCCCGAGCGCCGAGACGAAACCGAGGTAGTCGCGGCGGATGCTCTCGAAAGCGGCTTCTTCGAAGCCGACGAGGTCCATCTTGTTCACGGCGACGATGATGTGGCGTACGCCCAGCAGGCGAGCGATGTAGGTGTGGCGGCGGGTCTGCGGGAGCACGCCCCTGCGCGCGTCGACCAGGATCACCGCCACGCCCGCGGTGGAGGCGGCGGTGACCATGTTTCGGGTGTACTGCTCGTGCCCCGGGGTGTCGGCGATGATGAACTTGCGCCGGCGCGTCGCGAAGTAGCGGTAAGCGACGTCGATCGTGATGCCCTGCTCGCGCTCGGCTTCCAGCCCGTCTGTCAGGAGCGACAGGTCCACGGCCTCGTGGCCGCGCCTCTGCGAAGCGCGTGCAACCGCCGCGAGCTGGTCCTCGAAGACGGCGCGCGTATCGTGAAGGAGACGCCCGATCAGCGTGCTCTTGCCGTCGTCGACGCTGCCGGCGGTGATGAATCGCAGCACACCGCGATCCTCATCGGCCTGCGCCCGCTGCCCGGTCGGCTCGGCGAACCCCATGTCAGAAATACCCTTCCTTCTTGCGCCTCTCCATCGAGATCTCCGACGTCCGGTCGTCCATCCGCGTCGCACCCCGCTCGGTGACCGTGGTGAGGGCGGTCTCGGCGGCGATCTCGGCGGGCGTGCGGGCCGTCGATTCGACCGGGCAGGTGCAGCTGATGTCGCCCACCGTGCGGAAGCGTACCGAAAGCTCTTCCACCTTCTCGCCCGCCCGCGGCGGCGTCAGGGCGGTCACCGGCACGAGCAGCCCGCTCCGGCGCACGACGCGCCTGCGGTGAGCGTAGTAGATCGCGGGAACCGCGAGCCGCTCGCGCTCGATGTACTGCCAGACGTCGAGCTCGGTCCAGTTGCTGATCGGAAACACCCGCATGTGCTCGCCCTTCGCCACCCGGGTGTTGTAGAGGCTCCACAGTTCTGGGCGCTGGTTCTTCGGGTCCCATTGGCCGAACTCGTCGCGGAACGAGAACACGCGCTCCTTGGCCCGCGCCTTTTCCTCGTCGCGGCGCGCCCCGCCGATCGCGGCGTCGAACGAGAATTCGGCGATCGCTTCGAGCAGGGTCACCGACTGGACGGCGTTGCGGCTGTCGTCGGGACGGCGGAGCTTTACCGTTCCGCGCCGCATCGACTCCTCGACCGAGCGCACCAGGAGACGCTCGCCCAGCTCGGCCGCCCGGGCGTCGCGGAAGGCGATCACCTCGGAGAAGTTGTGCCCGGTGTCGATGTGGAGCAGCGGAAACGGGAAGCGCGCGGGTCGGAACGCTTTCTCCGCAAGGCGCAGCAGCACGATCGAATCCTTGCCGCCCGAGAAGAACAGCACCGGGTTCGCGCACTCGCCCGCGACCTCGCGGAGGATGAAGATCGCCTCGGACTCCAGCCAGTCGAGATGGCCGGGAGAGGGCGGGGCGAAGGGCTCTGCCCGGGCCTTCGGGAGGACGGCGCTCACGCGGTCTCCCGGGCGCGCACGAGGCGGCCGTCCGGGGCGACGTGCAGTCCGCATTCGCGCGCGTCGCGGAGCTCCCACCACCAGCGTCCGGCGCGCACGTCCTCGCCGGCGACGGTCGGGCGAGTGCACGGAGCGCAACCGATCGAACGGTAACCCTGGTCGTGCAGCGCGTTGTAGGGCACGTCGCGGCCTCGGATGTATTCCCAGACTTCGGCTTCGGTCCAGTCGGCGAGCGGATTGAACTTTGCGATTCCGCGCGTGGCGTCGTGCTCCTGGACGTTCAGGCTCGCGCGAGTCGCCGCCTGCTCGCGGCGCTGGCCGGTGATCCAGGCCAGCTTGCCGGCGAGCGCGCGCTCCAGAGGCTCGACCTTGCGGATGTGGCAGCAGCGCTTGCGCAGTTCCGCGCTCTCGTAGAAGGCGTCGCGACCGAAGCTCGCAAGGTACTCTGCGACCGCGGCCGGGTCGGGTTGGAAGACCCGGACTTCGTGGCCGTAGCGCTCGCGGATCGCTGCGAGGACGTTGAGGGTGTCGGCGTGCAATCGACCGGTGTCAAGAGTGAAGATCTCGATGCCGAAATTGTGCCGCAGAATCGCGTCCGTGATCACCATGTCCTCGGCCGACAGGCTCGAAGCGAGCGCCGCCGGGGAGTGATCGAGCGCGACGCCCGCGAGCAGGCGCTCGAGGTCCCGAACCTTCTTGCCGAGGGGCGCGTTCATCACTTCCCCGCGGCGAGCCGGCGCCGGAAGAGGGGAACCGGCCTCAGCACCGAAGTCTGGTAGCCCTCGCTGAAGGTGTCGAACGCCGTGAGGGCCTCCTGGGGATCCTGATCGTCGCGCAGGACGAACGCATCGAAGCCGCTCTGGTTCATGAAATACAAGAAATCGTGAAGCACGTCGCCTATCGCGCGGAGCTCGCCCTTGTAGCCGAAGCGCTCGCGGAGCAGCCGCGCGATCGAATAGCCCCGGCCGTCGCCGAATTTCGGGAAGTTTACCGCGACGAGAGAAAGGTGCTGAAGGTCGGCGGCGATCGCCTCCGGGCCCTCGTTGGCGTCGAGCCACACGCCCAGCCTGCCGGGGCAGGCGAGCAACCCGTCGCGGCGCGCCAGCCACAGCTCCAGCGGAACGATGACGTCGCCCTGCGCAGGCGGTTCCGGCAACTCGCCGCCGGGCCCCCGCCTAAGCAGTTGCCAGCTGTCGGCGACGATTTGACGCTCTTTGATCAGAGTTCCCATAGACCGATTCCTTGAAAGGCTCGATACCGATGCGGTGCACCACGTCGATGAAGCGCTCCGCGTCGCTGTCGCGGCTCTCGAGGTAGCATTCGACGAGCTTCTCGATGACGTCGGGAATCTCGGCGCGCGCGAAGGAGGGGCCGATGACCTTGCCGAGCGAAGCTCCGACGCCGGGCCGAACTTCACCCTGATTGCCCCCGACTTCGATCTGGTACCACTCCTCGCCGTTCTTGTCGACGCCGAGAATGCCGATGTGGCCGACGTGATGGTGCCCGCAGGCGTTCATGCAGCCCGAGATGTTGACGTCGATCTCGCCGATGTCGTGCAGGTAGTCGAGGTCGTCGAATCGCTGCTGTATGGCCTCCGCGACGGGAATCGACTTGGCGTTGGCGAGGGAGCAGAAGTCCCCGCCGGGGCAGGAGATGATGTTGGTGAGCAAGCCGATGTTGGGCGTGGCGAATCCCAGCGCCCTGACCTCGACCCACAGCGAGTGAAGGTCCGAGAGCCGCACGTCGGCGAAGATCAAGTTCTGCTCGTGCGAAACCCGGATCTCCCCGAACGAATAGCGATCGGCGAGATCGGCGATTCTCTCCATCTGCTCGGCAGTGACGTCCCCGGGCGGCACCCCGGTCTTCTTGAGCGAGAGCGTGGCCGCGGCGTAGCCGGCTTGCTTGTGCGGATGCACGTTGCGCCGGTGCCAGTTGGCGAAGGCCCGGTCCGACGCAAGCGTCTGCTCGAGGACCGGGTCGGTTCCGGGCAGCTGCAGGTATTTCGGCCGCGTGAACCGCGCCTCGATCCGGGCGACCTCCTCGGCGGCCAGCGTGGAGGGACCGTCCTTGAGGTGCGCCCACTCGGCCTCGACTTCCGCGCGGAAACGCTCCTGGCCCCGCTCTTTGACTAGGATCTTGATGCGCGCCTTGTGAATGTTGTCCCGGCGCCCGTAGCGGTTGTAGACGCGCAGGATCGCCTCGCAGTAGCTGAGCAGATGCTGCCAGGGGAGAAACTCGCGGATGACGAACCCGATCGTGGGCGTGCGGCCCAGGCCCCCGCCGACGAGGACCTTGAACCCCACCTGGCCAGCGGAGTCCCGCACCGCGTGCAGCCCGATGTCGTGCACCGCCACCGCCGCGCGATCCGCCGTGGCCCCATTCACCGCGAACTTGAACTTGCGCGGCAGATAGGAGAACTCGGGATGGAAAGTCGACCACTGGCGGATGATTTCGCACCATGCGAACGAGTCGACGATCTCGTCGGGCGCGACGCCCGCGAAATGATCGGTGGTGATGTTGCGGAAGGAATTCCCGGAGGTCTGGATCGCGTGCATTTGCACGGTCGCAAGCTCGGCGAGGATGTCGGGCACCTGAGGGAGCTCGGGCCAGTTGAGCTGCAGGTTCTGGCGCGTGCTGAAGTGGCCGTAGCCGCGGTCGTACTTGCG
>DATEGT010000013.1:0-23772 GCA_035280025.1 Burkholderiales bacterium | reverse complement strand
CGGCCGCATCGCGAGCACCGACGAGGTGTAGAGGTTGTCGCCCGGCCGGTTCTGCGAGGCCCAGGGAGCCGGATTGCCGATGCCCCAGTACATGAGATCCAGCGCCGGATCGTACGAGCCGGTGATCCAGGCCGAGCCGCCCCCCGTCTCCCAGGCGTTGTTGTTCTGCGGCCAGGTCTCGTTGCCCTTCTCGCCGCGCGCGGGGACGGTGTAGTGGCGCCACAGCTGCTTCCCGGTCTCGGGGTCCCAGCCGTCGATGAAGCCGCGCACGCCGTATTCGGCGCCGGAGATGCCGGTGATCAGCACGCCGTTGGCGACGAGCGGCGCGACGGTCAGCGAAAACCCGTCCTTCCACTCGGCGGCTTTCGATTTCCAGATCTCCTTGCCGGTCTTGGCGTCGTACGCGACCACGTGCGCGTCGAGCGTGGTGCGGAACACCTTGCCGTTGTAGATCGCAGCGCCCTTGTTGGAGACGCCGCAGCACACCACGCGCGGCGTGTCCGGCGGCCAGTCGAGAGTCTGCTTCCAGATCTGCTTTCCGGTGGCGACGTCGATGGCGACCGTCGCCTTGGCGTTGGTCACGTACATGACGCCGTTGTAGACGATCGGCTGCGCCTGCTCGCCCCAGTTGTTGTCCAGGCTCAGGTTCCACACCGGCACCAGGTGCCTGACCGACTTCCGGTCGATCTGGCTCAAGGGGCTGTAGCGCTGCTGGGCGTAGCCCATGCCGTAGGTCAGGATGTTATCGGGATTTTTCCCGTCGTTCTTCAGATCGTCGAGCGTCTGCGCCGTCGCCAGCGCGGCGGCGAAAAGCAAAGCGGCTGCAGGAGCCAGGCGTTTCATGGTTTTCTCCCCGGACAGGAAGCCTCATGTTGCGCCTAGACGAAGGCCCTGCACAAGCGGCCCGGGCCGTGCCAGAATTCGGCCTCACGCACGCGAGATCCAGGGAGGACTCCATGTCAACCTCGCAGGCCGTATCCATGGGCATCGGCCCGCTGGCCGCCCTCAGCGAGGAGGCCCTGAAGGAGCTCGCGCCCCACGGCACCCTGCGCTCGTTCACCAAGAACGCGGTGATCATCAACGAAGGCGACGAGACCGACTCCCTGTACGTCCTGCTCGCCGGCCGCGTCAAGGTGTTCGTGAGCGACGAGGACGGCAAGGAGGTGGTCCTCTCCACCATGCGCGAGGGCAGCTACTTCGGCGAGCTGGTCCTCGACGGGGGCCCGCGCTCCGCGTCGGTGATGGCGCTCGAGCCCTGCCGCTGCTTCGTCATCCCGATGAGCGAGATCGAGCGGCTGCTCGAGAAGAACCCGCTGTTCGCCCGCCACCTCATCCACCTCCTGATCGCCAAGACGCGCAGCCTCGTCAAGCAGGTGCGCGACCTCGCGCTCAAGGACGTGTACGGCCGCTTCGCCAAGTTCGTCGACGAGAGCGCGGTGGAGCAGGATGGCGCCCGCGTCGTGCCGGAGCGCCTCACGCAGTCGGACATCGCCGAGCGCATCGGCGGCTCGCGCGAGATGGTGAACCGCATCGTCAAGGACCTGACCGCGGGCGGCTACATCTCGGTCGACGCCAAGCAGATCCGCGTCCACAAGCGCCTCCCGGCGCACTGGTAGAAGCGTCTCTCCCCGGCTTCCTTCCGGGCCTCCCGGCCCGGGTTTTGTGCGTTTGGCACAAATGCGCCGTGACGGGCTTGGCGGGGCGCGCCCGAATGTGGCGTGCGGCACAGGACCCCTGTGCCGTCCGACGGCGAGCCCGCGCGCGCGAAATCCTACAGTGGTCTCCATCGGACAGGCGATTTCCGCCGCCCGAAACGCGAACGAGGAGACGCAAATGAGCAACCGCGAAACGAACGAGTCCGGTTCCTTCAAGTTCTACACGCTGGCCCTGCTGGCGGTCGTCGTCTGCACGGTGGCATTGCTCCTGATGCCCGCGCACGCGAACACCGAACCGTCCGAATCGGCCGACGTGACCTACGCCGCCGCGGGCGACGCGGGCTACCTCCCGGCCCAGGTCGTCAATCAGGGCAAGGACGCCGAGCCCGTCGTCGACATGTCGTACTAGGCATGGAGGCCGTCATGATGAATCTAGCGAGTTTGGCGGTACAGATCGTGATCGTCGGATTCCTCGCCTGGGGCGGGATGCTCTCCCTGAAGTGCCTGCTCCACGACCGGACCTGGTACACCCAGGCCGGCCTCTGAGGGGAACGGTTCAGGCAGTCGGGCGCCGGGTCGAGCAGGGAAGGGGCTCCCCGGTGCCCCTTTTTTTTCGCCCGTGCGTATCATGCGGCCGATGCCCTACCTGGTTCCGGCGGGCGACGCGCAGATCGAGACGATCGCCGAGGGCAAGGGTCCTCCGGTCGTCATCCTGCCCTCGCGCGGCCGCGGCGCTCGGGACTACGACGGGCTCGCGCGCAGGATCTCCGGGGGCGGGTACCGCGTGCTGCGCCCTCAGCCGCGCGGCATCGGCGGGAGCCGGGGGCCGATGCGGGGGCTCACGCTGCACGATCTCGCGCGCGACGTCGCCGCCGTGATCGCGCACGCCGGGGCCGGCCCCGCGCTCGTTGTCGGGCATGCCTTCGGCAGCTGGGTGGCGCGCATGACCGCGGCGGATTTCCCGCGCCTGGTCCGCGGCGTGGCGATCCTCGCCGCGGCCGCGAAGGAATACCCCGCGGCGCTCGCCGAGGCGGTGACGAAGTGCGCCGACCCCTCGCTGCCTGCCGCGGAGCGCTTGAAATACCTCCAGTTCGCCTTCTTCGCGCCGGGACACGACGCGAGCGAATGGCTGGAGGGCTTCTTCCCCGAGGTGAACGCGAGCCAGCGGGCCGCGGGCCTCGCGACGCCGCAGGAGGCGTGGTGGGGCGCGGGCGGCGTGCCGCTGCTCGACCTGCAGGCCGAGCACGACGCCTTCCGGCCGAGAGCGACGGCGGGCGACCTGCGCGAGGAGCTCGGCGAGCGCGTCAGCGTCGCGCTCGTCGCCGGCGCCGGCCACGCGCTGGTGCCCGAGCAGCCGGAGGCCGTGGCGGTCGCGCTGCTCGCGTGGATGCGAAAAGTCGCCGGCTAGGCGGCAGCCGGACCGTGCGATCGATGTATGCTTGCGGGCCATGACGACCTTTGTCCTCGTGCACGGCGCCTGGAGCGGCGGCTGGAAATGGCGCTTCGTCGCGCCGCTGCTGAGACGTGCCGGGCACGAGGTGTTCACGCCTACCCTCACCGGCCTGGGGGAACGCGCCCATCTCGCGGGCCCGGGAATCGATCTCGGAACGCAGATCCAGGACGTGGTCGCGCTCCTGGAGATGGAGGAGCTGCGCGACATCGCGCTCGTCGGACACAGCTACGGCGGCATGGTGGTGACCGGCGCCGCCGAGCGCGCGTCCGAGCGCATCCGCCGCCTCGTCTACCTGGACGCCTTCGTTCCCGAGGACGGCCGCTGCGCGCTTGACTACGTCGTCCCCGAGCGCGCGTCGCGCTTCCGCGAGGAAGGAGAGCGCACCGGCTTCGTCTCGCCCCCGCCCGCGTCGCTGTGGGGCGTGGTTTCGCCCGAGCATGTCGCTTTCGCCCGACAGCGCGAGCGGCCTCACCCCTACCGCTGCTTCACCGAGCGCCTGCGGCGCGCGAACTCATCGGCCGCCGCGCTGCCCAAGACGTTCATCTATTGCTCCTCGCCCGCGACCGGCACCTTCGACCAGTTCGCGGCGAAATACCGAAAGGATCCCTCGTGGCGCTTCCACGAGCTGAAGACCGGGCACGACTCGATGATCCTGGTGCCGCAGGAGCTCGCGGCGATCCTGCTGCAGCAGGCCTAGGCGCGGAACGCGGTTCAGGCCTTTTTTGCGGGCTGCTCGCTCACGCCGAGCACGGCGCGCAGGCTGCTCATCAGCGCTTCGTGCTCGAAGGGCTTGGTGATGTAGCCGTTGGCTCCGGCCGACAACCCTCGAAGAACGTCTCCGCGGCTCGCCTGCGCCGTGAGCATGATCACCGGGATGGCCTTCAGCGAGGGGTGCTGCCGGATTCGCGCGAGTATCGAGAAGCCGTCCGTGCCGGGCAGGTTGACGTCGAGCAGTATGGCGTCGGGCAGCGGCGCTCCCCGCAAGGCGGCGACGATCTCGTCGCGGCTGGTCGCGACGCGCACCTCGTAGCCCTCGAGCTTGAGCAGCATCTTGACGGCGGTGATGAAGGGCGCGTTGTCCTCGATCATGAGGACGGCGTACCGCGTGCCGTTGCTCGGCGCCTTCGTCGCGGTGGCCTGCCGCGCGACGCCGATGTAGTAGCCGGTGCGGTCGAGCGACTGCAGGCCTTTTTCCGCCTCGTCGCGGAACTGCGTCGAGACGCTGTCCGGCATCGCCTCGATCGGCACCTCGAAGAAGGATCCGAAGTCGTGCTCCATGGTCGCGCCCGGCTTGACGACGTCTATGAGCTTGTTCTTGAGCAGGCCCTCGACGGCCTTGCCGATTTCGCCCGAACGCGCGCCCGACACGCGCTTCGAGATCGCGGCCATGGGCGTCTTCCCGTCGAACATCACCATGAGCTCGAGGGCGATCGCCGAAAGGCTCGTGGACCCGGCCTTGAGCTCTTTCCTGCCCTTGTCGGTGGGCGCGAAGATGGTGAGGTTGTCGGTGTCTTCGAGGTCCATCGCCTTTCCCTTGTAGCGAGCTGTCCCCCGGCCCCTATCATACGACCGCGGCCAGGGAAAGCGCCGTCAGCCGGCCGCAAGGCTGCCTGTCCCGGCTCGAGCCGCTAGAATACGCCCCGATGCTGCGAAACGACGCCGAATCCTGGAGCGCCACGGCGAAGCTGTTCCACTGGGTGATGGCCCTGCTCATCTTCGCGCAGATCGGCCTCGGCCTGGTCGCCGTGAACTGGCGGATCTCGCCGACGAAGCTCAATCTGTTCGTATGGCACAAATCGCTCGGCATGCTGATCCTGGCGCTGCTCGTGCTGCGCCTGCTGTGGCGCCTGTCGCACGGGGCGCCCGAGCTTCCCTGGGAGATGCCGCTGTGGGAGCGCGCCGGCGCGCAGCTGTCCCACTTCCTGCTTTACGTGCTGATGATCGCGCTGCCGCTCACCGGCTGGGTGATCAGCTCGGCGAGCAACGTGCCCTTCAGTATCTTCTGGATGATCCCGCTCCCGTCGATCGCCGCGCCGGACGAGGCGCTCGCCGACCTGTTCGCGACGATCCACGGCGGGCTGGTGACCCTGCTCGCGCTGGTGCTGGTCGCGCACATCGGCGCCGCGCTGCGCCACCACTATGTGAAGAAGGACACCGTGCTCACGCGAATGCTTCCCTGGAGCTCGCCGTGAGGAAGATCCTCCTCATGTGCGCTCTTCTCGCCGCGTCGCCCGCCTCGTTTCCCGCCGGGGCGGCCGACTGGAAGATGGATCCCTCGGCCAGCAGGCTCGAGTTCGTCGCGAGCTTCGAGAAAAACCCCGCGCCGGGCGTGTTCAAGGAGTTCGACGCGCGCCTGTCCTTCGATCCGCAAAAGCCGGCCGGCGGCAGCCTGTACGTCACCATCAAGGTCGCGAGCGCCGACATGAGCATCCCGGACGTGAACAAGGAAATCCGCGGCAAGGACTGGTTCGACTACGCGGGCTTCCCGCAGGCCGAGTTCCACTCGACCGACCTGCGCGCCGACGGCAAGCGCTACCTCGCGCGGGGGACGCTCACGCTGAAGGGCGTGAAGCAGGCGGTCGAGGTGCCGTTCACCTGGGCGCCTTCGGGCGACGGCGCGACCATGGAGGGCGAGTTCACGCTCAAGCGCGGCGACTTCGGCATCGGTCTCGGCGAATGGAAGGCGACCGACACCATCGGCGCCGACGTGAAGGTGAAGTTCAGGGTCAGGCTGAAGAAAACCTGAGATGAGACGCGGCACCCTCGCGGCAAGCGCCGCGCTCGTCCTCCTTGTCGCCGGCTGCGCCGAGCTGCTGCGCGTCGAGGCTCCCGTCGGGCCGCCGCCGGAGTTTCCCGAGGGCTACTACCGGCAGGCCCTGAAGGAGGGCAAGCCCGTATACCGCGTCGATCCCCGTGAATCGCTCGTCGTCATCGAAGTGCGCCGCGGCGGCTCGCTCGCGCGCCTCGGGCACGATCACGTGGTGGCGGGTCACGATCTCACCGGCTATGTCGCTCCGGGCGAGGGCCGCGCCGACCTCTACGCGGTGGTCGCGAACCTGGTCGTCGACGAGCCCGGCCTGCGCAAGGAGGCGGGATTCGACACCCAGCCGACCGACTCCGATATCGACGGCACGCGCGCGAACATGCTGAACCACGTGCTCGATGCCGAGAAATTCCCGTACGCGGTGATCGCCGTGAAGGACGCCGACGCCAAGCGGAAGCAGGGGACGCTCGCCGTCGCGGTCACGCTCCACGGGCAGACGCGCAGCTTCCAGGTTCCCGCGGAGATCGAGGCCGACGAGCAGAGCATCGCCGTGTCGGGCAAGCTTTCGTTCAACCAGACCGACTTCGGCATCACGCCCTACTCCCTGCTGGGCGGCGCGATCGCGGTGAAGGACGGCCTCGCGCTGCGTTTCCGCGTCCGGGCGAAGCGCGTGGCGGAGTGAGATCTGCGCGCTAGCTGCCGGTCGCGAACCCCAGGATCGTCGGCCGCAGCTCGCGCTTGAGCGTCGCGTCCGCCTCGTCGAGCGCGCGCCGCCGCGCGGTCGCCTGCTGCGGGCTGGAGGTCTTGATCTCCCAGCGCTTGTTTCCGCGGACCTTGCCGCTCGCCTTCTCCGCCAGCTGGACCTCCAGCGTTCCGCGCATCCAGTACCAGCCGTTGATCATGCCGAGATCGTCCATCTGCAGGGAGCCGAACAGCACGTACGGCGCGTCCTCGCCCGACTCC
Source organism: Burkholderiales bacterium (assembly GCA_035280025.1). Classification (GTDB taxonomy): domain Bacteria; phylum Pseudomonadota; class Gammaproteobacteria; order Burkholderiales; family SG8-39; genus VBDM01. Next base: position 16,937 of record DATEGT010000013.1, on the reverse strand, counting down.
GGCACGAACCCGGCCGCGGACAGCGCCGCGGAGAGCATGCGCTCCAGCTCCTGCGAGGCGGGCGCCTGCGGCCTCATGTGCAGGCGCTTGAGCAGCGCGCCGAGGTCCGCCGCGAGCTGGCCGCTGTTCTGCTCGGGCGGGACGCCCAGCCCGGTCACGTCGATCACCTGGAGCGTGCGCTGCACGCCGTCGCGCTCGCGCTGCGAGTCGAGCGCCCGGCTCGCCGCCGCCACCTGCGCGAGCAGGTCAGGCGCGTTGCGCGCCTGGGCGACGTAGCCGCGGGTCGCCGCGTCCAGGCGCTCGATGTCGGCGCGCAGCCCCATCGCGGCCTGCGTGCGCGGCAGGACCGCGAGGGCGTAGTACGACTTGACCTTGGGGTCCTGCCAGACCTCGGGGATCTGGATCCCGCGCACGATCTGGTCGGTGCGCGTGACGATGCTGCGGGAGACCTGCGATTCGGTCCCGCCCGCGGGGCCGGAGCTGTAGGTGGTGACGTCGCTCGATTTCGCCGACACGCCGACCTCCAGGATCTTCGCCAGATCGGCGCGCGCGCGGTTGCGCGCGTCCTCCTGGCCGTCGGCCTGTCCGCGGCCGACGAGATACTGGCTGTCGGGGTACTTGGCGCTCTTGCCGTTCACCCAGTCGGGAGTGGAAGGCGCGCTGGCGCAGCCGAAGAGGAGAACGCCCGCTGCAACGATAGCTAGCCACGGTTTCATGGTCGGACCTCGAGATTGGTTGGAATCCAGTGCTGCGAAAGGTATTTCTTTTCTCCCCTGCGAAGCGCGATCGTGATTTCCCTGGAGCCGAGAACGCGCTCGTCCCGGCCGTGGAGATCGATTTTCAGCTTGTACTCGCCCGGCGGAAGCGCGAGGCGCGCGAGATGGATCTCGCCCGGCAGCGTGAACCAGCTGCGGGTGTCGGCGCGCTCGGTGAAAACGCCGGCGAGGTTCACCGCCAGGCCGATCAGCGCCGCGCCCGAGCTGTTGTTGTTGTTGCCGGAGGCCGACGCGGCGCTGGCGAGGCTGTCCTTCGCCACCGCGCGCGCGATCGCCCGGGTGGTGATCAGGGGCAATTCGGAGTCCAGCGTCTTCAGCGCGATCGCCTCGATGTTCTCGACGCGCGACGTCTGCGCCGACTGCGAGGGGTCGACGCTCAGCCGGGCGTACGCGAAGGCATGAGCCCGCGTCCGGTACTGCGGCACCGCGACCCTGACGATGCGCCCGCTGGGGCTGGGCGCGGTGATCGCGCGCTCCCGCTTGAGCGGGGCGAGCCCGGCGTGGACCATGAAGATGACCTCGCCGCGCTCGAGCAGGTCCGCCTCGCTCAGGGTCTGGTCGATCTTGAACTCGTCGCGGTAGCGCTTCGCCTCGTCGGCGATTCCCATCCGGTCGGCCAGCCGTATCAGATCGTGCTTCAGCGTCTCGGGCATGGCCACGCCGAACGACTTGAGCTGCCGCTTGTACGCCTCGTAGGCCTTGCGGTAGGCGATCATGGCGTCGCTCCACTCGCCCTCGTCCTCGTAGACGATGCCCGTCAGGTAGCGGGCGAAGGCGTCTTCCAGGTACGGATTGTCCTTAGAGGTGCGCTGCTGCTTCTCGCGGAGCAGGATGTCGACTTGCAGCGCCTCCACGCGCGCGGCGTCGAGCTGCCCCCGCTCCAGGTAGTTGAGCGCCAGGTAGTTGTTCACCATGACGCGCTCGAAGTCCTCGCCGAGGAAGCTCTTGGTCGCGTCGTTCACGGTGAGCGAGAGCGCCTGCTCGCGGAGAGACAGCGCCCGGAGCCGGTCGATCTCGCCCTTGGCGCTTTCGAGCGTGCGCGTGCTCGCATCGTAGTCCCCGCACATGCGCTCGAGCATCCCGGTATTCATGAGGTAGAGGACGCGGTCGGCGGGCGAGGGCTTCAGCTTCTCGTACTCGGCGAGGGCCGCCTTGGGCTGCTGCTGCGCGAGGCTGCGCTCGGTGGACTGGATGGTGTCGCTGAAGGTGGCGCACCCGGCGAGCGCGGCGAGGCACGCCGCCGCGCACGGCAGCCGGAAACCCTTCGCGGCGCCGTCCGCAGACACGACCTTCGCGGCCGCGGCGCCCTAGAAGCGCATCTTGCTGCGCGTCACCAGCTTCTTGATGTCCTTCTGGCCGACCCAGACCTTGCGGTTGTCTGCGAGGCTGATGAGGGTCATGTTGACCTGGTAGTAGAGCAGCTGCTCGCTCCCGTTGGGATCGACGATCGTGTTGATCGAGCCCGTCAGCATGAAATCGGCTCCGAGCTCGCGCCCCATCGCGTTGCGCGTGTCCTCGCGCGCGTTCAGGTCCTGGTCCTTGCGCTCGTCGCGGACGCCCTGGCGCTCCTGCTTCGAGGCGACGAAGTCCACCTTGCCCGAATTGATGAGGGCGCGCTCCATCTCGAGGGTGAAGGTGTTGGTGTTGATGTGCTCGTGGCTGAGGTTGCGCACCTCGCCGACGATGACCGCGGGACGGTTCTGCCCGGCGCGGCCGCGGAACTCCTGCAGCCAGGGCCGCGACAGCGAGTCCTGGATCATCTCCTGGGAAACGAGCCGCGAATCGGTGTCGTTCCAGCCCCCGCTCAGGTCGCGCGAGTCGGTCTCCTGCAGGCGCTCGACCTTGGTCGAGCACGCCGACACCGCCGCGAGCGCGGCCAGCACCAGACCCGCACGCAGCAATCGATAGCCGCTCATTTTTTCTCCCCCGACACCTTGTCGAATATGTTCTCGGCGTTGCGGCCGATGTAGCGCTTGAGGTCGTCGTTCATGCCGTTGGCGCCCTCGAGCGTGGTCTTGATCTGCTTCAGGTCGAGCTCTGCGATCGACCAGACCATGCTGGTCCTGGCATCCTTCCAGCGCCCGATGATCTTCGAGCCGGCGAGGTTCTGCTTGGTGACCGCCTTGATCTGGCGCGACACCGACTGGTCGGCGCTGGCGTTTCCGCCGGTGCCCGAGGAGGCGCTGTAATCGTTGCTCACCGCGTCGATGTAGGTCGAGAGCATGCGCGCGACTTCCGCACGCGCGCGCTCGTCTGCGGTCGAGCGCTGGAGCGCCTCGTCCCCGAGCGAGGGCGAAGAGCCCACGCCGTGGAACAGGCGGCCGTCCTTGTCGTTGACGGCCTGGGTTCCCTTGTTGACCCAGTCCGGAGCGCCTTTGATGCCGAGATCGCTCTCGACGACGGTCCTGCCGCCGCCGCAGGCGGCAAGCGCGAGGGTCAGGGCGGCTGCGGCGAGCGCCCTGCGGGAGGGAATTTGCGGGCCGGCGATCTTCATGGTGTGCTCCTTCTATTCGAAGACAGCAGGTTAACGAGCGAGATCGCCGGAAGAATACCACGGCCGACGCGCCCCGTTGTCGAATGCGCGACAGCGGAGGCCCGAATCGTCTATATTCCGTGGGCTTGCAAACTTTTGTTACACGGACCAGAAAGTGAATCGCGCTGCGCTGCTGCTGCTCGCCCTGTCGCACGCCGCCCTCGCGCAGTACCCCGAGAAGCCGATCCGTCTCGTCGTTCCCTTTCCAGAGGGAGAATCCGTGGATGCGACCGCGCGCTTCGTCGGCCGGTCCTGGTCGGCGACGCTGGGCCAGCCGGTCGTCGTCGACAACCGCGCCGGCGCGGGCGGAACGACGGGAACGGAGGCGGTGGCGAAATCCGCGCCCGATGGCTACACGCTGCTCTGGGGCGACAGCGGGCCGCTCGCGATCAGCCCCGTGCTGCGCAAGAAGCCGGGCTACGACGTGGCGAAAGACTTCGCTCCCGTGTCGCTGGTGGAGACGGTGCCCTTCGTGCTGTGCGCGAGCTCGGCGCTGCCGGTGAGCTCGGCGGTCGAGCTGCTCTCGTACGCGCGCACGCATCCCGGCGAGCTCAGATTCGGCTCGAACGGCGTGGACACGGGACTGCACCTCGTCGGCGAGCTGTTCAGGAGCGAGGCCGGCATCGATATCGTGCACGTTCCGGTCGAGGGCGGAGCGCTGCGCGGGATCGTCTCGGGCAGGGTGCAGCTCGCCTTCGACACCATTCCGGTGCTCATGCCGCTGGTGAGGTCCGGGCGGCTGAAAGCGCTCATGATCACCGCGCCTCTGCGCTCGCCGCTCCTGCCCGAGGTGCCGACGACGATCGAGGTCGGCTTGCCCGGCGTGCTGGCGACGGGCTGGCACGCCGTGGTCGCTCCGGCCGGCGCGCCGGAGCCGGTGCTGGACAAGCTGAACAGCACGCTGGTCGAGACGATCGAGAAGCCCGAGGTGCGCCGCGCCCTCGTCGCCCGGGGCGCGCGCCCGGTCGGCAGCACCCGCGAGGAGCTGAGGCTGTTCATGCAGGACCAGGCGAAGAAGTGGGCGGCGGTGATCCGCGCCTCGGCCGCATCCGCCGGATGACGCAAAAGACGATCGTCGTTCTCGGCACGGCGACGCCCGGAGGCGGTTTTCCCGTCTACGGCGAGGCCTACTCGAGCACGCTGAACGAGATGGATCCGACGCTGTCGGTGGAGCCCAGGAACACCAAGGGGAGCACCGAGAACATCCCCTTACTCGAAGCCGGGACGATCGACCTCGGGCAGGCGACCGGCGAGGTCACCTACGAGGCGCTGCAGGGCATCGGACGGCCGAGGGCCGACCTCCGAATCGTCAACGCGATGTACTCCAACTTCGGCCTGTTCGTCGTGCGCGCGGGCAGCCCCGCGCGCACCATCGCCGACCTCAGGGGCAAGCCGATCGCGTGGGGCGCGTCGGGCTCGGGCTTCGTCGTGCTCGCGCGCTACGTGTTCGACGGCCTCGGGCTGGACATCAGCCGGGACTTCTCGCCGATCTACCTGGAGAAGGCCGGCGACGGGCCGGCGATGGTCCAGGACGGGCGCGCGGCCGCTCTGTGGGGGGGCGGCATCGGCTGGCCGGGCTTCGTGACGATGGCAAAGGCGGCGGGCGGCGCGCGCTTCATCGCGCCTTCGCCGGAAGACATCCGGCGCGTGCGCGCCAAGCACGAGTTCCTGAAGCCTATCGTCCTGCCGGCGAACAGCTACCCGGGACAGGACTCTCCGGTCACCGCGCTGGGCTCCTACTCGCTCGTGCTCGCCTCGCCTTCGCTCGCCGAGGACACGGCCTACCGGCTCGCGCGGGCGCTGCACAAGGGGAAAGCCGTGATCGCCGCGCGCCACGCGCAAGGCGGCGAGTCGACCCTGGAGACGACGCTCGCCGCCGCGGCGCGGCGGGAACTGATCCACCCCGGCGTGCTGCGTTATATGCGCGAAGCGGGAATATTGCACTAGCGGGCGGGAAGCCGGCGCCATTCCCGATTACAATCCGGACGACTCGACGGGGGGAGGACGGTCGGGACTCACAACCGAAAACGGAGGAACCATGAATCATCGCCTGCGCTTCATCCCTGTGCTCGCTTCGCTGCTGCTCGCGCTGTGCTGCGGAGCGGCCAAGGCGGAGCTCGTCGGAACCGAAGAGGCCGCCGCGTCGCTCGAGCCGGCCAAACCGAATGCCGAACGGGAAAAGCTGCGCGCCCTGCTGGAGCGCCCGGAGGTGGTGGAGAAGCTCAAGGCCGTGGGCGTCTCGGCCGACGACGCCAAGGCGCGGGTCGGCGCCATGAGCGACGCGGAGATCCACATGATCGCCGGCAAGCTCGACATGCTGCCCGCCGGCGGCAAGCTCAGCAACAACGACCTGCTGCTGGTCGTCGTCATCATCCTCGCCGTCGTGCTGCTGGTGATAGTGATTTGAGCGTTTCACCGCGGCGGTCGCGTCCGCCACTGCAGCAATAGCGCCGCGCACGAAGCGGCAACGGCGATCGCGCACACCGCGGTCCAGCCCCAGTTCGCGAGCGCGGTGCTCGCGAGGAAGGCGCCGACCGCGTTCCCGCCCCAGATGTGCGCGCCGAACACGGTGTTGAAGCGGCTGCGCGCTTCGGGCGCGACCGCGGTGATGAGGGTCTGGTTCGCGACGATCGCCGATCGCAGCCCCGAGTCGAGCAGCATCGCTCCGGCGATCACCGCGGCGACCGCGAGCGGCGCGAACGCGAGCACGACGTAGGCTGCGAGCACGAGGCCGACGCCCGCGGTAACGATGGGGAAGGCGCCGTGGCGGTCGGACCAGCGTCCCGCGGGCTGCGACACCAGGATTCCCGCCGCGCCGGGGATCGCCAGGAATCCCGTCTGCGCGGGCCCGAAGCCGTGGAGCGCGAGCATCATCGGGGCGACCGTGGCCCAGAAGCCCCCGTAGGAGATGCCCAGGAGGAACTGGATGGTCGAGGCGCGCCGCAGCGTCGCGTTGTCGCGCAGGTATTCGAAGAGCGAGCCGATGAGGCGGACGTAGCCGAGCCGCGTCTTCGAGGGCATCGAGGGCAGCCAAAGCACGAGCGCGGGAGCGAGCGCCGTGAGCATGGCCGCGGCGGCGACGTAGGTCCAGCGCCAGCCGAGGAACTGGGCGATGAGGCCGCCAGAGAGACGCCCGAAGAGGATGCCAAGGAACAGGCACGCGAGCAGCGCGCCCATGACGCGCCCGCGCCTCTCTGGGGGCGCGAGCTCGGCGGTCAGCGGGATCACGAGCTGGGCGAAACCGGAGGTGAGGCCGACGACGAGGCTCGCGCCGACCAGCGCCGGCAGCGTCGGCGCCGACGCCATCACCAGCAGCGCGACGACCAGCACCCCGAGCTCGATGAGGATCAGGCGGCGCTTGTCGTAGCGGTCGCCGAGCGGCACGAGGAAGAAGGTCCCGGCGAGAAATCCGCCGAAAGTGAGCGTCGCCACCCATCCGACCGCCGCCGCGTCCGCATGGAACTCCGCGGCGAAGGCGGCGAGCATCGGCGTCTGGTAGTGGATGGTTCCGGCGCCCGCGAAGACGGACACCGCGAGCAGGATCATCAGCCTGCGGTCGAGAACTCGGGGAGGTCTCACGATGCTCCGACTCTAAAGGATAGAATCGCCCTTTGCACGGCCTCCGGAGGGAGTCGTGGGTCTCTACGCCCGTCGCCTTTGCCTCGCCGCCTCGCTGGCGCTCGCGGGCGGGGCCTTCGCGCAGCCGGTGGAGCCGGTGTATTCGCTCGCGAAGAAGGAAAAGCAGCCCTTCCTCGATACGCTGCGCGAGCTGGTGTCGATCGAGACCGGCACGCGCGACCTCGAGGGACTGGAAAAGGCCGCCTACCTGATCGCGGGGCGCCTGCAGGCGCTCGGCGGCAAGGTCGAGCTGATCGACCCGACGCCCGGCGCCTACCGCATGGCGGACACGCCGGAGAAGATCGGCAAGGTCGTGCGCGCGCGCTTCGAGGGCAAGGGGTCGAAGAGGATCCTGCTGCTCGCGCACATGGACACCGTGTACCTGCGCGGCATGCTCGCCAAGCAGCCCTTCCGCGTCGAGGGCGGCCGCGCCTACGGGCTGGGCATCACCGACGACAAGCAGGGCGTCGCTCTCGTTCTGCACACGCTCGCCGTCCTGAAGGCGGCGGACTTCCGCGGCTACGGGCTGGTGACGGTCCTGATCAACGCCGACGAGGAGATGAGCTCGCCCGGCTCGCGCAGGCTCGTCACGCGGGAGGGCGAGCGCCACGACGCGGTCTTCTCCTGCGAGGCCTCGCGCGCCGACAGCGACAAGCTCGCGCTCGCGACCGCGGGGATCGCCTCGGTGGTCCTCAGGGTGAAGGGCCGCGCCTCGCACGCGGGCTCCGCCCCCGAGATGGGCCGCAACGCCCTGTACGAGCTGGCGCACCAGATCATGCAGACGCGCGATCTCTCTGATCCCTCGACCGGCCTGAAGATGAACTGGACGCTCGCCAGCGCAGGAACCAACCGCAACGTGATTCCCGCGGATGCGGTCGCCACCGCCGACGTGCGCGTGCTGCGCGTCGCCGACTACGATCGCATCGAGCGCGAGGTGCGCGCGCGCATCCGCGACAAGCTCATCCCCGACACGCAGGTCGAGATGACGTTCGAGCGCAGGCGCCCGCCGCTCGAGGCGAACGCCGCGGCGCGCTCGCTCGGCGCCCGCGCGCAGGAGATCTACGCGGAGATCGGCAGGAAGCTGACCGTGGACGCGGTCGCGGAGGGCGGCGGCACCGACGCGGCCTTCGCCGCGCTCGAGTCCCACGCGGCGACGCTGGAGCGCTTCGGGCTGAAGGGCTTCGGCGCGCACTCGAACGACGCAGAATACGTGCTGCTCGATTCGATCGAGCCGCGCCTGTACCTGCTCGCGCGCATGATCATGGACGTCTCGCGATGAGAGCGGCATGCGCTTTCGCGCTCGCCGCGGCGCTCGCCTGCGCGCCGGCGGCAGCGCAGACCGCGCGCATGCTGGTCGGCTATCCGCCCGGCGGTGCGATCGACGTGCTCGGGCGCATCTTCGCCGAGCCGATGGCCGAGGCGCTCGGGCGGACCGTGATCGTCGAGAACCGTCCCGGCGCGGTCGGGCAGATCGCGGCCGAGGCCCTGAAATCGGCGCCGCCCGACGGCGCCACGCTGATGCTCGCGCCGGACGCGACGGTGATCTTCCGTCCCCAGACGCTCGCGAGGCCCCCGTACGATCCGCTGGTCGATTTCGCGCCCGTCGCGCACACGGGCCGGTGGAATTTCGCGCTCGCGGTGCAGGCCGGGCTGGGCGTGAAGACGCTCGCCGAGTACGTCGCCTGGGTGAAGGCCGACCCGGGCCGGGCGGTGTTCGCCTCCTCGGGCGCGGGCGGCTCCACGCATTTCTTCGGCGTGCTGCTCGGGCAGAGCGAGAGGATCCCGCTGCAGCAGGTTCCCTACAAGGGCGCCGGGCCGGCGATCCTCGACGTCGTCGCCGGCCACGTTCCGGCGACCGTCCAGCCGCTGGGGACGCTGCTCCCGCAGGCGAAGGCCGGAAAGCTCGTGATCCTCGGCATGTCGGGGAGGGAGCGCTCGGGCGCCGCGCCGGAGGTCCCGACGTTCGCCGAGCTCGGGCTTCCCGCGCTCACCGCCGACGCCTGGTTCGGCATCTTCGCCCCCGCCGCGACCCCGGCCGGAACGGTGAACAGGCTGAACGCCGCCTTCGTGCGAGCGATGCGCACCCCTGCCGTGAGGGACAGGATGCACGGCCTCGACCTGGACGTGCATGAGATGAGCGCGGCGGAGTTCGCCGCGGTGGTCCGCGCCGACTACGTCCGCTGGGGCCCGGTGATCCGCGCCTCGGGCTTCAAAGGCGACGCGCCGTAATGAGATCTCTCGCAATCGCGCTGCTCGTCTGCGCCTGCGGGGCGGCGCTCGCGCAAACCTATCCGTCGCGCCCGCCGCGTCTGATCGTTCCCTTTCCCGCCGGCGGCTCGACCGATCTCATCGGCCGCGCGCTGGCGAAGAAGCTCGGCGAGAGCCTCGGCCAGCAGCTGATCGTCGAGAACCGCGCCGGAGCGGGCGGCACTATCGGCCTCTCCGCTCTCGCCAAGTCGCCCGCCGACGGCTATTCGCTCGGTCTCGGGACGGTGTCGACGCTGGGCATGGCGCCGGTGGTGCGCGCCAGCCCGCCGTACGACTCGCTCGCCGCCTTCGCGCCGGTCAGTCTCGTCGCCAGCGCGCCTTTCATCGTGGTGGTGAACGCCCAGCTACCGGCGAAATCGCTGGCGGAGCTGATCGCGCTCGCCCGCGCAAGCCCCGGGCAGTACAACTTCGGCTCGATCGGCGACGGGACGCTGCAGCACTTCGCGGGCGAGAGCTTCAAGTCGCTCGCCAAGGTCGAGATCGTTCACGTTCCCTACAAGGGCGTGGCGCCGGTGCTTGTCGACCTGCTCGCCGGCCAGGTGCAGATCGGCTTCGACATCCTCGCCTCGTTCCAGGTGCAGAACATCCAGTCGGGCCGGCTGCGCGCCCTGGCGGTCCTCGGACCTGCGCGAGTGCCCCAGCTTCCCTCCGTGCCGACCGCGGCCGAGGCGGGCCTCTTCGGCATGGACGTGACCGCGTGGTTCGGCCTGATCGCGCCCCGGGGCACGCCCGCCGAGATCGTCGCCCGGCTCAACGCCGAGGTGCGCAGGGCGGTGGCGTCGGCCGAGCTGCGCCAGGCGATCGCGACGCAGGGGCTGGAGCCCATGGCCGATTCGCCCCAGGAATTCGCCGAGGTGATCGAGAAGGAGATCGCCAGATGGGCGCAGGTCGTGAAGACTTCGGGGTTCAAGGCCGAATGACGCACGTCCGGAGCGCCGACGGAACGCGGATCTACTGCGAGGAGAGCGGGCAGGGCGTCCCGGTCCTCTTCGTGCACGAGTTCGGCGGCTCCTGCCGAAGCTTCGATCTGCAGGTCGCGGCCTTCCGCCCGCGCCACCGCTGCGTGACGTTCAACGCGCGCGGTTATCCGCCCTCGGAAGTCCCCGCGGACGCCGAGCGCTATTCTCAGGACCACGCGGTTGCCGACATCGCCGCGGTGATGGATGGTCTGGCCGTCGAGCGCGCGCACTTGGTCGGCGTGTCGATGGGCGCGGCATCGAGCCTGCAGTACGCGCTGAAGGAGCCCGGCCGGGTGCTCTCGGCGACGCTGGCGGGGATCGGCTCGGGCTCGGACGATCCCGAGACCTTCCGCGAAGCCGCCCGGACGACCGCGAAGCTGCTCGGCTCGCGCGGCATGCCGGCGCTCGCCGCGCAGATGAACGAGAGCCCGACGCGCCGGCGTCTGAAGGACAAGAACCCGCCCGAGTTCCGCCGCTTCAACGAGCAGCTGCTCGCGATGTCGCCGGCGGGGCACGCCAACACCCAGCTCGGCGTGCAGGGCCGCCGCCCGCCGCTCTACGTCCACGAAAAGCGCCTGGCGGCGCTCCGCGTCCCGGTGCTCGTCGTGGTCGGCGACGAGGACGCGCCTTGCCGCAAGCCCAGCGACTTCCTCGAGCGGGTGCTTCCCGACGCGCGCCTGCACGTGTTCCCGCAGACCGGCCACTGCGTCAATCTCGAGAACCCGGCGGAGTTCAACCGCCTGTGCCTCGGGTTCATCGAGTCGGTCGCGGTCGCGAGCGGGTGACATGGGGAGCGTCTCGACCGAAATCCGCGGCGCAGTCGCGATCGTCACCTTCGACAACGCCGAGCGCATGAACGCGATCGACGCGGGCGTCGCGCGAGGGCTCGCCGCGGCGGCCAAGGCCCTGAGGCGCCGCAAGGACGTCGGCGCGCTCGTCCTGCGCGGCGCGGGCGACAAGTCCTTCTCCGCGGGGGTCGATCTCAAGTTCGTGGAAACGTTCGCGAAGCGCGCCGAGGGCTTCGCCGCGGTCGAGAAGGGCGTCGAAGCCTTCTGGAGCGACATGCGGGCCATGCCCTTTCCGACGATCGCGATGCTGCATGCCAACTGCTACGGCGGCGGGGTGCAGCTCGCCGCGGCGACGGACTTCCGCTTCGGCGACGACGTGCTCGAGCTCGCGGTGCCGGCGGTGAGGAACAGGCTCTTCTATCCGATCTCGGCGCTCGAGCGCATGTACGAGATCATCGGCGGGACGCGCACCCGGCGATTGATGCTCGCGGGTGAAACCCTCGCGGCCGCGACGCTTCGCGAGTGGGGCTTTCTCGATGAGGTATTTCCCGCGGCCGAGCTCGGCCGCGAGACCCTCGCGTTTGCCGGGAAGCTGGCCGAGCAGCCGCGCGACGTGGTTGCGGTGTACCAGGACATCTTCCGCGCGCTCCGGTCGGCAGATGCGGGGAAGGCGCGCGGACTGCGGCGCAAAGCCAAGGGGCGGACGGCAAAATGACACTGTATACGACGGAGACGGGATGGACCTGAAGCTGGCGGGACGCACGGTGCTCGTCACCGGCGCATCGAAGGGCATCGGGCTCGCGATCGCGCAGTGGTTCGCGCGCGAGGGCTGCCTCCTGCGCCTCGCGGCGCGCTCGAAAGACCTGCTCGAGCGCGAGGCCGCCGAGATCCGGAGGAACGCCGGGGTCGAGGTGCAGGCGTTCGCCGTCGACCTTTCGCAGGATGCGGGCCGGAAGAAGCTGACGCAGGCCTGCCCCGAGGTCGACGTGCTGGTCAACAACGCGGGCGACATTCCCGCCGGGCCGATCGAGGAGGTCGACGACGCGGCCTGGCGCGCCGGCTGGGACCTGAAGGTGTTCGGCTACGTCGCGCTCACGCGCCACTACCTCGCCGGGATGAAGGCGAGGAAGCGCGGCGTCATCGTCAACATCATCGGCGCCGCCGGCGAGCGCCCGATCCCGGCCTACGTTGCGGGCTCCATGGGGAACGCGGGCCTCATGTCGATGACGCTCGCGCTGGGCGCGGCGAGCCCGGAATACGGGGTGCGCGTGCTCGGCGTCAACCCCGGCCCGGTGGCCACCGACCGCGTGGTGAAGATCTCCAGGAAGCGCGCCAAGGCGATGCTCGGCGACGAGGAGCGCTATACGGAGCTGCTGAAGAAGAACCCGTTCGGGCGCCCGGCGACCGTCGACGAAATCGCCGCGAGCGTGGTCTTCCTCTCGTCCGACCTGTCCTCGTATACGAGCGGCACCATCGTCACCATCGACGGGGGAATGTCCAAGCGTGCGGCGGCGTAGCTACGCGGTGCCGTACTTGGTTTCGACCTGCACGCCGATTTCCTTCAGGAAAGGCGTGGGCAGGATGCCGCCGGCGCACACGATGACCGCGTCGTTCTTCAGCTCGATCTTCCTGGCGCCCTGGTCCAGGGTGACGCTCCCCTCGCCGATCTGCTCGACGTTGGAGGAGAGGATGACTTTCAGCTTCCGCGCGCTCTCGGCGCGCTGGACGAGCTCGCGGTTCTTCGGCTTGACGCGCGAGAACGCCTCGCTGCGGTAGGAGAGCGTGACCTTCGTGCCGGGCTCGTCGGCGCAGGCGAGCGCCGCCTCCAGCGCGGAGTCGCCCCCGCCGACGACGAGCACGTGCTGCCCGCGATATTGCTCGGGGTCGATCAGGCGATAGACCACCTTGGGCCGCTCCTCGCCCTTCACCCCGAGCTTGCGCGGCGTGCCGCGGCGCCCGATCGTCAGCAGCACCGCGCGCGCGCGGTACTCCTGCTTCGAGGTCCTGACCACGAATCCCTGCCGCTCCGGTTTCAGCGTCTCCATGCGCTCGAAGAAGTTGATCCTTATCCCGGTGCGCCTGACCACGCCGTTCCAGAACTCGAGGAGCTTCTCCTTGCTGACTTCGCCGAAGTTCATCCTGCCGATCAGCGGCAGCTGCACCGGCGCGGTCATGACGACCTTGTTCCGGGGATAGTGATAGACGGTCCCCCCGAACGAGCTCTCCTGTTCGAGCGTCACGAACTTGAGGTTCTTCTCCTTGGCGGAGAGCGAAGCCGAGATGCCGGCCGGCCCGGCGCCGACGATCACCACGTCGTACGGAAACCCGCCGCCCCTGAGCTTCGCGATCGACTCCATCGCCTGGCGGCCCTGCTCGACGGCCTTGCGTATCAGCCCCATGCCGCCGAGCTCGCCGGCGATGAACAGCCCGGGGACGTTGGTCTCGAAGTTGGGCTTGACCGCGGGAATGTCCATCCCGCGCTTCTCGGTGCCGAACACCAGCGTGATCGCGTCGTGCGGGCAGGAGGCCATGCACGCTCCATGACCGATGCACGCCGCGGCGTTCACGAGCTGCGCCTTCCCGTCGACGATGCCGATCGCGTTCTCCGGGCAGGCGGCGACGCAGGCCCTGGAGTTGAGGCATTTGCGCGGGTCGATGACCGGGTGCAGCGAGGCGGGCTCGTTCAAGCCCTCCTCGATCGCTTGCTGAAGGCGCGCGCTGCCCTCGCGGTCGCTGCGGCGCTGGCGCATCACGTACCAGACGAGCACCGTGAGAAAAGGCAGCCCGTAGAGGAGCAGCGTGGTGAGGTTGGCGCCTTCGAGCATATGAGAATGAGTTACATCCGCGTGTCGCCAAACGGAGACGCCCGGCAAATGGCGAACACCCGCATGGATATATTCGTATCCTACGCCCGCGCCCGGGAGAGCCAATGGGAAGCGCGGCAGTTTTTCACGACTGCCTCGATTCTCCCGCGCGCGGTGGAATATTTTCCACGGCCGGTCCTGCGCTCCGGATGACAATGTCATTCCCGCGGGGAACCCGCTTTGTCCGGAGGCAAGCCCTTGTCGTCCCAGGCAAGTCCGGCATACGACGTCGATCGCCGTTCGGCGCGCAGCCGCCCGGGCGAGCGCACTGATGCGGGCGCGGAGCGCCGCGGGGGCGCCCGACCGCTGTCGGTGACGTCGATCTGGCTGGTCGCCGTCGTTCTCACCGCCGGCGCCTGGTTCGCCGGCCGCGCCGAGCTCTATACGCCCGGCTCGGATCTCGGCTACGACCTCGGGCTCGTCGGCTCGATCTTCATGCTGGTCCTGCTCCTGTATCCGCTGCGCAAGCGCGCGCGCTTCCTGCAGCGCGCCGGCGAGCTCAGGCACTGGTTCAAGGTCCACATGTTCCTCGGGATCGCCGGGCCGGTCCTGATCCTGTACCACTCCACCCTCAAGGTCGGCTCGCTCAACGCCGCCGTCGCGTTCTACAGCATGCTGATCGTCGCCGGCAGCGGCATCATCGGCCGCTTCATCTACACCAAGATCCACCACGGCCTCTACGGGCGCCAGGCCACGCTGCGCGAGCGGCAGGAGCACCTCGGCCTCCAGGGCGAGTCGCTCAAGTCGAAATTCCATTTCGCGCCGAACGTGGAGCGGCGCCTCAGGGATCTGGAGGCGTACGCCGCCGACCACACGCGCCCGGGACTGCTCGGCGTGCGGCGCTTTCTCGCGCTCACGGTGCGCACGCACTACGTCTACTGGCGCAGCATGAGGGAGGTCGGACAGGTCCTGGCCCGCGCGGCGAAGGAGCGGGGCTGGCCGCGCGGCGAGCGCAGCCATCGCATCCGCGTCGCGCGCCGGATCCTGAAAGGGTACATGCGCGAGCTCAAGGAGGTCGCCCAGTTCCGCACCTACGAGCGCCTGTTCTCGCTCTGGCACGTCCTGCACGTTCCTTTCGTCTTCATGCTGGTGTTCAGCGCCGTCGTCCATGTGGTCTATGTGCACATGTACTGACGCTCATGCCGAGACGAGCGACTGTCACCGGGTGGTTCCTCCTCGCGCTCGCGTCGGGCGCGACCGCGCAGAGCCTCGAGACGGCGGTCATGCCCGGCCAGGTGATCGAGGGGCACGCCAAGTGGGAGAGCGACTGCAAGAACTGCCACGTGCGCTTCAACCGCGCGGGCCAGCGGGCGCAGTGCCTCGACTGCCACAAGGAGATCGCGGCCGACATCGCGCAGCGCCGGCGCTTCCACGGGCGCATGTCCGACCAGGATTGTCGCGCGTGCCACACGGACCACAAGGGGCGGAAGGCGAACATCGCTCCCGTGAACTCCAAGACTTTCGACCACAAGCAGACCGACTTCCTGCTCAAGGGAGCCCACGCCTCGCCCAAGGTCGAGTGCGTTTCCTGCCACGTGCCCCCGGTCAAGTACCGCAACACGTCGCGCGATTGCTCCGCGTGCCACAAGAAGGACGACAAGCACAAGGGAAAGCTCGGGCCCGAGTGCGCCAATTGCCACACCGAGACCTCGTGGAAGCAGACGCGCTTCGACCACAGCAAGACGAGGTTCCCGCTGCGAAACGCGCACGCGGACGTCTCCTGCGAGTCCTGCCACAAGACGCGGGACTTCAAGGGCACGCCGCTCGCCTGCGTTTCCTGCCACCAGAAGGACGACGAGAAGAAGGGGCATCGCGGCAGGTTCGGCACCCGATGCGAGACCTGCCATACCGACATGGCCTGGAAGACGACCCGGTTCAGCCACGCGCGCGACACGAAGTTCGAGCTGAAGGGCAGGCACCAGCTCGTGCGCTGCGACGCCTGCCACACCGGGATCCTCTACCGGGAAAAGACGCCGACGGCATGCGTCGCCTGCCACAGGAAGGACGACGACAAGAAGGGACACCAGGGGCGTTTCGGCGACCGCTGCGAGAGCTGCCACGTGGAGAGATCGTGGACTGCCACGGTCTTCGACCACGGCCTGGTGGCGCGCTACCCGCTGCGCGGCAAGCACGCGCAGATCGCGTGCTACAGCTGCCACATCGGCTTCATCTACAAGGAGAAGCTGGCGACGGCCTGCATCGCCTGCCATCGCAAGGACGACAAGCACAGGGGACAGCTCGGGGTCCAATGCGAGTCCTGCCACAACGAGGCGAGCTGGAAGCAGAGCCGCATCGACCACGGGGTGACGCGCTTCCCGCTTCTAGGCAAGCACGCGAAGGTCGCATGCAAGGACTGCCACACCACGCCGCAGTTCAAGGACGCCAGGACCGAGTGCTACGCGTGCCATCGCAAGGACGACAAGCACAAGCTGCGTCTCGGGATCGCCTGTGAGCAATGCCACAACCCGCGCAGCTGGAAGCAGTGGGACTTCGATCACGACCGGCGCACCGCGTTCGTGCTCGACGGGAAGCACCGCGGCCTGGATTGTCTCGCGTGCCACAGGTTCCCGGTGCAGGGAAAGCTGAAGCTAGCCAGCACCTGCGCGGACTGCCACGCGGACCGGGACATCCACAACGGCGGCTTCGGGCCGGTGTGCGAGCGCTGCCACGTCACGAGCACGTTCAAGACCATCAAGTCGGGAGGCGCAGGGCGTTTGTTCCAGTGAGAGGAGAATCGACATGGACACGGAACACGGGATTCGACTGGCGCGCCTGATCGCTTGCAGCGCCATGGCGATCGCGCTGGCGCACGCCGGCGCATCGCTGGCGCAATCGAGCCGCGGCACTTTCGACCACCTGCGCACGACCTTCCCGCTCACGGGGGTGCATGCCGTCACGCCGTGCGAGAACTGCCACGTCGGCGGGCAGATGGCAGGCACGCCCAGGCAGTGCGAATTCTGCCACCGCCCCGGAAGCCGCATCGCCACCACGTTCAAGCCCGCCAACCACGTGCAGACGAACGAGGCCTGCAATACCTGCCATCGCTCCGCCGCGACGTGGCAGGGCGCGCGCTACAGCCACACTGCGGTCGCGCCGGGAACCTGCCTCAGCTGCCACACCGGCTTCGTGGC
>DATEGT010000012.1:0-4835 GCA_035280025.1 Burkholderiales bacterium | reverse complement strand
GCGCGCATTCTCGTTCGCGACCGCCGGCATCCGCGCGCAGTTCGGAACGCCGGAAGTGTTCATGGACATGGTGCGCAGCCAGTACGCGGTGGTCTACCGTCCCAAGTCGGTTCAGTTTCAAGTGCCGGAGATCGTCGACGGCCAGGTCGTCCAGCCGGTCAGGATGACCGACGAGGCGGGAAGGGCGTGGCTCGCGATCTACCCGATGCTGCGCGAAGCAGGCGGCTGGCGCACCAACGGCTGCCTGCTGCATCCGCTGCCGGGCGTCCAGACCTAGGCCGTCGTCATCATCACCGGCGCGTGATCGCTGGTGCCGACGTCGGCGAGCACCGCGCAGCTCGAGGCGCGCTCGGCGATCGAGGGCGACGCGAGCACGTAGTCGATACGCCAGCCGATGTTCCGCTGCCGCATGTTGCGCCAGGGCGCCCACCAGCTGAAGATGTTCGGGTCGTCGGGAGCGAGCGCTCGGGTGACGTCGACCAGCCGGTCGCCGAGGACGCGCTCGAAGAGGTCGCGCTCCTCCTCGCGCTGGCCGATCACGCCGGGTTTCACCTCTTTCGGATGCAGGTCGATATCACTGCGCGTGACGTTCATGTCGCCGCAGAGAACGAGCTCGCGGCCTTCGCGCGCGAGCTGCCTCGTCCAGTCCGCGAGCCGGACCAGGAACTGCAGCTTCGCCTCGTAGTCCTTGCCGCCGTTCGGCACGTAGACCGACGCGAGCACGAGATTGCCGATCTCGGCCTGGACGATGCGCGACTCCATGTCGAAGTCCGGGTGGCTGAACGCGGGCTCGGCGCCGAAGAAATCCCTGCGGACGTGCAGCGCGACGCCCGAGTACGCGCGCAGGCCGTGCCAGTACCGGTGATAGCCCTCGAGGTCGGGAGGCTCGGCGATCTGCGCGCGCTCGGCCTTCAGCTCCTGGAGACACACCACGTCGGGGCGGTCGCGCGCCAGCCACTCGGAAAACTGCTTCTCCCGCGCGCGGTAGCCGTTGACGTTCCAGGTGGCGATTTTCAGCGGGGACTCACTCCATCGGAAACTCGTACTGCGATGGATCACCCATGAGTCCGAGCGTCGCCAAGATCATGGCGTGACGAGCGAGCGTTGGCGATGCGTCCAGAAGCTGCACGCGGCCGCTCATTCGATCGCGCAATTCGGTGTAGACCTGCATCTGAAGGCGCATTTCCGGAGGGAGCTTGCCGAGCGAGCGTTCCTGCTCTCGGGCGCTCCCCTTGAGTGGGTACACGCCCTCGAGCTTCGGGTTGAGGTCGGGGTTGGACGCCGCGCGGTCGAGAGCTCGCCACAGGGTGGCGAGGTCGACCACCTCCTTGAGATCGTAGTGCACATGGCGTTGCCGCGGGTCGAGCTCGAGCAGCTTCATGCGAGCGGCGTCGCGCTCCCTGGGCTCCATATAGGTCTTGTCGCCCAGTTCGTTCATCTGTCTCCATGCATTGAGGTAGTCGGCGTCGAGGTTCACGGCTTGCCGGAATAGGTCGAGCGCTTCGCCATAGCGTCCCTGCTCCTTGCGCAGATAGCCGAGCATGTAGTGGCCCTGTGGTTTGGAGGGCACACGCTTCAGGACGGTGGTAAAGACGCTCTCGGCGACCGACTGTGCCTGCCCATCCGCGAACACGGTTTCGCAGCCCAGACAGTGGCTCTCGACGCGTCCGAAGCTGTCGGGCATCAGCTCGTACGCCCTACGATAGTGCTTCAGCGCTTCCTCGTGCAGTCCTACCTTGCTCAGCTGGACTGCGAGGCGCGATTGGATGCAATACGCGTCGGAAAACTGGTCGAGCGCGGCCCGGTAACCCGCGAACGCGCGCTGGTACAGGCCCAGCTTGTGGAGGTCATCGGCATCCTCGGACATTCGGATCGCCTTCACGGCGCGCCGGTAGACGTCGGCTGATTTGCGATCCGCGCGTCCTTCCAAGATGTCCGCGAGCACGGCGTAGGCGCGCATCCGGTCGTTCTTGCCTTCCTCACCGTCGGAGGGGTCTATCGCGATCGCGCGCCGCGCTGCGTTCTCGGCGTCGACATTGCGGCCAGCGGCGTGAAGTGCGACGGCTTTCCAGATCAAGGGCCGTTCCTCGAACTGGTCGAGTGCGTACAGGCGGTCGAGTTCGGCCGGGGCCTGAGCTCCGTGCAAGTTCACGAACAGCTGATAGGCTGCATCGTATCCGGGCATTCGATCGAGCAGCGCGCGCACGACGGTTTTGGCCGCCACCGTATTGCCGTTCGCGTTCAGCGCCTTGGCGGCCATCAGGCCGAGCGGCACGCCTTGCGAGTCCTTCTCCGCGATGACCGCGAGGAGGTCCCGCGCGCCCCAGTTGCCTGCCTCGTCGAGCAGCCGCAGCACGTCGGCCGGGCGGCCCGCTGCGTCGTAGATGCCCACGATCTCGACAAGGGCCGCGCGCTTCGAGGCTTCGGCGGCGAACGCGGCGAAATCTGCGTTCTCGGGCTGCTCGCTTTCACGCCCGAGCTCGGCCAAGGCCAGATCCTGCGCCTCGGCGGCGCGGCCCTGCCGCCGCAGCTCGGCCAGCGCACCGGAGAGCGCGTCGTTCCCCGTTGAGAAGTCGTATCTTGCTCTGGGTTTCCGCGGGAGGACCAGCGCCCGGCGGGCGAACGCGAACCCGGTCTGGGAGAGATCGGGCCGGTTCAGGACTCTCCCCAGCGCGGCGAGGCGGATTGCGACCGTGGTCCGCTCCGCGAGGTTATCCTCGTTGGCGGCGGGCGGCACCGAAAGCAGCTGGCGGAATCCGGCAATCGCCGCGTCAACTTTGTCGGCGCCCAACAGGGCGTCGAGGCGCCTGCGCTGCAGCTCGGTGCGCACGTAAGGCGGGAGGTTCGACCGCTTTAGAACTCTGTCGATCAGCACGATGGTGTCATCGGAGCGCCCCACATAGCCCGCTTGCTCCAGATACGCGCTCCAGGCCTGCAGTTCGGGACGGCGCTCGAGCAGCTTGCCTAGGAATTCGTATACGGCTTCGTTCTTCCCGGCGCGTACGAGCGCGGCCATGGCCTCTCTCGGCACATTCAGGCCGCCGCGGCTTCCAGCGGCTCGAACCATGGCTCGCTCGGCATCCTCGTAGCGGCCTGCGATAACCATGTCGAGAAAGTAATAGGTGTCCGCAAGCGCGCGCGAATAGTCGAAGCCCGTGCTTTCTTCCTCGGCCTCCCGGCCCTTGGCCTCGTTCGCGGCCGGATCGAAGCGCTTCTGCATTGCCTCGTACAGCGATGCGGTGCCGATGCCGTCGACGAGCCCCCACTGCGGATTGCGTAGACTGGCGAGCTGATCGGATGCGACCTTGCGCGCCAGTGTGCGCGTGGCGGCGCCCTCCGGAACGTGGAGTGAAATCGGCTTGCGCAGGGCTTGGCGCAGAAGCGCCTCAGCTTTCTCCGCGCCGACCAGGCCAACTAGATCGGGAACATCGATCGGGAGTCCATAGCGCGACGATGCCGGAACGTCGGTGCTGGCCGTGAAGCCTTCGGCGATCTGCTCGCGCGAGCCGTACAGCTTGTAAGCCAGGGCGCGCGCGCGGTCGAGGCTGAAGCGCTTGGTCTCCCGGTCTGCCGGGCCGCTCTCCTTGATGGAGCGCTCGAAAGCAGCGAGCGACTGGAAAATGGCGGCCTTGTCGTCTGCGAGCAACTCGGTGATGAGCTTCAGCCCCAGTGCACCCGGGTCGCTGGGCTTCCGCTTTGCGCGCGCAAGCGCCTGTTGTCGCAAGGCCGGCCACGCGGAAGGCTTCGGAAGCGACGCGAGCACCGATGTCAGGCCCACTGGGCGCTGCGTATCCGGGTCGAGTGCGCTGTAGTCGGAAGCAATGCGCGAGGGGCTGATCGTGCGGGCGCGGTCCCATAGCGCCAGCCATTGGGTCGCCGCATTCTCCGGGGAAAAGGAAGCGGAGTTCCTCCGGTAGGCGACAATGTCGGTCAGAAGCCTCGCAGCCTCGGACGTACCGGTTTTCGCGGGCGCAGCTCCGCTGCCGATGCGCCTGAGGACGGCGTCGGCCGGCTGCAGATCTACGGCGAAGACGGGACTAAGGGCGACAAATGCTGCGGTTAATGCGAAGCACCTTGCATGAAGTGGCATTGCGCACTCCTCTGATCCCGCGACAACGCGGTCGCGTGACGGGCGGTTCGGGCTCGCACGCGGAAGTATCTTTGGCGTGGCCGGTCATGTCAACGGCATATACCCTTGAGACTTTCTTCACGGCTGGCATCCGGCTATCATCGCGGCCATGTCGAAGCTCAAGCTCACCATCGCGACCACCGACTACGACCATTTCCGCGATTTCAGGACGGGCGAGGTCCAGGCCGAAGGCATCGAGCACAACTGGCTGACGCTCGGCCACCACGAGTGCTTCGCGCGCTTCACCGCGAACCGCGAGTTCGACCTGTCCGAGCTGTCGTTCGCCAAGTTCGCCGCGCAGGTGACCCGCGAGGAGAGCGACATCATCGGCCTGCCGGTGGTGTGCTCGCGCCTGTTCCGCTTCGGCTCGTTCTACGTCAACAAGAAGAGCGGCATCCGCAGAGTCGAGGACCTGAAGGGCCGCAAGGTGGGCTCGCCCGAATGGGCGCATTCGGCGGCGGTGTACATGCGCGGCTGGATGCACAACGACATGGGGGTGAGGCTCCAGGACGTGCACTGGTTCCAGGCCGGGGCCAACGCCCCCGGCCGCGAGGAGAAGGTCGAGCTCGCCCTGCCGCAGGGCGTGCGCCTCACCCGCGTCGCCGACCGCTCGCTGTCGCAGCTCCTCGCCGCGAACGAGATCGACTGCGCCATCATCGCGAGGCCGCCGACCTGCTTTCTCGAGGGCCACCCCGACGTGGTACGG
>DATEGT010000011.1:0-2348 GCA_035280025.1 Burkholderiales bacterium | reverse complement strand
CCTCTCGGTCGAGCTGCTGAAGACCAGCGCGGGCATCGACATCGTGCACGTGCCCTACAAGGGAGGCGCGCCCGCGCAGCAGGACGTGGTCGCCGGCCGCGTGCCGATCCTGATGGACGTGCTCTACGCCGTGCAGCCCCTGATCAAGGCCGGCAAGATCAAGGTCATCGCGCTGCTGTCGCCGAAGCGCGCCCCCGATTCTCCGGACTATCCGGTGGTCGCCGAGACCGTGCCCGGCGTGAGCGCCCTCTCGCTCGTCGGCATCGTCGCCCCCGCCGCGACGCCGCGGGATCTCGTGCACCGCATCAGCGCCGACATCGCGCGCCAGATCAGGTCGTCGGACCTGACCGGGCGAATGAAGCAGCAGGGCATGGAGCCCATCGGCTCCACGCCCGAGCAGTTCGACGCGCTGATCCGGGGCGAGATCGAGAAATGGTCGAAGGTCGTGAAGACCTCCGGAGCGAAGGTAGATTGAAACGATAAGTCGTCAACGACGGGGTCGGCTTGCGCGACAGCGACCTACACGTCGGGGCGCAACCTGCCCGCGATGGCCTGTATCCGTTGTCAAGAAACACCTACACAGCCTGTCTGGTATACCCGACTTGTAAGGCGAGCGACCGCTCGACACACTTGCAGGCGTATCGGGTGGTGAATCAACCGGATGCGAAGGTGGGTTGACGGACAACAGTCGGGAAGGGAACGTATCAGCACTGTCCGGAATTTCGCTTCTGCTCTCGTGCTGTGCATTGCCGGCTGCATTACGCACCCGTCCCGCGACGAGTTCTTCTCGAGTCGGCTCTCGGGCAAATGGAGTGCTTCCAGCTACATCGGCAGCGGAACGATAGAACAGTCCATCGATCTGCGCGCGGACGGCACTTTTCAGCTGGCCGGTACCTTGCGCAACGTTCAAGGCGCATTGAGGTTTTCGGCATCAGGGACATGGCGCGTCCAAGATGGGAATCTGATATACGAGATAGCCGAGAGCGATTCTCCGGAAAACTTCCGACCGGGCGAAAGGCGCTATCGAATTATTTCGGTTTCGGACTGGGAGCTCGTCACCACGGAGAATAACGCCGAGTTAGAGCAAAGAGCTTGGAGGTATCCGAATTGAAACCGGACTCGGGAGTTCAGCGCGCTGCAGCTGTCTTCTTGCTCACGGCAACGCTCATCTGTAGTACGACCCTTGCGCAGTTTACGAACCCAAGGCCGATGCAGCGTTCGATCGATGAGTACCAGGCTCTGCTATTGCAGCGAGCGTACGACGACTTGGAACGAGCAGCCGTCGAAGCTCGCACCAATGCCTCGCTCATCAGCGATGGCCAGCCGCGCTTGGCCGCGATTTACGGAGGGACTGCCGGATGCGTGTGCGGCAATCAGCTCACGGAAGAGCTGTGGAAACTGCGTGGCGAGAGATTGCGTGAATGGCGTGACCGGCATCCGGAGTCCGTGACCGCGCGAGTAGCTCTCGCGACATATCCTCTACGATACGGCTGGCTCCTGCGCGGGGGTGGCTATTCGAGCACGGTAAGTCAGGACGCATCGAAGCAATTCGCGAGTCTGGTCGAGAATGCGCGAAACGCGCTGACCGGTTTGGACGCAAGCACCAAGGAAGATGCGGGATGGTTCGAGGCGATGCTCGATGTCGCTGTTGCACAGGGATGGCCACGCGATCGATTCGATGCACTCTACGAGGAAGCAGTTCGTAGGCACCCGGGCTATCTCCCGCTATATTTCTCCGCCGCTTCTTACTACTCACCCAAATGGTACGGCTCAGTCAAGGATCTGCAGCAATTCATAGACCGAGCCGTCGACGCGACTCGCTCCAAGATGGGAGAGACACTATACGCACGCTTGGTCTGGGCGGAGAGCGGCGCGTTCCACGCTGCTCAAGTGGACTGGCCGCGCATGAAAGCGGGATTCGAACGGCTCATAAGGGATTTCCCAGATCCATGGAACATCAATCACTACGCCCGATTCGCCTGTTCGGCGGGCGATTGGGAGACCATGGCCAAGCTTGCCAAGCGGATCGGCGACAAGCCGGTGGCGGCGGCGTGGAGCGGCGGCGAACACCTCTATCAAATATGCCGAAAGAATGCGGGCGCCGCGCGGGCCAAGACTCCCTGAAAGAACGAGTTTGCGAAGTCATCACTTGACCAGCCCACGTGCCCTCGAGGGAGACGCGCCGGCGCAGCGGGACGTGGTCGCCGGGCGCCGCCGCGCCTCACTCCGGCTCGATGCCCGCCGCGCGCGCGGTGCGCGCCCAGGATTCGATCTGCTCCTTCAGGAACGCCGTCAGCTCGTCCGGCGTCGAGCTGCGCGGCTCGAACGCGAGCTTGCCCAATCCTTCG
>DATEGT010000010.1:0-14632 GCA_035280025.1 Burkholderiales bacterium | reverse complement strand
GCCGCGGGTCGCTTCGATCTTGACGGCGGGGGCGTCCGAGGGCATCACGATGGTGACGCGGATGCCGAGCAGCCTGCCGGCGAGCGCCACCGCCTGCGCGTGGTTTCCGGAGGAGAAGGACAGCACGCCGCGCTCGCGCTCAGCCGGCGACAACCGGGACAGCGCGTTGAAGGCGCCGCGGAACTTGAAGGCGCCGATGCGCTGCAGGTTCTCGCACTTGAAGAAGACGCGCGCACCCGTGCGCTCGTCCACGGTTCGGGAGGTGAGCACGGGCGTGCGGTGCGCATGCCCCGAGATCCGCTCCGCCGCGGCGGCGACGTCGGAGTAGGCGATGGCGAGAGCCTGGTTGTCGGGGGCGTTCATCCGGGGCGAGCACGAAGTCTCAGCCCTGGATTCTACGTCCAGACTAGGCTCTGCGCCGGGCGAGGACCTTGCGCCAGGGCTTCCAGTAGTAGGTCTTCCACCCCTTGCTCACTCCCTGGTAGTCGTGATCCGGAACGTTCACGTGGATCAGGTCGACGCGCGCGCTCCTGCCCTTGGGCGTGAAGCGAATGATCAATGTCGAGTCCGGATCGCTCTTCCGGAACGCGCTCGAGCGCCACGACTGCACGAGCTGCCGGCCGGGGATCGCCTGCAACATCCGCCCGCGCAGGGCGCCCCCGAAGGCCCGGAAGCTCGAGCCCGCTTTGGAACTGATCTGCACCTTTCCTCCGGTGATGGCGCCGTGCCCTTTGGGGCTCAGATACGTTGCGTACAGCTCCTTTGCAGGGGCCGGGAGCAGCACCGACTGCTTGACGATTTTGGCCATGTTGCGGGCCCTCAGGCGAGGAATCGTTCGAGGCCGCGGAGGCAGCCGATCCAGCCGTGCTGGTGCTTGTCGCGGGCCTGCTCGTCGGCGAACTGCTCGTGGATCAGCGTGAGCTCCGTGCCCTCGCCCGCGGCGCGCAGCGCGAGCGTTACCAGGGACTCGCGCTCGGGCGCGCTCTGCCACGCCCAGGTGCAAACGAGCTTCCTGTTCGGGACGACTTCCCGGTACACGCCGCGCACGTCGTGCTCCTCGCCGTCGGGCGATTTCATCACGATGCGATAGCGCCCGCCCACGCGCAGATCGACCTCGGCCACCGGGGTCTCGAAAGCGGGATCCGGTGCCATCCATCGCTTGAGCATTGCGGGATCGGTCAGCGCCCTCCAGACCTTCGCCGGTGCCGCATCGAGCTTGCGTACGAGCGAGAGCGACGGGCGCTCCTTCGTTTTGGCGTTCGCCATGCTTGAGTCTCCTCTTGGTGATAGAGAAACCGGGCCAGCGCGTCGAGGCGTTTCTCCCAGAATTCGCGGGTGCGATCGAGCCATTCCGAAGCCTTCTTCATCGGGTCCGCGGCCAGGGTGCAGCTCACTACCCTGCCCTCCTTCTCCCGCGTGATGAGCCCGGCGTCCTCGAGGATCCGAAGATGCTTCATGAAGCCGGGCAGGGACATCGCAAAGGGGCGTGCGAGCGCGGTGACCGGAAGGCTGCCCCCGGAGAGAGCCTTCACCACCCGCCTGCGCGTCGGGTCGGCGAGAGCGGTGAAGATCGCATCGAGGGGCTCGCTCGAATACTTAACCATGTAGTTAAGTATTAGCCCGGAAGGACCTCCTGTCAAGCTTCTTGCGAGGGGCTACGCGCCCTGGATGCCGTCGCCGCTGCCCGCGGCCAGGTGCGCGACATCCCCCCAGGCCTCGATCGACCAGCGGCCGTTCGCGTACAGCAATCGGTTGATGCTCGCGTTGTGGAGCGAATACTCCCGCTTGGAATCCGGGGCCGAGCCGTTGACGCGGCGGTAGATGACGCCGAGCACTCCGCCGTGGGTCACCACCGCCGCGCGGCCGCCTCCCGCGGCCGCGGCGATGCGCTCGAGCGCGGCCAGTATGCGATCGCGGAACCGGGCTCCGCTCTCGCCGCCCGGCGGCGCGTAATCGGGATCGCGCGACCGGAACCTGAGGTACGCGTCTGGATGCTCGCGTTCGAGCTCGGCGTAGGTCCACCCCTCGAAGTCGCCGTAGCTGCGCTCGCGCAGCGCCGCGTCAGGCACGACGGCGAGGCCGAGCGCGGCGACGATCGGCGCTGCGGTCTGGACGGCGCGCTCCGAGTCGCTGGAGTGCAAGGCACTGAGCTCTTCCTCCCGCAGGCGCGCTGCTAGCCTCTGCGCCTGCGCCCGGCCGTTCGCGGTCAGGGGGCTGTCGCCGTGATAGCCCTGGATACGGCCCTCCCGGTTCCATTCGGTTTCGCCGTGACGGATCAGGATGATCCGCGCTTCAGCCACGCCGGCCCTCCAGCCAGCGATCGAGCGGCCTTCCCTTCGCTCCGGACAGCTCGGCGAGCACGCAGGTGTCCTCCGGAGCCCGCTTCAGGCGCACGTCGAACTCGAGAAGCTCGTCGCGCCGGAATGCGTGGAGCCTGACGGTCTCGCCCGCACGGCGCTTCGCGAGCGCGGCGTCCAGGCCTCCGCGCCCGGTGCGCAGTCCGTCCACGGCGACGATCGCGTCGCCCGCGGCGATTCCGGCCTCGCGCGCGGCGCCGCCGTCGAGCACGTGGGTGATCACCGCTTCGTCGCCGTCGACGCGCGCCAGCGCGCCGAGCATCGCGAGCCCGCCGGCGTTCCCGGACGACGCGCCCGATCCCGGCGGACGCCCGCCCTTGTCCGAGGACGATTCGGCCGCGCGCAGGAGCATCTCCACGCCGTGCTTCTCCAGAAGCTCGCGCAGGGGCAGCTCGCGCGTCGAGCGCAGCCACTCGTCGAAGGTCTTGGCGAGCCCCAGGCCCGTGACTTCCCCGGCGAGCCGCTCGACGCCGTCCTCTTCGACGCCGATACCGGCGAGCCCGTGCCGCTTCCAGAGCGCCCGCATCAGGTCGTCGAGCGATTTCCTTCCGCGCGTCCTGTCGCGGATCAGCAGATCCAGGCACAGCGCGACCAGGCTCCCCTTGCCGTAGTAGCTCACGGTCGCGTTGGGCGAATTCTCGTCCGGCCGGTAATACTTGATCCAGGCGTCGAAGCTCGCCTGCGCGAGCGTCTGCCGGCGCCGTCCCGGCGCGCGCAAATAGGCCGTGATCGCGCGGCCGAGAAGCTCGAGGTAGTCCTTTCTTCCGATGAGGCCGCAGCGCACGAGGGCCAGATCGTCGTAGTAGGAGGTCACGCCCTCGAACGCCCATAGCAGGGTCGTGTAGGCCTCGCGGTCCAGGTCATAAGGCGTGAAAGCCGCCGGCTTGATGCGCTTCACGTTCCAGGTGTGGAAGTACTCGTGGCTCACGAGACCCAGAAAGGTGCGGTAGCGCTCGCCCACCCGCGTTTCGCCCCGGCGCGGCAAATCGTCGCGCGAGCACAGCAGCGCGGTGGACGCCCGGTGCTCCAGCCCGCCGTAGCCCTCTCCCAGCGCTGTGACAAGGAACACGTAGCGCTTCATCGGCGCCGGCTCGCCGAAGAACCTGATATGGTGCTCGCACAGGCGCTTCAGGTCGCGAGCCAGCCTCACCATGTCGGCGTGCTGCCGACCGGCGATGGCGATGTCGTGCGGCACTCCGCAGGCGCGAAAGCTCGCGAGCGCGAGCTCGCCCATCGCGACGGGGTGATCGATCAACTCGTCGTAGCCCGACGCCCGGAAGCGGCCGAAACCGTGCGGCTTCGCCCCGTTGCGCGCCATCGCGGTTGCCACGGTCCAGCCGCGGTAGCGCGCGCCGCGAGGCCGGACGACCTCGAGCTCGCAGGGCGCGTTCTCCAGGCCCAGCGCCCGCAGAAAAACACACGCGCCGTTGAAGAACCCCTGCCGCGTGTCGAGGTAGGCGCCCCGCACCGACAAGTCCCTCGCGTATATCTCGCACTCCACCGTGACCGGACCGGGAGCGGGCTGCGCGCGCCAGCTGTGCTTGTCCCGTTTTTCGATCGCCAGCGGCTTGCCGCGGCTCTCCGCGCGCACCGACACGATGTGGCGTGCGAACTCGCGAATCATGTAGCTCCCCGGAATCCACGCGGCCAGCGCGAACTCCTGCCCCGACGGATCGGGGTCGCCCACCGTGCAGCTGACTCGGAAGAGATGCCCTTCGGGCCGCTCGGGAACGATGCGGTAGCGGATCGATCCGGTCACAGGTCCTCCTCGTCCTCGGCCCGCGCTTGCCGCTGCAGCCATTGACCGAACCTCGCGACCTCGGCGCGCGCAGCCGCGCGCGCCGAGGGTACGACAAAGTACGCGCGCGAATCCGACGGGGTGGACATGTAGCGCTTGCCGAAGGGGAGAACGAGCCTGCCCTGCTTCACCCATTGGCGGACGAAACGGCTGCGCCCGAGCGCGATGCCGTGGCCCTCTACGGCCGCCTGGATCAGCTGGTCGTAGTGCGAAAAGCGCAGCATGCCCGAGGGCTTCACGCCCTGCGTCTGGGTCAGCTCGAACCAGACCTCCCATGAGAGCCAGGGATAGCGCCGGTACGGATCGTCGTAATGCAGCAGCACCTGGCCGCTGAGGTCCCCGGGCGAGCCGAGCTTCCTCCCGGCGAGCAGCGCCTTGGAGCATACCGGGAATACCAGCTCGCCGAAGAGCCGCACCGCGGCACTGCCCGCCATCTTCGGGGTGCAGTAGCGGATCGCGACGTCGATGCCCTCGCGCTCCAGGTCCTGGATTTCGTTGTTGGCATCGAGGCGCATGTCGATCCCCGGGTGCAGACGGCGGAAGTCGTTCAGGCGAGGCACCAGCCACAGCGCCGCAAACGACGCGGTGGTGGTCACGGTGAGCATGCCCGGGCGCGCGTTCAGGCGCCCCGCCACGTCGCGCAGCAGACGCAGCACTTCGGCGGCGGTCTTGTACAGCGTCTGCCCTTCCTCGGTAAGGCGCAGATCACGATGGATACGGCGAAAAAGGGCGACGCCCAACTGCTCCTCCAGCGTCTGGATCTGGCGGCTCACCGCCGACTGGGTGATGAACAGCTCGGTCGCCGCCTTGGTGAAGGAGAGGTTGCGCGCCGCCGCCTCGAAGCCTTTCAGCAGGTCGAGCGAAGGCAGGTCCCGCGCACCCTTAAACATTCATTTTTCTCATGCTAAAGATGAACAAAGATCGTTTGAGAGCGCGCGCCGCATGGGTGACAATCCGCATCGCGGACCCGTGCCTTGAGCATGCGGAAACCGCATTATAAAGGAACAGCCATGAACATCGGTTTCGATCGCGCAGAGCTTCACCTCGGGGCCCGCGAGGTCCTGCGCGTCTACGACCCCTTGGGCGCCCGGGTCGAGTGCGTCCGCGGAACGCTGTGGATCACGCAGGACCGCGACCTCGAAGACCACTTTCTTTCGGCGAACGACGCGCTGGTCCTCGACCGGAGCGGCCTCGCGCTCATCCATGCGCAGGAGCCGAGCGACGTCGTCCTGCTCGAGGCGGCGCCGCGGGTGACGCTCCGTGAACGGCTCGCGCGGTGGATCGCCAGGACCTTTGGCCCGGATGCCCTCGACCGCGCGCACGGGCTGCGGGCGATCTAGCCTTCGAGATCGGAGGGTTCGTCGATATCGCGCAGCACCCCGGGGTCGTCGACCTCGTAGAGGGTGACCCAGTCGGCGCGCCGCTTGAGAAGGTCGCGCGCACCTGCATCGCCGCGCAGCGCGGATAGCTCGTCCAGAAAGCGGCGCGCAAAGCCGACCGGGTGGCCGCGCTCTCCGCGGTACGTAGGCGCCGCGATTGCCGCGCCCTCGGACAGCGCGTTCGCAATGACGCGGACCGTGTCCGGTCGCAGGTAGGGCATGTCGGCGAGGGCGACCACCCAGCCGTGGGCGTCCGCGGCGGCGCGCACTCCTTCGGCCAGGCTGACTCCCATGCCCTCGGCGGCGCCCGTGCACACCACGGTGTTGCAGCCGGCGTCGCGCAGCAGCTTGCCGAGCTTCTGCGCGCGCGGGCGGATGACTGCGACGGCCTCGGGCAGGGCCTCGACGAAGTGGCGCGCAGCCGCCAGCGCGATCGGCGTGCCGGCGTCGGGCGAGCCCGCGGGCAAGAGCTGCAGAAGCTTGTTCGAGCCGAAACGCCTCGAATAGCCGGCAGCAAGCAGGACGCCGCGGATGTTTGCGGCCATGGACTCCCCAGGAAGGGGGGTAAGGATAGCTAGTTCTGCGGAACGGCGCAGCCGGCCGAAACGTTCGCCTTGGGCGGCTCGATCGTTTCCGGGATCTGGACGCCGCGGCGCACCGCGGTCAGCTCGGCGAGAATCGCCACCGCGATCTCCGGAGGCGTCTTGGAGCCGATCTTGAGTCCCACCGGACCGCGCAGGCGCGCGATCTCCGAGGCGGCGAGGTCGAAGCCCGAGAGGCGCAAGCGGCGCGCATCGTTGTTCTTCTGCGAGCCGAGCGCACCGACGTAGAACGCGGGCGACTTGAGCGCCTCGAGCAGCGCCGCGTCGTCGAGCTTGGGATCGTGCGTCAGCGCAACCACCGCGCTGTGCGCGTCGAAGTTCATCTGCAGCACGACGTCGTCGGGATAGCCGCGGTTGATCGGAACCGCGTCGAAATCCCAGCCGTCGGCGTACTCCTCGCGCGGATCGCACACGGTGACGTGGTAGTCGAGCGCCTGCGCCATCTGGGCCAGGTAGCGGGACACCTGCCCCGCCCCGATCAGCAGCAGGCGCCAGCGCGGGCCGTGCACGGTCTTCAGCATCCTGCCGTCGAACTCGAGCAGATCCGACCACTTGCCGGGCTCCATGCGCACTTTGCCGGTGTCCATGTCGAGAAAACGGGCGGAGAGCTCGTGCCGCTCGATGACTCCGAGGAGATCCCTCAGTTTGGATTCCGGAGTGACCGGCTCGAGCACGATCTGCAGCGTGCCGCCGCAGGGAAGGCCGTAGCGCGTCGCCTGCTCCTGGGTGACGCCGTAGGTGGTGACTTCCGGTTTGACCGCGGCGATCGCTTTGCTCTTCACCTTGTCGATGAGATCGTCCTCGACGCAACCCCCGGAGACCGAGCCCATCACCTGCCCGTCGTCCCGGATCACCAGCATCGCCCCTATCGGACGCGGCGCCGAGCCCCAGGTATGCACGACCGTGCCCAGCGTCGCGCGGTGCCCGGACTCGGACCATTTCACTGCGCTGCGCACGACTTCCAGATCGACGCTGTCCACGAGATTTCCTAGCTCAGAAAGGATTACTGAAGTTTAACAAACGCTTGAACGCGATAGCGTAGACCTCTCCTAAAGTCGGGTCAAGGCGGCGCATATTCAAGCTTGTGGTTGCTTGTGGAGCGGGCATGGTCTAGCATTTTCCCCGGATATCCGCCGCACCAAATCCCTCGACAGGAATCGCCGTCAAGGACATTTTTTCTTCGAGAATCCAGCACCTCCAACAAGAACCCACCACCTACGAAGGAGCGAACCCATGACCGTCAAGGTCTCGATGACCGTCAACGGCAAGCCGGCGAGCGGCGAAGTCGAGGAGCGCACATTGCTCGTCAGCTTCATCCGCGACCACCTGCGCCTGACCGGGACCCACGTCGGCTGCGACACCGCGCAGTGCGGCGCCTGCACCATCCACATGAACGGCCGCGCGGTGAAGTGCTGCAACATGCTCGCGATGCAGGCCGAAGGCGCCGACATCGTCACCATCGAGGGCATCGCCAAGGCCGACGGCACGCTGCATCCGATGCAGGAGGCGTTTCGGCAGCACCACGGTCTGCAATGCGGCTTCTGCACTCCCGGCATGGTGATGAGCGCGATCGACCTGGTGAAGAACTTCCCGAACCCGACCGAGGAGCAGATCCGCGAGCAACTCGACGGCAACCTGTGCCGCTGCACCGGCTATCACAACATCGTGAAGGCGATCAAGGCCGCCTCGCAGACGATGAGGACATAGACCATGAGCGCGACCACCTACATCGGCGCTGCGATCAAGCGCAAAGAGGACTACCGCTTTCTCACCGGCGCGGGCAACTATACCGACGATGTGGCGATGCCGCGCCAGACCTACGCATGCTTCGTGCGCTCGCCTCACGCGCACGCAAAGATCAGATCGATCAGCAAGGACAAGGCGCTCAAGGCGCCCGGCGTCGTCGCCGTATTCACCGGGGACGATCTCGCGGCGGCGAAGGTCAACGGCCTGCCCTGCGGCTGGCTGATCACCGACGTCAACGGCCAGCCGATGAAGGAGCCGCCGCACCCCTGCCTCGCGCAAGGCAAAGCGCGCTACGTCGGCGACCACGTCGCCATCGTGATCGCCGAGAGCTACAGCCAGGCGCGCGACGCGGCCGACCTGGTCAAGGTCGACTACCAGGAGCTGCCGGCGGTGGTTCGGGCGGGCGACGCGCGCAGGAAGGGTGCCCCGGCGGTGCACGACATCGCGCCCGACAATACCTGCTACGTCTGGGGCCTGGGCGACAAGGCCGCGGTCGACAAGGCCTTCGCCGGCGCGGCGCACGTCACCACGCTGGAGTTCATCAACAACCGCCTGATCCCGAACGCGATCGAGCCTCGTGCCGCCAACGCAAGCTACTCGCGCGCCGACGACAGCTACACGCTCTACGTCGCCAACCAGAACCCCCACGTCGAGCGCCTGCTCATGACGGCGTTCGTGCTCGGACTTCCCGAGCACAAGGTGCGCGTGGTGGCCCCCGACGTCGGCGGCGGCTTCGGCTCGAAGATCTATCTCTACGCCGAAGACGTGGTTTGCACCTGGGCGTCGAAGCAGATCAACCGCCCGGTGAAATGGACGGCCGAGCGCAGCGAATCCTTCACGTCGGACGCGCACGGCCGCGACCACGTCACCAAGGCCGAGCTGGCGATGGACAAGGACGGCAAGTTCCTGGCGATGCGCGTGACGACCACCGCGAACATGGGCGCGTACCTGTCGACGTTCGCTTCGTGCATCCCGACCATCCTCTACGCGACGCTGCTCGCGGGACAGTACACGACGCCGGTGATCTACTGCGAAGTGACGGCGGTGTTCACCAACACGGCGCCGGTCGACGCCTACCGCGGCGCCGGGCGCCCCGAGGCGACTTACGTCGTCGAGCGCCTGGTCGAAACGGCAGCGCGCGAGATGAAGCTGAACCCCGCCGAGATCCGCCGGCGCAACTTCATCAAGAGCTTCCCCTACCAGACGCCGGTCGCCCTCCTCTATGACACCGGCAACTACGACGCCACGCTCGCCGAGGCGCTGAAGGTCGCCGACGTCGCGGGGTTCCCATCTCGCAAGGCCGAGGCGGCCAAGCGCGGCAAGCTGCGCGGCATCGGTTACGCCTGCTACATCGAGGCCTGCGGGATCGCTCCTTCGAACGTCGCCGGAGCGCTCGGTGCCCGCGCCGGCCTGTTCGAGGCCGGAGAAGTACGCGTCCACCCGACCGGCAAGGTCACGGTGTTCACCGGCTCGCATTCCCACGGTCAGGGTCACGAGACCACCTTCGGGCAAGTGGTGGCCGATCGCCTCGGCATCCCGATCGAGGACGTCGACATCGTCCATGGCGACACCGGAAAGATCCTCTTCGGCATGGGCACCTACGGGTCGCGCTCGATCGCCGTGGGCGGAACCGCCATCGTGAAAGCCGTGGACAAGGTCATCGCAAAGGGCAAGAAGATCGCCGCGCACCTGATGGAGGCGGCCGAGGCCGACATCGAGTTCAGGGACGGCGCCTTCGTCGTCAAGGGCACCGACAAGAAGAAGGCTTTCGCCGAGGTGTCGCTCGCGGCCTATGTCCCGCATAACTATCCGCTGGACAGGCTCGAGCCGGGACTGAACGAGAACGCGTTCTACGACCCCGCCAACTTCACCTTTCCCGCTGGAAGCCACATCTGCGAGGTCGAGGTCGACCCCGACACCGGCAACGTGAGGGTCGTCAACTTCACCGCGATCGACGACTTCGGCAAGATCATCAACCCGATGATCGTTGAGGGGCAGGTCCACGGCGGCCTCACCCAGGGAATCGGCCAGGCGCTCACCGAGGGCTGCCATTACGACGCGGAGTCCGGCCAGCTCGTCACCGGGACCTACCTCGATTACTGCATGCCGCGCGCGGACGACGTGCCCACCTTCAAGGTCGGTACCAGGGAGACGCCGTGCACGCACAATCCCCTCGGGGTGAAGGGCTGCGGCGAGGCGGGAGCGATCGGCGCGCCGGCGGCGGTGATGAACGCGCTCACCGACGCGCTCGGCACGCGGGACATCGAGATGCCCGCGACGCCCCAGAGGATCTGGCGCGCGTGCCAGGACGTGAAGAAAGCGGCATAAGGAGACGGCACATGTATTCGTTCGAATACCAGAAAGCGAAATCGGTCGACGACGCGGCCAAGATCATCGCCAAGGACTCCGACGCGAAGGTTCTCGCGGGCGGGCAGAGCCTGATCGCGGCGATGAAGCTGCGGCTCGCGAAGCCCTCGAGCGTCGTCGACCTCGGCTCGATCAAGGGCCTGTCGGGCATCAAGGCCGACGGCAAGAACGTGACCATAGGCGCGATGACCCGCCATGCGGAGGTCGCCGCCTCCGCGGACGTGAAGAAGGCGATTCCGGCGCTCGCCGCTCTCGCGGGCGGCATCGGCGACCGCATGGTGCGCAACATGGGCACGATCGGCGGATCGCTCGCCAACAACGACCCCGCGGCCGACTATCCCGCGGGCGCGCTGGGACTGGGCGCGACCATAGTCACCAACAAGCGCAAGATCGCCGCGGACGACTTCTTCAAGGGACTGTACGAGACCGCGCTCGGCAAGGGCGAGATCATCGAGCAGGTCGTCTTTCCGATCCCCAAGCGCGCCGCGTACATGAAATTCAAGAACCCGGCGTCGCGCTATGCCATTGTCGGCGTCTTCGTCGCCGACACCGGGTCGGGTGCGCGCGTCGCGGTTACCGGCGCCGGCCCATGCGCGTTCCGGGTCGCGTCGATGGAGAAGGCGCTCGCCTCGAAGTTCGCCCCCGAATCGGTGGCGAGCATCAGCGTACCCGAGAAAGGGCTCAATTCGGACCTGCACGCCAAGGCGGATTACCGTGCGCACCTGATCACGGTGATGGCGCGGCGCGCGGTCGAAGCCGCGGTCAAGTAGCCGGAACATCCGGGAGTCCCCGGTACCCGGGGCCTGCGTGCCGTCCTCGCGGCGGCGCGAGCGGTCGGGGATCAAACTCTTCCGGACCCGATCTCGAGGGAGGACCTCCTCGAGGGGATCCCGACCGGCCCTCCCCCGATCAACTCGGGGGAGGGTTTTTTATTGCTCAATGGCATAATTCCGGCATGACCTCCATCCCGAAGTCGATAGACGACACCCTCGCCCTGCTCGCGCGCGCCGACTACGTCGCCGAGCGCAGCCTCGCCACCGCGGTGTTTCTCGCGCTGAAGATGGGCCGGCCGCTGTTCCTCGAAGGCGAGGCCGGGGTCGGCAAGACCGAGATCGCGAAGGTCCTGTCGGGCGGCCTCGGACGGCCGCTGGTGCGGCTGCAGTGCTACGAGGGCCTGGACACCGCCTCGGCTGTATACGAGTGGAACTACTCGCGCCAGATGATCGAGATCCGGCTGGCCGAGACCGAGCACGCCTCGCGCGACGCGGTCGCCAAGGACATCTTCTCAGAGCGTTTCCTCATCAAGCGGCCGCTGATGCAGGCGCTCGAGGGCGCGAAGGGCGCGGCGCCGGTGCTGCTGATCGACGAGCTCGACCGCACCGACGAGCCCTTCGAGGCGTACCTGCTCGAGGTGCTGTCCGACTTCCAGATCACCATCCCCGAGATCGGCACGGTCAAGGCGAAGGAGCCGCCTGTCGTGGTGCTGACCTCCAACCGCACGCGCGAGATCCACGACGCGATCAAGCGGCGCTGCTTCTACCACTGGGTCGACTACCCCGATGCGCTGCGCGAGCTCGAGATATTGAAGCGCAAGGCGCCGGAGGCGCAGGAGAAGCTCTCGCGCGAGGTCGTGGTCTTCGTCCAGCGCCTGCGCAAGATGGACCTGTTCAAGCTGCCCGGGGTCGCCGAGACGATCGACTGGTCGAAGGCGCTGGTCGCGCTCGACAAGATGACGCTCGACCCGCAGACCGTCAACGACACGCTCGGCACGCTGCTCAAGTACCAGGACGACATCACCCGCGTGCGCGGCAGCGAAGCAGAGCGCCTGCTCGCCGAAGTCAGGGCCGAGCTGGCGGCCGTCTAGGCCGCGGTGGAAGAGTCGCTCGAGGCGGTCAGTCTGCGCTGCGCGCGCGGCGAGCGCACCCTCTTCGACGGCCTGAACTTCAAGCTCGGCGCCGGTGAACTGCTCCGCGTCGGGGGGCCCAACGGGTCGGGCAAGACCACGCTCCTGCGCATCGCTTGCGGCTTGCTCGAGCCTGACTCGGGAGAGGTCCGCTGGGGCGGCGAGGACATCCTCGGGCTCAAGGAGGAGTTTTGGACGCATCTGCTCTACATAGGCCACACCAACGCGCTGAAGAACGACCTGAGCGCCTCGGAGAATCTTGGCGTCGCGTGCGCCCTCTCGGGGCTCGTCGTCGATAAGCGACAGATTGCGGCCGCGCTCGGCCGTCTCGGGCTCAAGGGCCGCGAGAACCTCCCGGTGCGCGTGCTGTCACAGGGGCAGCGGCGCCGCGCCGCGCTGGCGAGGCTCGCGCTCAGCGAGCGGGCGGCCCTCTGGATTCTCGACGAGCCTTTCACCGCGCTCGACGCCGCCGCGATCGAGGATGTGCGGAATCTGATCGGCGGGCACGCCGCGCGAGGCGGTGCGGTAATGTACACCACGCACCACGAAGCAAGCATCGCCGCGGGGACTTCGCGCCGCATCGACCTCGGAGCTGCTTGAGTGATCGCGGCCCTGCGCTGCGTGATCCTCCGTGACCTGTTGCTCGCGGCGCGGCGCAGTTCCGACGTCCTGACCGTGGTGCTCTTCTTCGTGATCGTGGTGAGCCTCTTCCCGCTGGGGATCGGACCGGAACCGAAGCTGCTGCGCACCGTCGCTCCAGGGGTTCTGTGGGTGGCGGCGCTTCTCGCGTCGATGCTCGCGCTCGGCCGTGTTTTCGCGGCGGACCACGCGGACGGAACGCTGGAGCAGATGATGCTCGGCGCCACTCCCCTGGGACTCGTCGTAGCGGCAAAAGTGCTCGCGCACTGGCTTGTAACAGGCTTGCCCCTGGTGCTGATCTCCCCTGTTTTGGCGCTACAATTCGACCTTCCTCGAGAGCTGTTCGGGGTACTGGTCCTGTCGCTCGCTCTAGGCACGCCAGTTCTCAGCCTCATCGGCGCGATCGGAGCTGCGTTGACGCTGGGCTTGAGGGGGGCGGGAGCACTACTGTCGCTGCTGGTGCTGCCGCTGTATGTCCCGGTGCTCGTCGTCGGGGCGGGCGCGATGGAAGCCGCGGCCTCGGGCCTGGGCGGGAACGCGCAACTCCTGCTCCTCGCCGCGATGCTGATCATCACCGCGGCGTTCGCGCCCTGGGCGGCGGCAGCGGCACTACGCATTTCGGTCGAATAGTGGAATGAGCATCAACTGGTTCAAGTACTCCTCGCCGCAGACCTTCTTTCCCGTCGCCGGACGGCTCGCGCTCGTCTTCGGCGCGCTGGCGATCGTCGTCTGCGCGGTAGGCTTGTATGTCGGATTCTTCGTAGCGCCCACCGACGCCCAGCAGGGCGAGTCCTACCGCATCATCTTCATCCACGTCCCCGCCGCGTGGATGTCGATGTTTCTGTACTTCGTCATGGCGTTCTGGGCCGGACTCGGGCTCGCGTTCAACACGCGGCTGTCGGGCATGATGGCGAGCGCGATCGCGCCCACGGGGGCGCTGTTCACCTTCGTCGCGTTGTGGACTGGCTCGCTCTGGGGTCGTCCGGCTTGGGGTACCTGGTGGGTGTGGGATGCGCGCCTCACCTCCGAACTGGTCCTGCTCTTTCTCTACTTCGGCTTCATGGCGCTCCAGGCGGCGATCGACGACCCGCGGCGCGCCGACAAGGCGGGCGCGGTGCTTGCGCTTGTCGGCGTCGTCGACCTGCCGATCATCTATTTCTCGGTGCAGTGGTGGAATACGCTTCACCAGGGCGCCTCGGTGAGTCTCGCCAGAGCGCCGACCATGGCCGCGACCATGCTCGCCGGGATGCTCGTCATGATCTTCGGCTTCTGGTTCTACAGCATCGCCGCGGTGATGCTGCGTGCGCGCTGCATCATGCTGGAGCGCGAGCACACCAGCGGCTGGGCGGCCGAATACGCGAGGGGCGCGGCATGAGTTGGGGCAGCCTCGACAATTTCCTCGCCATGGGCGGATACGGGCTTTACGTATGGGGCTCGTACATGGTGACCCTCGCCCTCCTCGTCGTCGAGCTGGTCCTGCTCGGAAGGCGTCGCCGCAGCGCGGTCGAGCGCATCCGATGAAGCCCCGCCACAAGCGCATCGGCATGATCGTCGGGGGCCTCGCGGCCCTCGCCGCCGCCGCGGCGTTCGTGCTCGCCGCCTTCCGCGAAAATCTCGTGTTTTTCTTCACGCCCTCGCAGGTCGAGGCGAAGGAAGTGCCCCAGGGACGCGCGTTCCGCATCGGCGGGATGGTGGTGCCCGGCAGCGTCAAGCGGCAGGCCGACGGCGTCACCGTCCAGTTCATGGTCACCGATACGGCGAAGAACGTTCCCGTGGTGTACCGCGGCATACTTCCGGACCTGTTCAAGGAGGGCAAGGGCGTCGTGACGCAGGGCACGCTC
>DATEGT010000009.1:0-2876 GCA_035280025.1 Burkholderiales bacterium | reverse complement strand
CTTTTTTTCGCCCCCGGTTTCGTCCTCAGTCGGCCTTGATGCCGGCTTCCTTCACGACCTTCGCCCAGCGCGCCTTCTCGCTCGCGATGAAAGCGCCGAGCGCTTCGGGCGTGCCGGCGCGCACCTCGGTGCCCTGCTTGGCGAGGAACGCCTTCATGTCCTCGGTATTGAGGATCCGGATCAGCTCCGCGTTCAGCTTGGCCACGATGTCGCGGGGTGTTCCCGCCGCCGCGAGCAGGCCCTGCCATGAGCCGGTTTCGAAGCCGGGAAGCGTCTCGGCGACGGTGGGCAGCTCGGGCGCCGAGGGCACGCGCCGCGCGCTGGAAACGGCGAGGCCGCGCAGGCGCCCCGCCTTCACCGACGGATAGGTGGCGAGCATGCCGTTGAACAGCACGTTGGCGTTGCCCGCGACGACGTCGGTGACCGCAGCCGAGCCGCCCTTGTAGGGAATGTAGGCCCACTGGATCCCGGTGCGCGCCGCGAACTCGACGCCCGCGAGGTGCGGGGCGCCTCCGGTGCCCGAGTTGGCGAAATTGAGCTTGCCGGGATTGGCCCTGGCGTAGGCGATCAGCTCCTTCACGTCCTTCACCGGCAGCGCGGGATGCACCGCCAGCACGTGCGGCGAGTACGACACCATCACGATCGGCGAGAAATCGCGCGCCGGGTCGAAGGGCATGTTCGCGTACACGCTCGGATTGATCGACAGCGCGCCGACGTCCGAGAGCAGCATGGTGTAGCCGTCGGGTGCGGACTTGGCGACGAAATCCGCGCCGACGTTGCCGTTGGCTCCGGCGCGGTTCTCGACCACCACCGGCTGGCCCCAGGCCTCGGTGATCCTCGGGCCGATGGCGCGCGCGAGGATGTCGGAGGTGCCTCCCGCGGCGAACGGAACGACGATGCGGATCGGCTTGCCGGGATACTGCGCGAGCGCCGGCCCGCCGGCCGCGAGGACGACGCTCAGGACTGCGGCTAGGCCCTTCATGGTTCCTCCTCTATTTGCCCCGGTGCGGCGCTTCCTTCAGCAGCTCGGCGAGATGCTCCTTCCACAGGGCCGCGTTTCCCGTCGTCGCGTGGCCGCGCGTTTTCTCGCCCGCGGGAATCTCCACGTAGCGCCCGCTCTTCACGCGCTTGATCTCGCGCTCCATGATGCCGAGCTCGGGCGGGTTGCGCTCGTCGTCGGCGGAATTGATCGCGACGAGCATCGCCTGGATGCGCTCCAGGCCCGGCTGCGGGTCGTAGTCCTCGGACGACTCCCACTGGTACAGCAGGTCGTTGGCGTCGCCGCGGAAGGGCTGGGCGAGGCGCTGCATCACGATCTCGTCGGCCTTCCCGCGCGTCGGCGCGTCGCGGTAGTACGCCAGCGTTCCGCCCGAGGTCGCGATCCCGAATTCAACCAGCGCGAGCTGGATGCCGCGCGGCTGGGAGGTGTAGTTGCCCCCGTTCCAGTCCGGATCCCGGCGGATGGACTGCGTGAGCAGCCGCCGCATCATCCAGTTGCGCCCGAGCATCTGCACCGGCTGCGACGCCATCGGCACGAGCGCATCCATGAAATCCGGATACCTCTCGCCCCACATCCAGGTCTGCATGCCGCCCATCGAGTTGCCGATCACCAGGCGCAGGTGCCGGAGGCCCAGCCCCTCGGTCACGAGGCGGTATTGGGCGAGCACCATGTCGTCGTAGTTGTATTTCGGAAAGCGCGCGCGCAGGCCGTCGGACGGCCTGGTGGATTTTCCGGTGCCGAGCGCGTCGGGGATGACGATGAAGTAGCGCGCGGCGTCGAGCGGCTGGCCCGCCCCGAACAGCTCGCCCGCGAATCCCTTGGTGAGCATGGACGCGTGGGATCCGCCGGTTCCGTGCAGGACCAGCACCGGCTCGCCGGAGGGCGAGCCGACGCTCGCGTAGTGCAGCCGCACCTCCGGGAGCGTCTCTCCGGTGTGGAAGCGGAAGTCCTTGGCGATCCAATCGGCTTCCCTGGGCGCGGGATAGTCCGCCGCGCGCGCGGGCAGCACCGCGAGCGCGAGAACGCACGCGCCCGCGGCGAGCGAAAAGTTCTTCGGGAATCGCGTACCCGGATCCGTCATTGTCGAGCCTCCTCGGTGTTGAATGATGCCATCGGACCGGCGAGCGTGTCCAAGAGGCAGGGCTCCCGGCCGCCAGCGCGAGTGGCGTATCATCCGGCGATGGCCATCCGGACCAGTACGCCTTGAGATTCGCCCTTGCGATCTCGCTCGTTCTTGCCGGCTGCGCGGCGTCGGGCCCGGCCTCCGGGCCCGAAAGCGGCTGGAACGGCGCGAGCTACGACGAGGTCGTGCGCGCCTGGGGCACTCCGGCGCGCAGCACCAAGCTCACCGACGGCAGCAACGTCTACACCTGGGTGTCCGAGGGCGTGGGCGCGCGCGGCCGGGTGTCGCCCTCGATCGGCATAGGCATCGGCAGCGGCGGCGGGGTGGGCATAGGCACGGGCGTCACGTTCGGCTCGGGCGGCGGCGAACCGGTCCGCTGCGAGCGCACCCTCATCTTCCGCGACGGGCGGGTCGCCGAGCAGAAGTGGCAGGGCTCTGCGGAGTATTGCGAAAGTTTCCGTCGATAGGGGGACCGATGTTGGCGAGAATCCTTTGGGTTGCGGCGGCTCTAGCGGTCGCGTTTCCGGCCGGCGGCCAGACCTATCCGGCGAGGCCGTTGCGCCTCGTCGTGCCGTTTCCGCCGGGGGGCAGCGTGGACGTCGTGGCGCGCGCGCTGACGCCCAAGCTCTCGGAGCGCCTGGGCCAGCAGGTGGTCATCGAGAACCGCAGCGGCGCCTCGGGCATCATCGGGACCGAAGTGGTCGCGCGCGCCAGGCCGGACGGCTACACGCTGTTGATCAACACCATTCCCTT
>DATEGT010000008.1:0-3329 GCA_035280025.1 Burkholderiales bacterium | reverse complement strand
AGCCCCTGTCCGCCCTGCACCAGCCTGATCGGGCCGAGCAGCACCGGAACGCCGCTCTCGATCACCCGCTGGACCGCGGCGAGCTGGCCGGGCACCTTGCGGTAGTCCAGCCCGACCGCCTTCTCGTTGCCCTTCGTCGGGTAGAGGTAGACGAGGCGGTAGCCGATGGCGACGCCGAAGTTGCGCACGTGGCTCGATTCTCCGAAGAGCCTGGCGAGAATCGCCTCCACCTCGCGCCGGTCGAGCTTGCCCTCGCGCACGGAGAGATAGGACTTCAGCCCGCTGGTGAGGAACAGCGCGTTGTCGAGCTCGCGGACGAGACCCGTCTGGAGCAGCGAGCCGAAGGAGATCAGCTCGAGCCTTTGCCGCGCCTCGAAGCGGTTCTCGAGGATCGCGCTGCCGCCGAAGGCGACCAGCACGAAAACGCCGAAGCCGACCGCGGCGAAGCCCCAGCGGACCCAGAACTTGCGAAGC
This sequence comes from Burkholderiales bacterium, assembly GCA_035280025.1. Lineage (GTDB taxonomy): Bacteria > Pseudomonadota > Gammaproteobacteria > Burkholderiales > SG8-39 > VBDM01. The sequence goes on along the minus strand of DATEGT010000008.1, from coordinate 2,855 downwards.
CGCTCGCGGACATCCGTCGGCTCTTCCGCGGAAACCATGGACGAGTCCCCTCCCGTAGGGGTTCGCTTGCCGGGCGGAGACGGGCCGGGGCGCCCCCGCTTTCGGCCCGAATCATACCGCGTTGCCTCGGGAATTCGAAGCTAGGGCTGCAAGGGCTTGAAGTGCTTGGACAGCGCGATGCCCTGCCGCTGATACGAGGATTTCATGCGCTCGCCGTAGAGCCGCGCCGGCGGCGCGGTGAGCCGCTCGTAGACCAGGCGCCCGACCACCTGCCCGTGCTCGATCACGAACGGCATCTCGAACGAGCGCACCTCCAGGACCGCGCGCGATCCGTGGCCGCCCGCCTGCGGATCGCCGAATCCGGGGTCGAAGAATCCCGCGTAGTGGACGCGGAACTCCCCGACGAGCGTGTCGTAGGCGACCATTTCCGCGGCGAGCATCGGCGGCACCTTCACCGATTCGCGCGACGCGAGAATGTAGAAGTCTGAGGGGTCGAGCACCAGGCCGCCGCGGCGCGGCGCGTGCACCGGTTCCCAGTAGTCGAGAACCTCGTAGTGCCGCACGCGGTCGACGTCGATCAGGCCGGCATGGTCCCGCGCCTTGTAGCCGATCACCCCGCCCGAGCGCTCGCCCGCCAGGTCCACCGACACCGGCACCCCGTCGCGGATCTCCTCGGCGGTGATGGAGTCGACGAGCTGGTGCTCCTCGTGCAAGCGCCTCAGCGTCTCGTCGCCGGCGGGCGGGTTGCCGCGGCGGATGCGGATCTGGGACAGGCGCGAGCCCTTTCGCACCAGCACGCTGAACGTGCGCGGCGACACCTCGGCGTAGAGCGGGCCGCTGTACTGCTCGCGCACGCGGTCGAACTCGGTGCCGTAGTCGGTGATCAGCCGCGTGAACACGTCCAGGCGCCCGGTCGAGCTCTTGGGATTACCCATCGCCGAGGTGCGCCGCTTCAGGGCGAGACCCTCGAGCAGCGGCACGATGTACACGCAGCCGCGCTCGAGCACCGCGCCCTGGGTGATGTCCATCTTGTGCATCGCGAGCTCGGCGAGCCGGTCCTCGACCCTCGCGCTCTTCCCGGGCAGGAAGCTCGCGCGCACCCGGTAGGCGACGCCGCCCAGGCGCAGGTCGAGGCTCGCGGGCTGGATCTGGTCGGGCTCGATCGGCTCGAGCGCGACGATCTCCTTCGACGCGCGGATCAGGTACTCGATGTCCTGCGAGGGAAGGATGCCCGTCGAGTGGGCGGCGGCGTCGGGCTCGTTCACCGGCTCGGCGTCCCCGCGGCCGCGGAGCAGGTCTTCCGTCTTCATCCGCGCATGCTACCTCGGATACAGCACCAGCTGCGTGCAGCGGAAGAGCGCGAGCTTGCGCCGCTCGGGGCCGTGAGCGACGACCGCGTCCCACACCTGGGTCGTGCGGCCCAGGTGCACCGCGCGCGCCTCGCCGTAGAGCGTGCCCTCGCGCGCGGTGTTCAGGAAGTTGGTCTTCAGCTCGACGGTGGTGAAGTTCTCCGCGCCCGGAGGCAGGTGCGAGATGCAGCCGTAGCCGGAGAGCGTGTCGGCGAAGGCGACGACGGTCCCCGCGTGCAGGTAGCCGTTGGGCGCAAGCAGCGGCTTGCGGATCGCGACCTCGCCCTTCACGAGCCCCTCGGAGATCTCCGTGAAGACCACTCCGACCAGCCCCGGGAGGAAATCCTTCCCGAAGGCGTTCAGGCGCTCGAGGTCGAATCCGGGCAGCAGCGGCATGATTCCTCCCTAGGTATTGCGAAAAAGCATAATATCCCGCCGCACGCTACCGCATGGCCTGCACATGACGACGCCGCATCGCCTGGGCAAGTACGAGATCACCGAGGTGCTCGGACAGGGCGCCATGGGCGTCGTCTACAAGGGCTTCGACCCGGGCATCCGGCGCACCGTCGCGATCAAGACGATCCGCAGGGAGCTGGTCGAGGGCGAGCGCCACGCCGCGGCCATGCTCGCGCGCTTCAGGAACGAGGCGCAGGCGGCGGGCAAGCTCGCGCACCCGGGCATCGTCGCGGTCTACGACTACGGCGAAGACGCCCAGGTCTCCTACATCGCGATGGAGTACGTCGAGGGCAACTCGCTCAGGGAATACATCGGGCGCGGCACGCGCTTCGCAGAGCGCGACGCGGTCAGCATCATGTCGCAGCTTCTCGAGGCCCTGTCGCACGCGCACGAGCGGCGCGTGTGGCACCGCGACATCAAGCCGGGCAACGTGATCGTGATGAGGAACGGCAAGGTGAAGGTCGCCGACTTCGGCATCGCGCGCATCGAGGCCTCCGAGCTGACGCAGACCGGCGTGCTGATGGGGTCGCCCGGATACATGGCGCCCGAGCAGTACGCGGCGGCCCAGATCGATCACCGTGCCGACCTGTTCGCGGCCGGCGTCGTCTTCTACCAGCTCGTCACCGGCGCGAAGCCCTTCGTCGGAACCACCGAGCAGGTCTCGTACGCGACCTGCCACACCGAGCCGCTGCGGCCTTCGCTCGCCGATCCCGGCAAGGGGTGGGAACGTTACGACCCGGTGATCGCGAAGGCGCTCTCGAAGAAGCCCGAAGACCGCTACCAGACCGCGGAGGCTTTCCGCGCCGCGGTCCTCACCGCGCACGATGCGCCCGCCGCCGCCGCGGTATCCGAGGAAACCATCATCGTCGAGGTGCTGCGGCCGGCGGCCTCGGTCGAGCTGAGCGGCTCGCCTCGCCCGAAGCAGGGCGGCGTTCCCCGCTCCGGGGCGGCGCCGGCCGCGGCCGGCGGACGCAAAGCGTGGATCGCCGGGGCGGCGCTCGCGCTCATCGTCGCCGGAATCGCTGCCTGGGGCTGGCGCGCGGGCTGGAT
>DATEGT010000007.1:0-3097 GCA_035280025.1 Burkholderiales bacterium | reverse complement strand
GAGGAATTCGAGGTCCAGACGCGAACGCTCGCGCGCACCCGCGAGAAGCTCGCCGAGCTCGAGCGCCGCGTCGTCGAACTCGAGGCGAGGCTCGGGCAGAAGTAGGCGCGCCGTGTCGCTCGCGGTGCTCCACAGCCGGGCGCTCGCCGGACTCAGCGCACCGGAAGTCACGGTCGAAGTGCACCTCGCCAACGGGCTTCCGTCGTTCACCATCGTCGGCCTGCCCGATACCGAGGTGAAGGAAAGCCGCGACCGCGTGCGCGCGGCGCTGGTCAACTCGCGCTTCGAATTCCCCGCCCGCCGCATCACCGTCAATCTCGCTCCCGCGGAGCTTCCCAAGGAAAGCGGGCGCTTCGACCTCCCGATCGCGCTCGGCATCCTCGCCGCCTCGCGGCAGATCGACACCGGGGACTTCCCGAAGTACGAATTCGCCGGCGAGCTTTCACTCAGCGGCGAGCTGCGGCCGGTTCGCGGAGCGCTGGCGATGACCTGGCGCGCGGCTCAGGACGGCCGCGCCTTCGTCCTGCCGCGCCGCAGCGCCGACGAAGCCGCGCTGGTGGACGGCGCCGATATCTTCCAGGCGGGCTCGCTGCTTGACGTATGCGCCCATCTGGCCGGGCGGCAGGCGATGGCGCGTCCTGGAGCGCGGCGTCCTCCGGTCGCAGCGGCCTATCCGGACCTGGCGGAGGTCAAAGGCCAGGCGCACGCGAAGCGCGCGCTCGAGGTCGCGGCCGCCGGCGGACACAGCGTGCTCATGGTCGGACCGCCGGGGACGGGCAAATCGATGCTGGCCGCGCGCTTTCCCGGGCTGCTGCCGCCGATGACGGGCGCCGAAGCGCTGGAATCCGGCGCGCTCGCCTCGCTCGGCTCGGGCGGATTCCGGCCCGAACACTGGAAGCAGCGCCCGTTCCGCTCGCCGCACCACTCAGCCTCCATGGTCGCGCTCGTCGGCGGCGGCAGCGATCCGCGCCCGGGGGAGATCTCCCTCGCGCACCACGGCGTGCTGTTCCTCGACGAGCTTCCCGAGTTCGACCGGAAAGTCCTGGAGGCGCTGCGCGAGCCGCTCGAATCGGGGCGCGTCTGCGTGTCACGCGCGGCGCGCCAGGCGGAATACCCGGCGCGCTTTCAAATGATCGCCGCGATGAACCCCTGCCCCTGCGGGTACCTGGGTCACTTCAGCGGCCGCTGCCGCTGCACGCCCGACCAGGTCGCGCGCTACCGCGGCAGGATTTCCGGGCCGCTGCTCGACCGCATCGACATCCAGATCGAGGTGCCGGCGCTGCGCGAAGACGAGCTGACGGGCGCGGGTTTGGGCGAGAGCTCGAGCAAGGTGCGCGAGCGGGTCGAGGCGTCGCGCGCGCGTCAGACGGGGCGCCAGGGGAAAGTCAACGCGCTGCTCGCGCCGCGCGAGCTGGAGAAATTCTGCGCCCCGGAAGCGCAGGCGACCGCGCTCCTGAAGCAGGCGATCGCCCGGCTCAATCTGTCGGCGCGCGCCTACCACCGGGTGCTCAAGGTCGCGCGCACCATCGCCGACCTCGCGGGCGAGGAAACCGTAGGCGCGGCGCGAATGGCCGAAGCGATCCAGTACAGGCGCCTCGACCGCGCGCCCTGAGATCAGCCCTGGAATCCCGACAGGCGCACCGGCCCGTCGAACGCTTTTCCCGCGAACTCGAGAAACCGGCCCGCCCGCGCTGCGTCCCAGCCCCCGTGGCTCGCGTTGGAGCGGAACTTGCGCTCGATGTCCTCCCGCGAGAGCGGTTCGTGCACGCCGCCCCGGATGTGCGGCTGGCGCTCCTCGAACACGCGCCCGTCTTTCAGCGTCATCCTCACGTGCCCGGTGTACGCCTTCGGGTAGGGATTGCCCGGGTCGACGGCGTAGCGCACCTTGGAGGCGAGCGCGAGGATGCGCGGGTCGCCGACGGTCTTTTCCGTGAACGCCTCGAAGCCCGCGCCTCCTGTGACGAAAGCGACCGCGACGTTGAACGGCGTGCTGAACTTGGCGGCGTAGTCGTTCGCCGGGCGGTGCTTCGACGCGAGCGGCTCCCACAGGCGGTGCACGTAGCCCTCCGCGGTCTCGCAGAGAACCTCGGCGACGTCCTCCGCGGCGAAGCCTTTCCTCGCCAGCCGCAGCGCGCAGTCGATGTACGGCTGGTTCATCGTGCCGGTCGCGTAGGGCTTGAACGTGATGCCCGTCATCGCCCAGCGGCTGCCGAAGTCGCCCGTCAGCGCGTCGAAATCGCCGGCGTCCGTGTGCGCGAAACCGGAGAAGAGCCCGTGGGTGCCTTCGAACACCGTGCGGGGGCCCAGGAATCCTTCGCGCGCGATGCGCGCGGCGTGCAGGCCGGCGCGCGCCGCCCAGCCCGCGTGGAGCCGCTTGGTCCACGCGCCCTCGGCGAGGTACTCGATGATCCCGCCCGCCATGCTCCCGGCGATGCCGAGCGCGTCGACCGACTGCTTCCTGGAAAGGCCCAGCGCGGCCGACACGCCGACGGCCGCCGCCATGGCGCCGAGCACGCTCGTCGGATGGAAGCCGGCCTTGTGGATCCGCTTCGGCGCGACCAGGCTCAGGCGGCACAGGGTCTCGACCCCCGAGGCGACGCCGAGGAGCGCCGCGCCGCCGTCGCGCGAGAAGCGCTCGCAGGCGGCGAGCACCGCGGGGACGATCACCGCGCCCGAATGCACCGGGCCGCCTTCGAAGGTGTCGTCGAAATCCTCGCCGTGGATCGCGGTGCCGTTGACCAAAGCCGCGGCGGCAGCCGAGAGCGTGCGCGCGTGCCCGATCGCGGTGCACGGCCCGTCGTCGTCGCAGGCCGCGAGCACGGCCTTCACGTAGTCCTCGTGGCGCGCGGTGACCGCGAGCCCGACCACGTCGATGAGAAGCTCCTCGCATTTGCGCCGCACGGCGGCCGGCAGGCGCGATGGATCGAGCGCGCAGATTTTCTGCGCCAGATGCTCGGCGACGGCGGTTTGGGGAAGGGCGCTGGAGGACACTTGGCAATTATTCTTGCTTGCATACTTCTTGTATCGTCATGCCCGGCCTTGTGCCGGGCATCCACGCCTTAATTGCGTGCCCAAAGTCGTGGATGGCCGGGACAAG
>DATEGT010000006.1:0-6784 GCA_035280025.1 Burkholderiales bacterium | reverse complement strand
GCGCGGGAAATTCGACGCCTGCCGCAAGGCCGGCGCCGACGAGGTCGTCGACGCCTCGCAGGGCCGCGTCGCCGAGCAGCTCCTCGATCTCACGCGCGGCCAGGGCATCGACGTCGCGGTCGACTACGTCTCCTCGACCGCGACGCTCGAAGCCGCGGCGAAGGCGCTGGGACGCCGCGGCCGCCTGGTGACGCTCGGCGGCGCCGGGCAGAAATTCAGCCTCGACGCGCGCGAGATGCTCGCGAAGGAGCAGGAGGTCCTCGGCAGCCGCTACGTCACGCGCAGGGAAGTGATCGAGGCGCTCGATCTCGTCGCGCGCCGCGAAGTCTGGCCGGTCGTCACCGACGTGCGGCCGCTCGAAGAGGCCGAGGCGCTACACGGGCGCCTGGAGCGCGGCGAAGTGATCGGGCGCGCGGCGCTGAGGATCGCGTAGCGCCGCGGCGAGCTTCGTCTTGCCATTGCCGCGACCTTGCACTATCCTGATTCGCGACAAGGGGCTGTGTCCACCAGGGAGAACACCGTGCTCCACAAGACCCTCGGCAGGATCGTAGGATGCGCGTTGCTGCTGTACGGCAGCAACGCCCTGGCTTTTACGTTGATCGGGGTTACCGAGGAGGGGCTGACTCCGGGCAACATCGTCACCGACACGTTTACGCTCCAGGCTCAGGTCCAGCCGATCGTCGGGACGATCAGGTCGCAGATCTTCGGCCTGCGGCGCCCGGGAGGCTCCAGGCAGGTGACGCAGGCCGGCGGCATGATGCTCGCGGCCAACGACTACTCGGGCAGCAGAAGCGACGTCAATTGGCTAGCGGCCGCCGGCGACCCGTCCACAGGGGGCGGAAGCGGCGGCGGCAGCGGACAGAGCCTGTGGATCAGCACGGCGTACGATTCGCTCGAGAACACCTTCTTCCGGACCGCCTTCTACGGCGCGACCCAGAACGTCCTCGTCGGCTACGACATCACGCGGTCGGACAAGTATGTCCTCGGCATCTCCGGCGGCTACGAGGCGAGCAATTTCGTTACCTCGTTCAATTCCGGAAACGAGAAGACGGGCGGGTACAACCTCAATCCCTATGCCGCGTGGCTGATCTCCGACGCGTGGACGCTGGACCTGATCGCGGGCTACGGCAAGTTCAAGACGGATCAGACGAGGCTGCTCGGATCCTCGGTGGACTTCAGTACGATCCCAGTGAACAGCAATTTCGCGTCGAAGCGCAGCTTCGCATCGACGAACCTCAGCAATATCTCGGCCTGGGGTGACTGGAAGCTGACCAGCTCGCTGGGTTACCAGTGGTCGCAGCGCGACCAGGACGCCTATACGGAGAACGGGTTGAGCGGTGCCGCGGTACCCGAATTGAAACAGACCTCCAAGCAGTGGAACCTGCTGGAGGAGATCGCCTACGGGCGCGGCAATTCGGAGACCTTCTTCGGCGCGCGCTACGAAGCCATCCGCAATTACGAGAAGATCGAGTTCACGACGGGCGAGCAGCCGGCCAACGATCCCACCAGCGCCCTGCTGACTGCCGGGTGGCGCTACTTCGGCAAGGGCCTGACGGCGAGCTTCGTGTTCAGCGGGCGCGTGGCCCAGGAGCAGGTCAAGGAGCACGGCTTCTCGATGGTGCTCCGCATCGACCTCTAGAGCGGCGTCAGCGCGCTCTCCTCGAGAGGGCGTCGTAGCGGCGGATCGCGTTCGCCGCGTAGTACTCGAGCGGGGCGAAGTCGTCGGTCAGCACCGGGCAGGATTCGAGCAGGGCGGCGGACGCGCGCCATTCCAGCGCCGCGGCCCGCCCCAGGTCAACTCGCCGCTCCGGGTTCGAGGCGTTGTGCCCGACGAAGATGAAATTCTGCAGCTCCTCGCTCGCCGGATCGGCCGTGGCGACGACGTAGACCTGCGGAAAGGCGGCGCGCATCGTCCTGAGCACGGAGCAGATCGCCGCCCGGGAATCCGGAGCGAGGCTGCCGTAGAAGTTGGCGATCAGCACGCCGTCCTCCTTCAGCCGGCTCCTCGCCAGCCGGAAGAATTCGAGCGTGGCGAACTGCGGCGGCGCGGAAATGAACGAGCGGTACGCATCCGAGAAGATCAGGTCGTAGCGCTCCGGCGTGTCGTGCAGGAAGCGGCGCCCGTCGGCCACGTGGTTTCTCAGCCTCGCGTCGTCCGGCAGGCCGAAATAGCGGAGCGCCAGCGCGTGCAGCGAAGGATCGGTTTCCGCCACGTCCACGATCGCGCGCGGGGACTCGCGCAGGATGGACTTCGGCACGGTGTAGGCGCCGCCGCCGATCGCGAGCGCGGTCCTCAATTCGGGAGTGAAGAGGCGGTACAGGTCGAAGTACTTGGTGTAGTCGAACGCCATGCTGCCGTCGTCCAGATACACGCCGCCGCTGACGCCGAGGTCCTGCAGCAGGATGCGCGCGGTGCGGCCGTGATAGGGAATGTCGCGGATCACGATCCTCTCGTACACGCCGTCCGCGGCGAAGACCTCGCTTCCGGCCGTCCCGCCGTGCCCCAGCACGATGCCGGCACTCACGCCCAGGAGCGCCAGGGCGGCCGGAAGGATCCTGGCCTTGCGCGTCGCAAGGAGCCCGGCGCCGCCGAGCAGCACCAGGCCCGACCCGGTGCCGGCGACGATGCCGCCGATCCCCCAGTGCGGGATCAGCACGAATCCCGTCGCGAGGCTCCCGGCGATGCTGCCCAGCGTCGACCAGAAGAACACCAGCCCCGACGCCCTGCCGGCGCCCTTGCCGGTCTCGCCCGCGTGCAGCAGCGCGATCGCGAACGGCGACAGCATCGCCAGGAACATCGCGGGCAGGAAGAACATCAGGAGCGACACGATCAGCGGACCGTCGACGAGGGAGAGCCGGTAGCCGATGCCCGGCAGCACGACCGCGTTCAGGAATTGCAGCAGCAGGACCGAGAAGCCCGCGACGACGATCAGGGAGAAGAACCAGCCCGCCGAGGGCTTGCGGTCGGCGAGCGTTCCGCCGAGGTAGTAGCCAAGGCCCAGCGCAGCTAGGATAATGCCGATGACGCTCGATACCGTAAAAATCGAATTCCCGAAAAAGGGCGCCAGCATCCGTATCGCGGTGATCTCGACGACGAGCACGGCCATGCCGGCCAGCGTGACCGAGAGCAGGAGTCCGAATCCGTGAAGGCGGGTGCTCATGGGCGGAGTGTCGGGTGCCGCTCGAGCGAAAGTCAAGGAGGCGCGAAATGAAAATCCATTCTGCCGCTGTGAGCCTGATCGCCCTGGGCCTGATGCTGGCGGCGTCGGTCGCCGCGGCCGCGGATGCTTCGGTCGGGCGCGCGTCGCGGATCACGGGCGAGCGCTCGAGCAGCGCGCAGGCGCCGGGCGGCCCCGTGCGGAAGCTCGCACAGGGAGATCCGGTCTTCGCCGGAGAGCGGATCCGCACGGGCGCCGGGACCGTCCTGGAGATCGAGTTCACGGACAAGTCCCTTTTCACCCTCGGGCCGAATACGGAATTCGAAGTGGAGCGCTTCCTCCAGGCGGCGGGCGGGACCGGCGAGGAGGCCTTTTCCTCCAGGGTTTTCAAGGGAGCGTTCCGGTTTGTGAGCGGGCTGATCGCGCGCAGAAAGCACGAAAACGTGCACATCACCATCGCCGTCGCCACGATCGGCATCCGCGGCACGCGCTTCGAAGGCGAAGTGAGCGAGCGTCACGAACAGGACGGGAAAACGGTGGATGCCTCCGCCAAGGTGGCGCTGCTCGAGCCGGAAGGGTCGGGCGGCAACGCCATCGTCGTCGAGAACAAGTTCGGCAGCGTCGTGATCGACAAGCCCGGCTACGGCACCGAGATCCCGGACGAGAAAAGCCCGCCGTCGCCGGTGAAGCGCATGCAGCTGCGCACGATCGAGAATCTGCAGCGCTCGCTGCGTACGCCCGGGGGAACGGGCGGCCCGATGCGCAGGTTCTAGCGCCGCGCGGCCGCTTACGCCGGCCCCACGAAGCCGACGTAGACCCCGCACGCGTACTCCGGGCCGACGAGCATCGCTTCTTCGCCGGTGTTGCGGACGCCCCGCACGGGCGGCGGGAGGCCGTGGCCGGCGATCCATTTCGCGGCGGCGTCCATGCTGGCGGTGCGGTAGAGGATCTGGAACGGTCCCGGTCCGCGGCGCTCGAGCGCGTCGGCGCAGACGCCCGGCGCGACCGGCTGCGCGAGGCCCAGGCCCGTGGGCCCGAGCGGGTAGATCGCCATGTCGGCGTGGATCACGGTGCCGCGCTCCATCTTCGGCGGCACGCCGAGCGCGCGGCTGTAGCGCTCGACCGCGGCCTCGAGGTCTTTCACGGCGATGTAGACGCGCTCGATGCGCAGCACGCGGTTGGGGTGCTTTCCCGCGGGCGCGCTCTCCGGCGGGACGAGCTCGATCCAGCCGGCGCCGCCGCGCTTCGCGTCGGCGGCCGGATCGTCGCTCGCGATCGCGACGGACCGGATGCCGTCCTTGCCGCGCACGAACTCGAGGCGGTCGCCGTCGGCGCGCGCGACGCCTCCGGCGTCGACGTCGAAGCCGATGCGCCGGTAGGCCTCGATGCCGGCGTCGAGGTCCGCGACGCCGATGGTGACGTGGTCGATGCGGGTCAGCATGGTTCCCGGCTCCCTGGAATCGCGCGGAGGATAGCATCCGGGCGCCTTTCCATCGCGGCTTGACAAGCCTCGGCGGCGCGCTTAACATGTAACCTTATGGTTACCTATCATGCACCGCGCCCGGGCTGACGCCGACGTCTTTCGCGCGATCGCCGATCCGACGCGGCGCCGGATCCTCGACCGGCTGCGCTCGGGCCCCATGGCCGTGAACGCGCTCGCCGCCGACTTCGACTGGAGCCGGCCCGCCGTCTCCAAGCACCTGCGGGTGCTGCGCGGCGCCGGCCTCGTATCGGAGGAGCGATCGGGGCGGGAGCGCGTCTACCAGATCCGGCCGGCGCCGCTGCGCAAGGTGGTCGGATGGATCGAGGGCTACCGCGCGATGTGGCAGGTGAACCTGGGGAATCTCAAACGTTATCTGGAGAAGCCATGAGCAAACATGCACTGAACGCAGCGCGCGCCGTCGCGGACCTCTCCGCGGGCAGCATCCTAGCGACCGTCGAGATCGCCGCGCCGCCCGAGCGCGTGTTCCGGGCGCTGACGAGCGGCGAGGAGATCGTGCGCTGGTGGGGCTCGGACGGCGCCTACCGTACGACCGCGTGGCAGGTCGACCTGCGCCCCGGCGGAGCCTGGCGCGCGGACGGCAAAGGCGCCGACGGCACGACGTTTTCCGTGGGCGGAAGGATCGTCGAGGTCGATCCTCCGCGGAAGCTCGTCCAGACCTGGAAGTCCGACTGGGACCCGGGCCCCGAGACGACGGTCACGTTCCGCGTCGACCCGATCGACGGCGGCACGCGCCTCACGCTGCGCCACGACGGCTTCGTCGAGTCCGAGTCGTGCCAGAGCCACTCGGACGGCTGGCAGCAGATCCTGGGATGGCTGGTCGCGCACCTGCGCGGCCGGGCGGAGCCGAAGAAGCACTACCTCTGCCGGCTGATTCCGCCCAGGCCGAGCTTCGCCTTCGACATGACGCCCGCCGAGGCGGAGGCGATGAAGAAGCACGTCGCGTACTGGACGCGGCTCGCGGGCGAGGGGACCGCGATCGCCTTCGGCCCCGTCGGCGACCCGAAGGGTCCGTGGGGGATGGGATTGCTCGCGGTGAAGGACGAGGCGGAGCTGCGCGAGCTGCAGGGCGGAGACCCGGCGATGCTCGCCGGAATCGGCCTGAAATTCGAGGCATACCCGATGCTGAGGCTCGTCCTGGCGTAGGCGGAAAGAAAAAGCCCGGCTCGCCGCCGGGCTTCGCATGACGCGGCGGTATTTCGGACCCGGCCGACGCGGGCCGCGCGATCGATTATGATTCGGGCATGGCCGCAGGAAAATTCGAAATTCTCGTGCTGAATCAGATCTCGCAGGTCGGACTGAAGCGCCTCCCGGAGAAGTCCTACAGGGTCTCCAAGGACGCTGCGCGCCCCGACGCGATCCTGGTGCGCTCGCACGACATGAATTCGATGCAGATCCCCGACTCGGTGCGCGCGATCGGCCGCGCGGGGGCGGGGACGAACAATATTCCGGTGAAGGCGATGAGCGGGCGCGGCGTGCCGGTGTTCAACGCGCCCGGCGCGAACGCGAACGCGGTGAAGGAGCTGGTGCTCGCCGGGATGCTGATCGCTGCGCGCAATCTCGCGCCCGCGCTCGGGTTCGTTTCGTCCCTGACCGGCGACGACCGGCAGCTCTCGGAGAAGGTCGAAGCGGGGAAGAAGGCCTTCGCCGGCATGGAGCTGCCGGGGCATACGCTCGGAGTGATCGGGCTGGGAAAGATCGGCAGCCTGGTCGCGGACGCCGCCATCAAGCTGGGCATGAACGTGCTCGGCTACGATCCCGAGATCACGGTGGACGCCGCCTGGAGCCTGCCTTCGCAGGTGAAGAAAGCGCACTCGATCGAGGAGGTGCTGAAGGCCAGCCACTTCGTGACGCTGCACGTGCCGCTCCTCGCCAAGACGCGGCACCTGATCGACGCGAAGCGCCTGGAGCTGGCGCACGCCGGCGCGATCCTCCTGAATTTCTCGCGCGAGGAGGTGGTGGACGCGCAGGCGGTCGCGGCCGCGCTGAAGGAGAAGAAGCTCGGCCGCTACGTCACCGATTTCCCCGCCGCGGCGCTCGCCGGGAATCCTTCGGTCATCGCGCTGCCGCACCTGGGGGCGTCGACGCGCGAGGCCGAGGACAACAGCGCGGTCATGGTCGTGGA
>DATEGT010000005.1:0-8642 GCA_035280025.1 Burkholderiales bacterium | reverse complement strand
GCCACGGCATCGCGGATTCCGTGCAGATCGTGATCGCGGACGGGCATCTCGTCTCCCCTTCGAAAGGTTATCATAGCGGTCCTTTTTCGAGCCCCGTCACGGCATGCCCCACGTTCCGGCCTCCACCGCGCTCGCGCGCTTCCGCGTCCTCGATCTCTCGCGCGTCCGCGCCGGTCCGACTTGCGTGCGGCAGCTCGCCGATTTCGGCGCCGACGTCCTCAAGATCGAGACGCCGCCGAGTCTGGAGCAGGACACCATGGGCGGCCCGCGCCACGGGCCCGACTTCCAGAACCTGCACCGCAACAAGCGCTCGCTCACGCTCAACCTCAAGGACAAGGAGGGCGTCGCGATCTTCATGAAGCTGGTGAAGACCGCGGACGTCGTGGTCGAGAACTACCGGCCCGACGTGAAGTTCCGCCTCGGCATCGACTACGAATCGCTGAAGAAGGTCAACCCGCGCATCATCCTCGCGAGCATCTCGGGCTTCGGCCAGGACGGGCCCTACCGCGACCGGCCCGGCTTCGACCAGATCGCCCAGGGGATGGGCGGCTTCATGTCGGTCACGGGAATTCCGGGCCAGGGGCCGGTGCGCGCCGGCGCGGCGATCGCGGACGTGTCGGCCGGGCTTTTTGCCGCGCTCGGCATCATGACGGCGCTGCTCGAGCGCGAGCGCTCGGGCGAGGGCCAGTGGGTGCAGACGAACCTGCTGATGTCGCAGATCGCGATCCTCGACTTCCAGGCGGCGCGCTTCCTGATGACGGGAAAGGCCCCGGCGCAGGCGGGCAACGACCACCCGACGAGCATGCCGACCTCGGCGTACAGGACCCAGGACGGCTACATGAACATCGCGGCCACCGGCGAGGGCATGTGGCGGCGCGTTTGCGAAGGCATCGGGCGCAAGGACCTGCTGGAGCGCGAGGACTTCAAGGGCGACCAGGCGCGGTCGAAGAACCGCGTCGCGCTGAACGCCGAGATCGCCAAGGCGCTCGCGGCCAAGACCACCGCCGAGTGGATCGAGATCCTCACCAAGGCCGAGGTGCCCTGCGGGCCGATCTACGGCATCGACCAGATGTTCGACGACCCGCAGGTCAGGCACATCGGAGCGGCGGTGAGCGTGAAGAGCCCGAAGCTCGGCGACATCCGCATCGTCAACCAGGCGGTGAAGCTGTCGCGCACGCCGGCGCGCATCGCCGTGGCGCCTCCCGAGGTCGGCGAGCACACCGAGGAGATATTGCGGGACCTGGGCTACGACAATGCGGCGATCGACGCCTTCAAGCAGAAGAAGATCGTCTAGCCCAGCCGGCGCTCGCCCGCGGGCGTCCTGATCCGGGCGGCGAGGCTCGCCGCGCCCGGGGAGACGGCGAATTCGCCCGCGAATCCGATCGACTCGAGCAAGCCCCTGACCTCCCCGGGGCGGGGATGGGACCCTTCGAGCCGCTGGAGCGAGCAGCCGAAATCCTCCAGCGTCTCGCCGGGATGCGTCTTCGAGCGCCACCGGATCAACGTCGGCGCCAGTCCGTCGAGCCTGAGCTTGCCGTCCTCGGGAACGGTGATGAGCCACTCGAAGCTTCCGCGGCTCATCGCCTCGATCTTTCCCAACGGCACGGGCGACGCGGCGGCCGCCGCGTCGATGTCGTCGCAGCGCACCGCCCAGGTCGCAAGGCGCGGCGTCCGGATCGAATCGGGCTCGTCGAGCTGGAACCAGCGGGTACGATCCGGTCGCGGCGCTGCCGGATTCGGCGCGATGACTTCCAGATAGAGCTTCTCGCCGAGCCTGAGCAGACAGTTGTGCGTTCCCATGCGCTCATGCTCCCCGCCCGGCTGCATCTCCACCCCGAGTGCGGCGCGGACGTGCGCCGCGCCCGCTTCAAGCGACGTGGCGGTGAGGATGAGGTGATCGGCCCTCGACGAGGGCACTGCTACTTCGATTCGCCCTTGGGGTTGGGGTCTGCTTTCGCCGCGGCCTTCTTGTCGTTCTTCTTCTCGTTCTTCTTGCCGTCGTCGCCGATCCCGGTCTTCTTCACTTCCTGGCCCATCGCGTTCAGCAGGTTGCCGAAGCCGTCGCTCGTCTTCTTCGCGGCCCTGTCGAGGCTGTCGTCGCCCGCGAAAGCGGTTCCCGAGCCCAGGGCGGCCAGCAATACCGCAGTCATCATGATTCGCATGGTCGTGTCTCCATTGGAATCTCCCCCGCCATCTTAGACTTTATCGAGGGGGAGGCGTTCAATCGCTATTTTCCCCTGAATTCGGGCTTGCGCTTCGCGAGGAAGGCGCTTACGCCTTCGCGAAAATCCTCGGTGTCGTAGCAGGCATAGGCCTCGATGCGCTCCTGCTTCCCGACCGGGCGGGATTGCGCCAGGCGGCGTGCGAACTTCTTGTGCCAGCGCGCGACGAGCGGCGCTCCCGCCGCGACGCGCCGCGCGGCGGCCGTCGCTTCTTCCTCGACCCTGTCGTCGGCGACGACGCGGTTCACGAGGCCCATGTCCTTCGCCTCGGCGGCGGACAGGATGCGGCCCTCGAGCAGGATCTCCATCGCCGCCGCACGCCCGACGAGCGCGATCAGGCCCTGCATCTCTCCGTAGCCGACCACCAGGCCGAGCTTCGCGATCGGGATGCCGAATCGGCTCGAGGCCCCGCAGATCCGCAGGTCGCACTGCGAGACGATCTCCACGCCGCCGCCGACGCAGGCGCCGTGGATCATGGCGACCGTCGGATGCCGGCAGGCGGCGATCGCCGCCATCGTCGTCTCGAGCTGCTCGCCGTACTTGCGCGCGACCCTGGAGTTGTTGCGCGTCTTCTCGAACTCCGAGATGTCTGCGCCCGCGGCGAAGGCCTCGCGGCCCTCGCCGCGCACCACGACGCAGCGCACGGCCTTGTCGCGGTCGAGCTCGCGCATGATCTCGCCGAGGCGCTTCCACATCGCGAGGTCGAGCGCGTTGAGCTTGCCGGGGTTGTCCAGCGTGACGGTCGAGATGTCGCCCTCGCGGGCGAGCCTGACGGACCCGGGCATGGCTAGCGGTAGAACAGGTCGACCAGCCCCATGCCGGTCACGGGGATGTAGGTGACCATCAGCAGCACGGCGACCAGCACCGCGATGAACCACACGTTGACCTTGGTCACCTCCCACATGTCCGCCTTGGCGATCGCGCAGGAGGTCATGAGCACGCTCGCCACCGGCGGGGTCTGCTGGCCGATGCCGAGGTTCACCGTGACGATCAGGCCGAAGTGCACCGGGTCGATGCCGACCGAGCGCACCAGCGGCATCACGATGGGCACGGTGAGGATGATCGCGGCGGCGGAGTGCAGGAACAGGCCGAGGATCAGGAACAGCACGTTGAGGATCGCGAGCACCACCCATTTGTTGCTGGTCAGTTCCGAAATGTGGCGCGCGAGGTCCTGCGGCACCTGCGCCTCGGTGAGGTAGACGCCGAGCAGGCCGCTGGTGGCGACCAGCAGCATCACCACCGCGGTCTGGATGCCGCCCTCGATCATCGCGTTGATGAGCGCCTTGCGGTCGAGCTCGCGGTAGACGAAGACGCCGATGAGCAGCGCCGCGACCACCGCCATCGCCGCGCCCTCGGTCGCCGTGACCACGCCGCCGAAGATGGTGCCGAGGATGATCACCGGCATCAGGAACGCCCAGATCGACTCCTTGAAAGTCTTCCAAACGCGATCCAGGCGGAACGACTCCTCGACGGGGAAGTTGTAGCGGCGCGCAAACCAGTAGGCCATGCCCATGAGGCCCAGCCCGCCGATCACGCCGGGGACGATGCCGGCGACGAAGAGCTGCACCACCGAGGTCTCCGCCATCACGGCGTAAAGAACCATCGGGATCGACGGGGGGATGATCACGGCGAGCGTCGCCGCCGAGGACATCACCGCCGCCGCGAACTCTTTCGAGTAGCCGCGATTCTGCATCGCCGGGATGAGCACCGAGCCGAGCGCGGCGACGTCGGCGACCGCCGACCCCGAGATCTCGGCGAAGAACATCGAGGTGCCGATCGACACGATCGAGAGGCCGCCGCGGACCCAGCCGAGGACGCTCGAGGCGAAGGCGATCAGGCGCCGCGAGATGCCCGAGGCGTTCATGATCGAGCCGGCGAGGATGAACAGCGGCACCGCGATCAGAGGGAAATTGGTCGCGGCGTTGTAGATGACGATGGGGACGTTGGGGAGCGTCGACAGGCCCTGCGCCGCGACGAGCGCGACCACCGCGACGATCCCGAGCGCGACCGCGATCGGCACGTTGAGCAGCACCAGCGCGAGCACGCAGCCGAAAAGGAGGAGGATGGCCATGGGCGCCCTAGTGCAGCTTTTCCGCGAGGTCGCTCGACGCGAGCGGCCCGCGGCCCTTCGCCGCGGCGAGGAGCGAGGGGAGGCTCAGCAGCTCGGCGATCACGTAGAGCGCGGAGCCGATCGGGATCACCGATTGCGTCCAGGCGACCCGCACCTCGGGCAGGCTGACCAGGTAGTCGGTGTCGAGCACCGCGAGGATCGAGTAGCCCATCCATCCGAGCAGCACGAAGAAGGCGACCACGCAGATCTCGGCGAAGGCGACTGCCGGGACCCGCCACACCGGCGGCAGCGAATTGACCAGCCCCGGGAAGCCGATGTGCGCGCGCTTCAGCGCGGCGAGCGCCGAGCCGTAGAAGGTGAGCCAGGCGAGAAGGATCGCGGCGACCTCGTCGTACCACACCAGCGACCGCCCGAGAGTGCGATAGACGATGCCCAGCGTCACCTCGGCGGACAGCGCCACCATCAGCACGATGACGATCCACTCCATCAGCCGCTCGAAGGCCGAGCGCAGCGTCCTCAGCGTCATGCTCCTCCCCTCGCGAAGCGACGGAGCGCGGGCGTCGCCCGGGCTTGGCGGCGCCCCTCGCCCCGGATCACTTGCCAAGCGCGATCGCGCGGTCGATCACCGCTTGAGCGCCCGGGACTTCCTTTGCGAACTCCTGGTAAACCGGCTTGGATGCCGCGATGAACGCGTCCTTGTCGGCCTCGTTCACCTTGATGCCCGCCTTCTTCATCATCTCGAGCAGCTTCTCGTCGTCCTCCGCGGCCTTCGTGTAGACGAAGGCCTGCGTGTCCTTCGCCGCCGACTCCAGCGCCCCCCGCACGTCAGCGGGCCAGGTCTTCCATTTCGCCGTGCTCACCACGAGGTAGGAGGGCGTATACACGTGCCCGGTGAGCGAGAGGTACTTCTGCACCTCGTAGAACTTGGCGCTCGCGATCTGCGCGAAGGGGTTCTCCTGGCCGTCCATGACGCCGGTCTGCAGCGCGGTGAACACCTCGGAGAACTTCATCGGGCTCGGGTTCGCGCCGTAGGCCTGGAACATCTTCACGCGCCATTTGCCTTCGGGCACGCGCAGCTTGATGCCTTTCAGGTCGGCGGGCGTGACGATCGGGTGCTTGTTGTTGGTGATGTGGCGAAACCCGTTCTCCCAGATGGCGAGCACCTTGTAGCCCTTGGCCTCCGCCGTCGGCTCGATCTTCGACCAGAAGAGCGCTTTCTCGATCTTCCTCATGTGCTCGCGGCTCTTCACGAGATACGGCATCTCGAACACGCCGAACATGTCCGCCACCGACGACATGATCGTGGAGGGCTCGACGAAATCGATGGTGCCGAGCTTGAGCTTCTGCATCATCTCCTTGTCGCCGCCGAGCTGGCTCGAGCCGTAGACGACGACCTTGTACTTGCCGCCGAGCTTCGGGTTGACGCGCTTCGCGAACTCGTCGGCAGCCGCCCCGAGCAGCGACCCGGGCTCGCCGACGTGTCCGAACTTCAGCTCGGTCTGCGCCGCCGCCGTCCCGCACAGCGCGAATGCGAGTGCGAACGCACCGGTCAATCTGGCTTTCCTCATGGCACCTCCTCCAAAAAAAGATCCGCGTGTTCCCGCGGATGCTGGTGGTCTGTCAGGCGGCCTTGCGCTGGCCGGCGCGGGCGCTCTCGGTGAGATGGCCCAACGCCGCGAGCACGCCGCCCTTCTTGTGCGGCACGCCGGCGAGCTCAAGGCCCATCTCGACGCCGGCGAGCGTGCCGGCGAGCGCGAGGTCGTTGAAATCGCCGAGGTGCCCGATGCGAAATACCTTGCCGGCGAGGCGGCCGAGGCCGGTGCCGAGCGACATGTCGTAGGCATCGAGGATGATCTTGCGCAGCCGGTCGGCGTCGTGGCCCGCGGGCAGCATCACCGTCGTGAGCGTGTTCGAGTATTCCTCGGGCAGGGCGCACAGGATTTCGAGTCCCCAGGCGCGCACCGCGCGCCGCGTCGCTTCCGCATGGCGCGCGTGGCGCGCGAACACGTTCTGCAGGCCTTCCTCGGCGAGCATCTTCAGCGCCTCGTGCAGGCCGTAGAGGAGATTGGTCGCCGGCGTATACGGGAAGTATCCGGTCTTGTTGCTCGCGAGCATCTCGTCCCAGCTCCAGTAGGAGCGCGGCAGCTTCGCCGAGGCGGAGGCCTTGCGCGCCTTCTCGCTCACGCCGTTGAACGAGAGGCCGGGCGGGAGCATCAGCCCCTTCTGCGATCCGGCGACGGTCACGTCCACGCCCCATTCGTCGTGGCGGTATTCGATCGAGGCGAGCGAGGAGATCGTGTCGACCAGGTAGAGCGCCGGGTGGCCCGCCGCGTCGATCGCCTTGCGGATCGCGCCGATGCGGCTGGTGCAGCCGGTAGAGGTCTCGTTGTGGACCACGCACACCGCCTTGATCGAGCGCGCGCGATCTTCCTTCAGCTTCGCCTCGACCGCGGCCGGATCGACGCCGCGCCGCCAGTCGGTGGGAACGAGCTCGACCGACAGGCCCAGGCGCGCCGCCATCCTGTTCCACAGGCTCGCGAAATGCCCGGTTTCGAACATGAGGACGCGGTCGCCCGGCGAGAGCGTGTTGACGAGCGCGGCTTCCCAGGCGCCCGTGCCCGAGGCCGGATAGATCACCACCGGCTGCTTCGTCTGGAAGACGCCCTTGAGGCCCTCGAGGATCTCCAGGGTCATCGGGCCGAATTCCGGGCCACGATGGTCCATGGTGGCCCTGTCGATCGCGCGCAGCACCCGGTCCGGGACGTTGGTGGGGCCGGGGATCTGAAGGAAATGGCGTCCGCTTCTGTGACTCATATACCGCTCGCTGATCGGCACGGAAGCTTAGTTTATCGGAAAAGCCCTCGCCGACCATGATCTTGCTCAAGCCTGCGGTATGATGCGGCATGGCTCTCGCCATCGACGTCATCTCCGACGTGGTCTGCCCATGGTGCTTCATCGGCAAGAGGCGCCTCGAGGCCGCGCTCGAGTTCTACCGGGAGCGGCGTCCCGACGCCCCGGCGCCGGCGGTGGTCTTCCACCCGTTCGAGCTGAACCCGGACATCCCGCGCGAGGGCATCGCGCGCTCCGACTACATCGCGAAGAAGTTCGGCGCCCGCGGCTACAGCGCGCATGACCGCCTTACGCACGCGGGGGCGCAGCTCGGCATCGCCTTCGCCTTCGACAGGATCCAGCGCCAGCCGAATACGCTCGCCGCCCACGCGCTGATCGAGGCCGCGCGGCGCAAGGGCGCGCAGGGCGCGGTGAAGGAGGCGATGCTCAAGGGCTTCTTCGTCGACGGCGCGGACATGACCGACGAGAAGACCCTGGTGCGCCTCGCCGCGGAGGCGGGGCTGGAGCGCGAGGGCGCCGAGGCCGCAGTCTCGGACGAGACCCTGCGCGCCGCGGTCGCCGACGAGGAGCAGAAGGCGCGCGCCCTGGGCGTGAGCGGCGTCCCGTTCTTCATCTTCAACGGTCGGATCGCGGTCGAGGGCGCTCAAGGCCCCGAGGTGCTTCTCGAGGCGATGCTCGAAGCCGAGAAGGAATCCGCAGCGGCGTAGGGCCCGGATGGACCGCGCTCCGTCCAACGTGGCAGGCGCCGCCTTTCATCCTCGGGCGGGCGACAGCGCGCTCGCGAAGCGCCTGTCGCGGGAGATCGAGGGCGAGGTCCTGTTCGACGCCGCCAGCCGCGGCCGGTATTCGACCGATGCCTCGATCTACCAGGTCGACCCGGTCGGGGTGGTGGTGCCGAAGTCCTCGCGCGACGCGAAGATCGCGCTGCAGATCGCGGCCGAGGAGAACATCCCGGTGCTGCCGCGCGGCGCGGGCAGCTCGCAGTGCGGGCAGGCGGTGGGCGCCGCGATCGTCATCGACAACTCGAAGTACCTCAACCGTATCGTCTCGGTCGACCGCGAGGGCGCGACCGCGGTGGTAGAGCCCGGCGTCGTGCTGGACGCGCTGAACGCGCAGCTGCGGCCCCACGGGCTCTGGTTCCCGGTCGACGTCTCGACCAGCGCGCAGGCGACGATCGGCGGCATGGCGGGCAACAACTCGTGCGGCTCGCGCTCGATCCGCTACGGCAACATGGTGCACAACGTGCTCGGCATCGACGCGCTGCTCGCCGACGGGTCGGAGCTCTACTTCGGCGCGGTGAATTCCACGGACGTCACGGGCCCCCCTCGCCATGTCGAGCTGGTGAGAAAGATCGCCGCGATCGCCGCGCGCGAGGCCGGAGAGATCGCGGCGCGCTGGCCCACGGTGCTGCGGCGGGTGCAGGGCTACAACCTCGACCTGGTCTCGCCGCGCGGCGAGTGGAACTTCGCGCAGCTCCTGGTCGGTTCCGAGGGCACGCT
>DATEGT010000004.1:0-3834 GCA_035280025.1 Burkholderiales bacterium | reverse complement strand
CGGCCGGGCCGACATCCAGAAGCGCCTGCTCGAGCTCGGCGCGATCAACGAGGGCCCGGGCACGCCCGAGCAGCTCGCGCAATTCCTGAAGGACGAGCGCACCCGGTGGGCGAAGCTGGTGAAGGACATCAACCTGCAGCCGGAGTGAGGCGACCGCACCGCGTCCGGCCGGCCGGACCGGTCGTCGCGGCGGCCCTGCTCCTCGCCGTCTCGTCGTGCGCGCACCGGGCGGCACCTCGCCCGGGCGAAACGGTGACGCTGCGGGTCGCGTACGTCGTCAATCCGGACCTGCCGGGCGCGAATCCCGGGACGCTGCGGGCGGTGCTGGCCGCGGCGCGGCGCGGCGTTATGGAAAGCTTCGGCGTGGACGTGGAATTCACCGAGCCCGAGGAGCAGGCGCTGAAGGCCCTGTTCGACCGCGCAACCCCCGGCGAGAGGCGCCGGTGGAGCGGCCTCAGCTACGACTTCAAGAACGGCGGAGGGGACCTCACGCGGCTCGTCCGGGGCTACGCCGCGGCCCTGCGCAGCGACGAAAGCGGCCTCGACGACCTGATCGCGTACGCGCAGCCGTACCTCCTCGCACCCGTCCGCGAGCGGAGCTACGAGGGACTCGCCGAAGCGGTGACGGCGACGCTGCTCGCGCGCCTGGACCGGCTCAAGGCCCAGAAGCTCCCCGGCGGAAACAGCCTGATCGACGCCTCGCCGAACAACGAGGTTCTCTACTGGGCCTTCATCGGCAAGCTTTCGTTTCCCTACGACGTCGTCATCACCAACCAGCTGATCGCGAGCGCGGAATACGTCGGATCCTCCATACACACGGCGATCCGGGGAGGCATCACCAACGGGATCACCGCGAGCAACCCGTACTCGCCTCGCGGGACCACGGCGATCGTGAGCCTCTACCCCGTCTTCGGCGAGGACGCCGTGACGCGGAGCCTGCGCGGGGACGAGAGCTATTCCGAGGCGGACGGCGCCCGGTTCGCGGGATTCCTGCTGGTGCACGAGATCGGCCACCAGCTGTTCGATCTCGGGCACCCCTACGGCAGGACGGCGTGCGTGATGGATCCGCCGGAGCTGCTCCGCTTGCGCGAGTGGGTCGCCCGGCTCTCGCCCGCGGGTTGTCCGGTCGGGAAGCCATGACCCGGAGAGTCGTCACCGGCCACGACGCGAACGGCCGCGCCGTCGTCCTCTTCGACGGCGAGTCGCCGCACCGCTTCGTTCTCGAGAAAGCCGGCGGCCTGCGGCTCACCGAGATCTGGGAGACGCGCGGCTCGCCTGCGGACAATTCGGGCTCGGACGACGCCGCCGCGCACGAGCGTCGCATCGGGCCCGTCGGCGGCGGCAGCGTTTTCCGCGTCATCGAGTATCCGCCCGACAGCGTGCGGCTGAAGACGCTGGACCCGGAGCGCTTCTTTCACGGCATGGGCGCCAAGGCCGCGAACGCCGCGACGCGCAGGCATCCGGGCATGCACAAGACGGACACGATCGACTACTGCGTGGTGCTCTCGGGCGAGATCTGGGCGGTGCTCGACGAGAGCGAGGTGCTGCTGCGCGCGGGCGATTGCCTGGTCCAGCGCGGCACCAGCCACGCCTGGAGCAATCGCAGCGAGGCGCCCTGCGTGATCGCGTTCGCGCTGATCGCAGCCGGGCCCGCTCCGTGAAGCACCGCATGGTCCTCGAGAAGGACGTCGCGGTGCCGATGCGCGACGGCGCGACGCTCCGTTGCAACGTCTTTCATCCTGAAGAGAACGGGAAGCATCCGGTCCTAATGACCCTCGGGCCCTACGGCAAAGACGTGCATCTTTCGCAGTTCATGCCCGAGGCCTGGGCGGCGCTCCAGCGCCGCCACCCCGAGGTGCTGAAGGCCTCGTCGTGCAAGTACCTGGTGTTCGAGACGCCGGATCCCGAGATGTGGACGCCGCACGGCTACGTCGTCGTGAAAGTCGATTCGCGCGGCTCGGGCAGGTCGCCGGGACGGCTGGACGTGAACTCGCCGTCGGAGTTCCGCGATTTTCACGACGCCATCGAGTGGGCGGCGGCCCAGCCCTGGAGCAACGGGAAAGTCGGGCTGCTCGGCATCTCCTACTACGCGGCCGGCCAGTGGATGATCGCGGCGCAACGGCCGCCGCACCTCGCGGCGATGCTGCCCTGGCAGGGCACCTACGATTTCTACCGCGACCGCACGCGCCAGGGTGGCATTCTCGGAGCGGGGTTCCTGCAACGCTGGTGGAATCGCAGCGTGCTGCGCAACCAGCACGGGAACCCGGACACGCCATTGATCGACATCGACACGGGCGAGCGCAACACCGGACCGGAGAGCCTGACGCCGGAGCAGCTCGCCGCCAACCGCGAGGACTACATCGGGAACCTCCTCGCGCGTCCGCTGAGCGGTCCCTGGTACGAGGAACGCAGCGCCAGGCTCGAGCGCATCGCGATCCCCGCGCTGGTCGTCGCGAACTGGGGCGGGCTGGGGCTGCACCTGCGCGGGACGATCCTCGGCTGGCTCGGCATCGCATCGCGCGAGAAATGGCTGAAGGTCCAGTCGGGCTCCTATTTCCTCACCTTCCTGCTTCCGCAGAACGTGGCGTTGCAGCGGCGATTCTTCGACCGGTATCTCAAGGACGCCGACAACGGCTGGGAGAAGGAGCCGAAGGTCGAAGTCGAGGTGCGCGCGGCGGACGACACCGTCGCGCGCGTGGTGCGCGACACGCAGTGGCCGCTCACGGGCACGAAGTGGACGCGGCTGTATCTCGATGCGTCGAACAAGGCGCTGATCGCGACACTACCGCAGAGATCGGCGAGCGCGAGCTACCCCGCCATCGGCGAAGGCGTGACCTTCAGCACCGCGCCGCTCGAGCGGACGCTCGAGTTCGCCGGCCCGATCAAGGCGAAGCTCTTCGTCTCGTCCTCCACCGACGACATGGACCTCTTCGCGACGCTCCGCGCTTTCGCCCCTTCGGGAAAGGAGATCACGTTCTTCTCGGCGGTCGAGCCGAAGGCCCCGGTTTCGCAGGGGTGGCTCCGCGTGTCGCAGCGCAAGCTCGACCCGAAGCGCTCCACCGAATGGCAGCCCTGGCACACGCACGACCAGGCGCAAAAGCTGAAACCGGGCGAGATCGTGGAAGTCGATCTCGAGATCTGGCCGGGGAGCGCGGCGCTGCCGGCGGGCTGCCGCCTCGCGCTCGCCCTCCAGGGCAAGGACTTCGAGCGCGAAGGCGAAACCGGGCCGCAGCGCGGCTCGGGCTGGTTCCTGCACGACGATCCGCGCGACCGGCCGCCGGCGAGCTTCGGCGGCACGCATACGGTATACAGTGGCGGCGGGCGCGAGTCCTACCTCCTCCTGCCCGGACTCTGACCTTCCCGCACCACGCACCGGAGAAATTCGTGATCACAGGCGCACAAGCGATCGTCGATTGCCTCAAGCGGGAGGACGTCGACCACGTGTTCGGCATTCCCGGCACGATGAACCTGCCGGTTCTCGACGTGCTGCGCGCGACGCCCGGGATCCGCTTCGTGCTCACCCGCCACGAGCAGGGCGCCGCGTTCATGGCCTACGGCTACGCGCGCTCGCTGCACCGGCCCGCGGTCGTCACCGCCACCGAGGGACCGGGCGTCACGAACCTGGTCACGGGCATCGGCGCCGCGTACAAGGGCTGCGTGCCGGTGATCAGCATCAGCGGCGCGCAGGAGCTGTTCGTGCGCGAGAAGGACGCGAGCCAGGACATCGACCAGGTCACCCTGCACCGCTCGATCACCAAGTGGGCGTACTCGATTCCTTCCGTCGGCAAGGTGCAGGAGGCCGTGCGGCGCGCGTTCCGCGTGGCGCTCGCCGAG
>DATEGT010000003.1:0-5023 GCA_035280025.1 Burkholderiales bacterium | reverse complement strand
GCGGCGCGAGCTCGAGGAGATCGTGCACCACGATACCTACGACATGTCGAAGTACATGTCGAACGAGGACATCATCGACTACCTCTACAAGCTGCGCGGCAAGACCATGTACCGCTACCACCTGAAGGACAGCCTGCTCCCCCCGGGCGGCGGGAAGAGCTGATGCGCGCCGCGGCCGGCCTTCTGCTCCTGCTCGTCGCTTCGGCGGCGGGCGCGCAGGCCTGGCCCTCGAAGCCGATTCTCGTGGTGAGCACGGCATCGCCCGCCTCCAGCGGCGACGCGGCGCTGCGCATGATGGCGGCGAAGATGACCGCGAGCCTGGGGCAGCCCGTGGTGGTCGAGCTCAAGACCGCTGCCCGCGGAGCGCAGGCCGCGCAGGCGCTCGCCAAGGCGGCGCCCGACGGCTACACCATCACCTACGGGACTTCCGGCACCTACGTCAACGCGCGGTTCCTCTACAAGAACCTGGCTTTCGACGTGCTCAAGGATTTCGCTCCGATCAGCCTCGCGGTGGGCTCGCCGAGCTACGTCGTCGTCAACTCGAGCGTGCCGGTGAGCTCGCTGAAGGAGCTGATCGACTACGCCAAGCGCCATCCCGGCAAGCTCGAGTACGCCTCGACCGGCGTCGGCTCGGTCTTTCACCTGACCGGGGAGTCGCTGAAGCTCTACGCCGGGATCGATCTCCTGCACGTACCCTACGCCCAGGCCAACTTCTCGCAGATGATCAGCGACTGGGCGAGCGGGCGCGTGGCGCTCTGGTTCCCGACCTACGCCTTCCTCGCCCCGAACATGGTGAACAAGGTGAAGCCGCTCGCGATCGTCGATTCGCGGCGCTCGAGCCGCCTGCCCGACCTGCCCACCGTCGCCGAGATCGTCCCCGGATTCCAGGGCTTCCCCGCGTGGTGGGCGTTCTTCGGCCCGGCGGGACTTCCGGCTCCGCTCGCCCGGCGCCTGAGCGACGAGGTGCGCGCCTCGCTCGAGGCGCCCGACGTGCGGGCGAAGCTCGACGAGCTGGGCCTGTCGATCATGGCGAGCACGCCGGAGGAGCTTGCGGCTCACCTGCGGCGCGAGATCGACGCCGTGGGCAAGCTCGTGAAGGCGATCGGTCTGAAGCCCGAGTAAGGTCGCGGCTACGCCGCCCGGCGCCGGACCTTCACGAGCTCGGCGAACTGGTCCGCCGAGAGCGGGTACGAAAGGTGGAATCCCTGTGCCTGGTCGCAGCGCAGCTTGCGGAGTATCGCCGCCTGCGTCGCGGTCTCCACGCCCTCCGCGACGACGATCTTGCTCAGCGCGTGCGACATCGCGATGATCGACGCCACGATCGCCTGGGAGTCCTTGTCGCGCCCGAGGCCTTCGATGAAGACGCGGTCGATCTTGATCTTGTGAACCGGGAAGCGCTTGAGATAGGCCATCGACGAGAAGCCCGTGCCGAAGTCGTCGAGCGCCACCTCCACGCCCATCGCGGCCAGCTCGCGCAGCATCCTCTCCGCATTGCCGTGCTGCTCCGCGAGCACGCCTTCGGTGATCTCGACTTCGAGCAGGCCGGGCGGGACCCCGGCCTGCCGGGTGCAATCCCGGACCACGCTCAGCAGCCTCTCGGTGCGGAACTGCCGCGGCGAGACGTTGACCGCGAGCCTCTTCAGGGGAAGTCCCTGGGCCCGCCAGGCCTTGAGCTGCGTGCACGCTTCGCGCAGCACCCATTCGCCGATCTGCTCGACGTAGCCGAACTCCTCCGCGATCGGCACGAACTGGGCCGGCGGAACCATGCCGAACCCCGGATGCCTCCACCGGAGCAGCGCCTCGGCGCCCTCGATCTCGTCGGTCGCGAGATCGAACTGCGGCTGATATTGCAGCTCCATCTCGCCCCGCTCGATGGCGCGGCGCAGCTCGCGGTCGATCGAAACGCGTTCCACGGTCTTCGCGTTCTGCTCCTCCTCGAAGTAGACGACCTGGGCGCGGCCGTCGGCCTTGGCGCGGTACATCGCGCTGTCGGCGTTCCGGATCAGCGTCTCGGCGGAGGTCCCGTCGCGAGGGAAAAGGGCGACGCCGACGCTCGCGCTCAGGAAGCAGCTCTGGTCGTCGATCACGAAAGCCTCGGAAAGCTCGCGCACGACGTGCTCCCCGATCGCGGACGCGTCCCAGGTATGCTGCGGCTGGGAGAGAATCACCACGAACTCGTCCCCGCCGAGGCGCGACACGGTGTCGCTCGCGCGCACGCAGCGCGAAATGCGGCCGGCCGTCTCCCGCAACACCCGGTCGCCGAAGCTGTGGCCCAGGGTGTCGTTGACGTTCTTGAAATGATCCAGATCGATGAACAGGAGCGCGAACGTCGCGTCGGCGCGCTGGCATCTCGCGATTTCCCGGTTGACGCGGTCCTTCAGCAGCGACCGGTTCGGCAGCCCGGTGAGCGCGTCGAAGTGGGCCTGCTGGTACAGCTGCTCGTCGCGCCAGGCGGAGGAGATCGCGACGGCGACGCGGTCGGCGAAATCGCTCATGTGCTTGCGGTCCTCGTCGCCGATCGCGGGCGCCCGCCTGTACCCCAGCGCGAGCACGCCGCAGACGGCGCCGCGCCAGACGATGGATTGCACGTATGCCGTGCCCATGCCTGCGTCCCGCAGCGGCGCGAGATACGCCCGTTCCTCCGCGGCCAGGGGCGCCCACGCGAATTCAGGGGAAGCCTGGAGGGCGCGGCGGTCGCGGACCGCCAGATGCTGCCGCGTCATGGAGACGGCGTCGTCGCCATCGCGGCCCTGGAGGAAGTAGGTGCGGGCCAGGTCCGCGTTGTCGGGGTCGAGCAGGGTCACGCTCACGCTGTCGGCCGACAGCAGGCTCCCCGCGCGCTCGATCACGAGCCGGATGACCTGCTCGGTTTCCGGCGTGGACAGGATCATGCGGTCGATCTCCGCCAGGGCGGCCAGCACGGCGAACTGGCGCCCCAGGCGCTCCGACATCGTGTTGAACGCGCGCGCCAGCTCGCCGAACTCGTCGTTGCTGCGCACGTCGACCCTGGCGGCGAAATCCCTCTGCGCCACCCGGCGGGCGCCGAGGGCGAGCTGCTGCACGGGCACCAGTATCGTCCGGATCTGGCGCAGACTGAGGAGCGCGGCGACCAGCAGAGCCAGCAGCGCGACGGGGAGGAAGAACTTGTCGAGCTCGGAGGCGAACCCCAGCTGATAGGCCTCGGACTGGCTGAGGACATAGAGCCAGTCCCCGGTGCCGAACTCCGCACCCATGAATTCGGCCCACACCACCGAGCGCTGCGCCTTGCCTTCTCCCGTCTTCCAGGCGAACGACTTGAACGCGTATTCGGAGGGCGAGCCGAGGATGCCCGACAGCACCTTCTCGGGCATGCGCGCCGAACAGTGCAGGACGGCATGCAGGGTCTCGGCGATCACGCAGACGTCAGTGGCCGCGGGAAGAAGGCTCGAGTCGCCCCACAGGTAGTCCGGGTCCAGCTCGCCGACGATCATGGCTCCGGCGGGAGCGGGCACGAACAGGAAGACGCGGGCCGCGCTCTCCCGGGAAACCACCCAGACGCGCGCCTTTCCCTGCGCCAGCCGCGCGCGCGCAGCCGCGTCAAAGCGCGGAACGGCCGCGGTCCCGAGCAAGGGGCTCGCGTGTCCTTTCGCGTCGACGAGGCCGATCGCCCGGAAGCGCGGCTCGGCGAGCTTGCGCCCGTGGCGCGGCTCGTCCGGGAAGTCGGCGATGTTGCGCGCCACCTCCTCGGCCGACAGCAGCCGCTCGTACACGGCCAGGCCGTATTGCTTGCTCGCGACGGCAAGGCGCTGCTGCCCGCTCTGCAAGTGCAGCTGCCGTACCTGAACGTAGGAGAGAACGGCGATCAGCGCGAACGGGACGAACGCGGACAGCACGAACAGCAAGAAGACGTGCCGGCCCACGCGGCCCGTCAGAACCCTGCGCACTCCGTTCACGGGTCGAAATCCGAGGCCAGGCCGACGAACTTGCCGTCGCGGGCGCGGATGACGTCGTCGCGGCTCTTGGGCGCGTTCAGCTGCGTCTGGGTCGCGCCGTCCTTGCCCGCGCTGTACAGGTCGAAGTCGGTGTTCAGCGGATTGAGTTTCCTGTCTTTCCTCGATTTCCCCTTGCCGTTCTGACTGGTCAGATCCAGGTAGAAGTAGGGCTGCCCCCAGGGATCGATCTTGTTTCCGTAGCCGACGTCCGAGAGCGAGGCCGGCGGATAGGTGTTGTCGGTCATGTAGTGCTTGACCGTCACCGACATGGCCGCGATGTCGGTGATCGCCTGATTCACCCGGATCCGCTCGCGGTAGTTCTGGTAGCCGGCGACGGCGATGCTCGCGAGCACGCCGACGATCAGCAGGCTGATCGCCAGCTCGATGAAGGTCATGCCATGCGTGGACGCAGCGATTCTGCTGCGGTGGACCGCCCGGACCTGCATTTCCGCCCCTCCCGACGCAACCTGGAGCCGGCGGCTGCCGGCCTTTTTTCAGCCCGCGGAGGATAGCCGGCGACGGCTCTCGGCCGGAGCGGATTCCTCTACGAAATATGAAAAAGGAAGCAGATTCCGAGCCAGGACGCCCCGGGACGCGCGGTCCGGAGCGTGAAAAATCCACGCCTTCAGAGCGGATTGTCCGGGTAGATCAGCGAGCGCCACATGTGCGCAACCGGGCTGCCGTCGAAGCCCAGCCCTTCCTTCGGCTGCCTGAAGCCGCGCCCGATCACGTCGACGAAGGGATCAAGGCTGACCTTCATGTCCTTGTCGAAGGCGTAGAGGTCGTGCACCGTGATCAGCCGCGCCTCGGCGTACCACTTGTGCTTGCGCGCCTGCTCGTACGCCGCCGTGATGTAGGGTTCCGGGCGGTAGCCTTCGCCGAAGATCTCCACGTAGCGCTGCGGATATTCGTAGCCCGCCGCCGGGTCGGCGAAGAAGCGCAGCGCCTGGTGATGGCGGATCGCCCAGGCGACCTTCTCGGAGACGTAGGGCTCGAGCATCTGCGCGCCCCAGTAGCCGTGGTCGACCTTGATCAGGTTGATCGCGATGTCG
>DATEGT010000002.1:0-7267 GCA_035280025.1 Burkholderiales bacterium | reverse complement strand
CCCGCGGGCTCTCCGGCAGGGCCGGCAGCGCGCCGCGCACGCGCGCCTCGAGCCCGGCGGGCGCGACGTGGTAGTCCGCCTTGTCGCGGATCGCGGCGGACATCTGCCGCAGGCGCTCGCAGGCGGCGCGCAAGGAGGGATTCGCGGCGAGATGCGCCTCGAGCTCCAGCGCCTTCGCCGGGTCGAGCTCGCCGTCGATGTAGGCGTCCAGCAGCCTGCCCGCTTCGTCGTGTGTCATCTTTGCACCTGCGTTTCTCTAGGTTGCCATGTGGCCCGCAGCGATTCGCCGAGCAGGTTCCTCGCGCGCGAGAGGCGCGACATCACCGTGCCGATCGGCGCCTCGGTGATGCGCGCGATGTCCTTGTACGAAAGGTCTTCGAGCTCGCGCAGGATCAGCACCTCGCGGAACGGCGCCGGCAGCTCCGCGATCGCGTCGTTGACCTTCCTGCGGTCGAAGTTTCTCGCGGTCTGCTCCTCGGGCCCGTCCCCGTCGGCCGGAACGAGCCCGACCTCGCCTTCCTCGAACCCGACCGTATTGGCGGGCCGGTTCGCGTGCAGCCAGGTGAAGCAGGAATTGCGCACGATCGAAAGCAGCCAGGGCTTGGCTTCGCCCCGCAGGCCGTCGAAGAAGCGGTAGGCGCGCAGCACCGCTTCCTGCACGACGTCTTCCGCGTCCTGATCGTTGCGGGTGAGCCAGCGCGCGAGGTTGTAGGCGGCGTCGAAGTGCGGGAGCACCACTCGCTCGAATCGTCGCTTGCGTTCGCTCACGGTCTCATGGAGCGGTGCGGTTTCGGTTTCGTTCAGGAGGACGGTATCGGAGGCAAGCATCATGATATCCCGTGCCGGGCGACGACGAGGAGGCGCCCGGGAGTTGCCCGGCAACCCGCGTCCGCGATGACGAGCTCGACGTGCAGCATCTTGTCCCCTGTCTCTTGGTGAAGGTGGACGGCCGGCCCTGCGCCGGCCGTCTCACCGTGCAAGACCGGAGCCCCCGCGGATTTATTCCCGGGAGGCGGAGCCGGCCTCAGCCGGCGAGGTCGATCGAGGCCGGCGAAACGTAGACCGTCACGCGGTGGTCGACGAAGCCCGAGGGCGCGAAATCCCTCAGGTCGAGCGGGCCCGGCTGCGCCACGCCGTCGAAGTACCAGCTGAACTCTCGGCCGCCCGAGACAAAGCGGATGACTTCGAAGTGCGTCACGCTGACCTGTTTCGTGCTCGCGTCGATGGTGACCGTGCGCCTGGCGGCCGCGGAGACGGCGGCGCGCTCCGCCGAGGGCGCCCGGGCCGGCTCCCCGTAGAGGTCGTCGGGGTTCAGGGCTGAATGGGCGGAAAGGCTCGCCGCGGAAAGCGCCAAGGCGGCGATACGGGTGATGAGCGGTTTCAAGAGCGTCTCCTCGTCGATGATCGGATCGAATGCACTTAATTGCAGGACTCGACCGGGTCCCGGTCTATTCCGGCTCAGAACAGGAACTGCGCCCCGAACTGGAGGCGGCGCAGAACGCCGAAATCGCCGTCGACGACCGTGCGCTTCTCGCCGATCAGCTCCACGCCGAGATTTACCCGGGGCACGGGGCTGTAGATCACGTTGAGGTGCGCGGACCGGGCGGACTTGTTGAACCCGTTGAAATTCCCCCCGTCCGGGGTGTCGGTCCGGGAGGCGGCGAGGATCAGCGACGAGCGCAGCGTCGGAGACCAGTAGTGCCGGTACGCCGCGAACCCGCTCCTCGCCTGCGCGAGGCGGACCTTCCCGCTCGCGTCGACGTAGCCGTCGGGGAAGAAGCCGCTCAGCTGGTACCGCCCGATCGCATTGCCTGCGTTGAAATCGGCGCGGAGGTCGTCGGCGCCGACCGGGATGACCGCGGTGAGGGAGACCGCCTCGCCCCATTTTGCGTCGGCCGCCGCCGGCGTATCGATGCGGATGTTGCGCGCCATGAACGCCGCGTCGAACGTCCCGGACCCGTTCCGGGATTTCACCCGCCCGACGATGTCGGGGTAGCGGTCGCGGTCGGACCGGACGAGCGTCGCGGATCCCGCGGCGAGCGCAGCGCCGGACAGGGCGAAGAGCGACTCGGGATTCTCCAGCGACGCGGACCATTCGCCGGTCTCGTAGCGCTGTGTCCAGCGCGCCTGGGCCTGGCGCACGAAGATCTCCCCGGCCGGACCGCCGAAATCGACCGTCTCGGCGTAGACGTTCTCGTCGAGGAAGTTGGTCCAATACTGTCCGGCGAGGAAGCCGCCCAGGGCGCCGTACGCGTGGCGTATGCGGAATCCGCTCGAGTTGGACACGGACTCGTTGCCGTCGGCGCCGAAGAAGTCGCCCTCGATGAACGTGGTCAGCTCACCGCGGGCGGTCGGCGTGCTCGTCGCGAGATTGACGCGCGTCTGGCGCGCATGGAACGTCAGCTGCCCCTTTCTGTTGTCGGTCGGGGACCCGTTCGGTCCGACCGGGATCGCGGTGTCGACGGTCTGCTGGTTCGCCACCGCGTCCACGCCCTGGGTGATGTTGCTGTATATCGCGTCGAACTTGACGTATCCGCCGATCTTCACGGAAGTTTCCGAGCCGGGAAGCTTGAACGACCCGGGCATCGATCCGGCGGTCACTGCATCGGTTTTTTTTCGCGAGGCCTCGAGCTCGCTCACCCTGCGCTGCAGCGCCTCGGTTTCCGCCCCGAGGTCGGACAGCGCGTCAGCTCGCGCGGCGGAGGCCGTTCCCGCGAGCGACGCGGCGATCGCGATCGCGCTCCAGGCATGGCTGGTCGTGGTCATTTTCCAATCTCCTTTTTGAAAACGCACCACGCACGACCACTCGCCCGCCCCCGCTTATTCCCGGCCGGGCCCGCTCAAAAAATATTTTTTTCCGGGAATAGGACGGGCGAAAAAAAAGGCGCCGGATCCCGGCGCCTTTCGATGGCAGACCTCTTTCTAGATCAGGTTGTCTTCCCCCGGAGCGACGTAGACCGTCACGCGCTGGGCGGTGAAGCCGGCGGGAGCGATCTGCGCGAGGTCGAACGGCCTGGATTGGGACACGCCGTCGAAGTACCAGGTGAATTCCTGGCCGTTCGAGACGAAGCGGACCACTTCGCCGTGCGTCACGTTGACCCACTTGGTCGCGCCGGTGATGTCGATCGTGCGGCCGGCGACGGCCGTGAACACCGAGCGCTCGACGGGGGCTTGCGCACGCTCGCCGTACAGGTCGGTGGAGGTGTTGGCGCGCGCGGACAGAGCCGCGGCGGAGAGCGTCAGTACGGCAAGTGCGGGGAGGAGCAGTTTCATTTGTTTCCTTTCGAAGGTTGGTTGACAAGGCGGCCGGCGGGAGGTCTTGATCCCTCACGCCGGATGCACGCAGCAAGACCGGGGCCGGCGGCTTCTTATTCCTCGACGCGCCCTCCGCCGCCGATCGGGAATAACGGCCGGTGAATCCGGGTCAGATGCGGTAAGGCAAGGAGAGCATCCTGGAGGCGTTTCTCGTATCTACAGCGCTCGTCGCCGTCGCCGAGATCGGCGACAAGACGCAGCTGCTCGCGCTGATCCTGGCCGCGCGCTACGCGCGGCCGCTGCCCATCGCGGCCGGCATCCTGGTCGCCACGCTCGCGAACCACGCGCTCGCGGCTTGGCTGGGCGCGTGGATCACCGGCTCGGTCGGGCGCGACCCGATGCGCTGGCTTCTGGGCGCCTCGTTTCTCGCCATGGCCGCGTGGAGCCTGGTGCCCGACGGGGCCGGCGGGGAGCGTGCGGCTTCGCGGCTCGGCGCCTTCGGCGGGACGCTGGTTTCCTTTTTCCTGGCGGAGTTCGGAGACAAGACTCAGGTCGCCACCGTCGCGCTCGCCGCGCGGTACGCTTCGGTGACGACGGTGGTCGCGGGCACGACGCTGGGCATGATGCTCGCCAACACCCCGGCGGTGTTCCTGGGAGAGCGGCTGCTGCGGCGCGTGCCGGCGAAAGCGGTGCGCCGCGCCGCGGCGGCGGTGTTCGCCCTGATCGGCGCCCTCGCGCTCGCCGACAGGCAGCTTCCCTGACTAGTCGAGGTGCACGCCGGCGACGCGCACGTATTCGGCGTACTTCTTCGTCTCGTCGGCGAGGAATTTGCGGAATTCCTCCGGCGTGGTGTAGGCGGACACCACGCCCAGGCCCTCGAAGCGTTTGTTCACGGCCGGGTCCGCGAGCGCGGCGCGCACTTCCCGGTTGAGCTTCTCGATGACCGCGGGCGGCGTTCCCGCGGGCGCGAACATTCCGAACCAGCCGCCGTCGATCTGGAACGAGGGGAGCCCCGCCTCGGCGGTGGTCGGAACGTCGGGAAGGGCGGGGGAGCGCTTGCTCGCGGTGTAGGCGAGAACGCGGGCCTTGCCGTTCTTCACGTACTGCATCACCGGCGCGGGCGAGGAGAGCATCACCTGGACCTCGCCCGAGGCGAGCGCCGCCGCGGCGAGCCCGCCGCCCTTGTAGGGAACGTGGATGAGCTTCGTCCCGGCGTAATGGTTGAAGACCTCGGTCGCGACGTGCCAGGTGTTGCCCACGCCGGGCGTGCTGTAGGCGAGGTGCGCGTCGGGCCGCTTGGCGAGCTCGATCAGCTCCTTCAAGGTCTTCGCGGGCACGCTCGGATTGACGGTGATGAACAGCCCGCCGTTGTCGACCAGGTTCGAGATCGGAGCGAAATCGTGGTCGGTGTCGTAGGGCAGCTTCTTGTACAGGCTCTTGTTGCTGATGAGCCCGCTCGAGTAGACCATCAGCGTGTATCCGTCGGGCGCGGCCTTGGCGACGATGTCGGCGCCGACGATGCCGTTGGCGCCCGGGTGGTTCTCGACGAAGAAGTTCTGGCCGGTCAGCTCGGTGAGCTTGGCGCCGACGATCCGGCCGACGACGTCAGGTCCGCCCGGACCGGCGGGGACGATGATGCGCACGGGCTTGCTGGGATAGCCCTGTCCCGAAGCGACGCCCGCCAGCGCGAGCGCGGCGATGCCGGGGAGCAACGCGCGAAGAATTCCTGTCATGACTCCTCCTTACGTGAGAGCCGCAGCGCGGCCCGGGCACTCTAGCAGAGTTCAGGGCTTCGCCGCTTCGAAGACGAGGAAGTACTGGTTCGGCAGGAACCGGTGCTCCCCGGCGATCGCGTAGCCCGCCTTCCCCAGCTCGGCCTTCACCTGCGAGGGGGCGATGCGCTCCCGCTTCGGCGGGCCGTCGGGCGCATCCTCGCGGAAGTCGATGACCGCGACGCGCGCGCCGGGTTTCAGCGATCCGCGCAGCTTCCCGAAATAGGCTTCGCGCTCCGAGATATGGTGGTAGACGTCGACCATCAGAACGAGGTCGACCTTGACCGGGAGCCGCGCGTCGTCGGGGCGGCCCGCGATCGAGACCAGGTTGGGGAGCCCTTCGCGCTTCGCGCGCTCGGCGAGGTACTTCACCATCTCGGGCTCGGTGTCGACCCCGTAGACCCGCCCCCTGGGGACGAAATGCGCCAGGCGCACGGCGAAGTAGCCGGTGCCCGAGCCGATGTCGGCGACCACCGTGTCCGGCGCGGGCGACAGCGCCGTGATCACCTCGTGCGGCTTCTGCCACGCGTCGCGCGCCGGGTCATCGAAGACCTTCGCCCAGTGCTCGGCCCCGGCGAAGCTGTGCTCGCGCGTGTGCGGCGTCTGCGCGGCGGCCGCGGCGCAGCAGGCCGAGAGCAGCGCGGCGGCGAGAGGGAGCGCCTTCATGGAGCTTAGCTTACACTAGACCGACATGGCAAAGCCCCGCGCGAAATCCGGAATGAAGCGCGCGCCGGCGAGGCGCAGGCCGCGCAAGGCGAAGGCGGGAACGCGCGGGCTTTCGCCCGCCGAGTCCCGCCTCGATTCGCTCCCCGGCGACGCGCAGGAAGTCCGCGACAGGATCGAGGCGGAGGGGGGGCTGGTGATAGGCGCGTACAACGATCCCCTGGGCAGGAACGCGCTGCTCGTCGCCGTCCTGCCCATCGGGCGCATCGAGCCCACGCCTTTCCAGCGCGACCTGTCGCAGACGCACCACAGGAAGCTCGCGGACGTCCTCGACCGCACCGGGATGTTCCTCGACCCGGTGATCGCAGTCACCGCGCCCAAGGAAGGCTTCTGGACGCCGAACGGGCGTCACCGCCTGGAAGCGATGCGCAGGCTCGGCGCGCGCTCGATCACGGCGCTCGTCGTCCCGAAGCGCGAGATCGCGTGGCAGATCCTGGCGCTCAACACCGAGAAGGCGCACAACCTGCGCGAGCGCTCGCTCGAGGTGATCCGCATCTATCGCGGCCTCATGGACGAGGACGCGAAGCGCCCCGAGACCGCGTTCGCCTTCTACCTCGAGGAAGCCGCGTTCGTGACGCTGGGCGCGTGCTACGAGAAGAACGGCAAATTCGCCGGCGGTTCGTACAACCCGATCGTGCGGAGGCTCACGAAGTTCTCCGAGGAGCCGCTTTCCAAGGCGATCCGGGACCACGAGAAGCACGCGGGCATGCTGATGGATCTGGACGAGCGCGTCGCCGCGGTCGTGGCGAAGCTGAAGGAGCGCGGCTTCGTCAGCCCCTACCTGCGCGCCTTCGTGGTGGGGCGCATCAACCCGCTGCGTTGGATCCAGGGCGAGCCCCCGCCTCTCGAAGAGGTCCTCAAGACCATGCGCGACCGGGCCGCGAAGTTCAATACCGACCGGATCAAGCAGGAGGATCTCGCCCAGGCGGGCGGCGCCCCGGACGACGCCGAGTGAGAGTATCCTAGACGCCGTTCAGCCAGCGAGGAAAGCCCATGTCCGCCCGTCCCGTCGTCAGAATCGCTCCCAACAACCCGGTGTTCGACCTGCCGGTGATCGTCGGCATCGAGGAAGGCCTGTTCGCCAAGGCGGGTCTCGAAGTGAGCTTTTCGGCGACCTACGCGGACCGCGAGCGCGACAGCGCCGAGAAGCCCGTGCTCTCGCGCCTCAAGGAGCAGATGTTCGAGTGCGGCGCGGCCGACAGCTACAACGTATGCGAATGGGCGAGCATCGACCGCCTGGAGCGCGGCAAGCGCGGCGGCAACATCGCGGCGCTGCGCGCGGCGGTGGCGGCGCAGGCGATCCTCACCTTCGACGACAAGCTGCAAACCCCGCGCGATCTCGCCGACGTCCCGGTGGTGGTGCAGGAACTCACCGGCTCGCACTACACGACCGTGCAGATGCTCGAGAGCGCGATCGGTTCCGATCACATCAAGCTCGTCAACGGACGCCTGCCGCAGATGCGCTGGCAAGGCCTCAAGAACGGAACCTATCGCGCCGTCACGGTGATGGAGCCCTT
>DATEGT010000001.1:0-8223 GCA_035280025.1 Burkholderiales bacterium | reverse complement strand
AGGCGCCCGTCGCGGATGTAGGGCAGCGCCTGCACCAGGCTGTCGCAGGTGAAGGAGACGCGCCCGCCGAGCAGGTCCTGGAAGCTCGGCGCGCTGCCCTTGTAGGGCACGTGGACGATGTCGACGTGCGCCATGCTCTTGAACAACTCGCCCGCGAGGTGCGGGGCGCCGCCCGGCCCCGAGGAGGAGTAGTTGATCTTGCCGGGCTGCGATTTCGCCAGGGCGATCAGCTCGCCGACGTTGCGCGCGGGCACCGCG
Source organism: Burkholderiales bacterium (assembly GCA_035280025.1). Lineage (GTDB taxonomy): Bacteria > Pseudomonadota > Gammaproteobacteria > Burkholderiales > SG8-39 > VBDM01. The sequence continues at coordinate 7,965 of DATEGT010000001.1, read as the reverse complement.
GGATTCGCCACCATGACGAAATGCACCGCGACGACCTGCGTCACCGGCGCGAAGTCGCGCAGCGGATCCACCGTCATGCCGGGATAGAGGTGCTGGTTCACCGCCAGATTGCCCAGCGTTCCCAGGAACAGGGTGTGCCCGTCCGGGGCGGAGCGCGCGGCGAACTCGGTGCCGATGGTTCCGCTCGCGCCGGCGCGGTTGTCGACGATCACCTGCTGGCCCCAGGCCTCGCTCAGCCTGGGCGCGAGCAGCCGCGCGACGATGTCGGTGCCGCCCCCGGGCGGAAAGGCGACGACGACGTGCACCGGCTTGGCCGGGAACTGCTGCGCGCAAACGCCCTGAACGAGCAGGGCTCCGACGAGGAACGCGAGCTTCTTCATCGCGGCGCCATTTCGTGGACCTGCTTTGCGCGCGCGGAGGACTCGGCGAGCAGGAAGGCGAGATCGGTGCCGGTGGAGACGTAGCGCGCGCCCATCCTCACGAACTCGGCGGCGAGCGCGGGCCGCGTCGCGAGGCCGCCCACGCCCACGTGCTTGCCGTGCTTCCTGCAGGCGGCGAGCGTCCGCTCGTAGGCGTCGCGCACGCGCGGGTGCTCGTACTGCCCCGCGAGCCCCATGTCGGCGAGCAGGTCGTTCGTGCCCATGAGCACCATGTCGACGCCCTCGACGGCGGCGATCTCCTCGGCGTAATCGACGGCGCGCGCGGACTCGAACTGGACGATGACCATGGTCGCCTCGTTCATCGCCGCGTTCGCCTCGGCCGGGGGAAACGCGCGGTAGTGGAGGTGCGGCAGCGGTCCCGCGGCCGAGCGCTCCCCCAGGGGCGGGAATTTCGCCGACGCGACGACTTCCCGCGCTTCGGCCGCCGAATGCACGTGCGGCGCGATCACCCCGAGCGCGCCGCCGTCGAGCGCGCGCGAAACGTGCTCGGGGTGCGTGCTCGGGACGCGCACGAACGGCGCGATGCCGATCTCCAGCGCCGCGATGCAGATCTGGGCGGTCGACTCGTAGGACAGGCTCGAATGCTCGACGTCGACGTAGATCGAATCGAATCCGGCGGTCTTGGCGAGGCGCGCGATCTCGATCGAGCGGGTGAGGCGCACGGTCATCGAGGCGACCACTTCGCCGCGCGCGAGCTTCTCCTTCACGTTGTTGCGCACGACGGGAAGCGGTCCTTCCGGCATGGTTCCTCCTGGGGTCCCGCTATTGTATGCTGGCGGTGCCGCATCGCCACTTCCCCGTCCAGGAGTCCGCCATGAACAATCTCGCCGCGCTCGCCGGGCGCATACTCCTCGCGCTGATCTTCCTGCAGTCCGGCGTCGAGAAATTCGTCCACTACACCGGGACGCTCGCCTACATGACCAAGGCCGGGCTGCCGTTTCCCCAGGTGCTGCTCGTGATCTCGGGCGTCGTCGAGACCGGCTGCGCCCTCGCCCTCATCACCGGCTGGAAGACCCGCGCGGCGGCGCTCGCGCTGGTCATCTGGATGATCCCGGTCACCCTGATATTCCACAACCCGGCCTCCGGGGGGGACGCGATGATCCACTTCATGAAGAACCTCGCGATCACCGGCGGCCTGCTGGTGCTGTTCGCCTCGGGACCGGGCGCGCTCAGCCTGGGGCGCTCGCGCTAGGCCTATTCCGGCTCCATCTTCAGCTCGCGCGCCGTCTTCCTCCAGAACGCGCGCTCGCTCTCGAAGAACTCGTCGATCTGCGCGGGCGCGCTGGCGCCCTCGGGGTATATCCCCAGGAGGTTCAGGCCCTGTTCGACCTCGGCGTCCGCGAGCAGCCTGCTCGTCTCGCGGTTGATGCGCTGCACGACCGCCTCCGGCGTCCCCGCGGGCGCGACCAGGGCGTACCAGGCGCTGAACGCGACGTCGGGGAAGACCTCGGCGAAGGTCGGCACGTCCTTCAGCTCGGGAAGGCGCCTGGCGGAGCTCACCGCGAGCGCGCGCAGCTGCCCGTGCTGGACCTCGGCGGCGATCGCCGGGACGCTCTCCACGGCGATGTGGGTGCGGCCCGCGACGACGTCCGAGACGCTCTGCGCGCTGCGGTAGGGGACCAGCATCAGCTCGAGCGCCGCGCGCTGCCTGAGCATCTCCCCGAGGATCCCGGGCGGCGTGCGCAGGCCGGGGCTCGCGTACGCGAGCCTGCCGGGCGCTTCGCGCGCCAGGGTGATCAGGTCGGAGAGCGACTTCACGTTCAGCTCCCGGTTGGCGACGACGACGAAGGGCGTGCTGCCCACCATGGCGACGCCGGTGAAGTCGTCCTCGGGGCTGTAGGGGAGGAGGTCGGTGATGTAGGGATAGACGACGAGGGCCGTCGAGGGCGCGAGGAGCAGGGTATAGCCGTCGGCGGCGGCGCGAGCGGCGGCCTGCATACCCTCGTCGCCCTGACGATTCTCGACGCGCACCGGCTGCTTCAGCGCGCGCGACAGGCGCTCGCCGATCAGGCGGGCGGCGAGATCCGAGGGGCCTCCGGGAACTCCGGTGGCGATGATCCGGAGCGGGCGCGCGGGCCAGGTCTGCGCGGCGGCAGCGGCCGGAGCGAGGCACAGCGCGAGGAGAAATGCCGGGAGCGCCCGCGGGAAACGCATAGGGCCGCCATGCTAGCATTCCCCGCCATGAGCCGATGTGCACTACTGGGCGGTCGCGGCGCGAAGGCGGCGCTGCTCGCGGTCGCCGCCGCGCTGTGCCCGGGCGCGGCGTCCGCGCAGAGCTATCCGAGCAAGCCCATCCGCCTCATCGTCCCATTCGCGGCCGGCGGCGGCAACGACAACGTCGCGCGCCTGGTCGGCAAACGCCTCGCCGACGGGCTCCGCCAGGCCGTGGTGGTCGACAACCGGCCGGGCGCGGGCGGCGTTCTCGGCGCGGAGCTCGCGGCGAAATCCGCGCCGGACGGCTACACCTTGTTCCTCGGCGGCGTCGGCAGCCATGCGATCAACCCCAACCTGGTGAAGAACCTGCCGTACGACCCGATCGGCGATTTCGCCCCGGTCATCTTGCTCGCCCAGGCGCCGCTCGTGCTGGTCGTGCATCCTTCCGTTCCCGCGCGCAGCATCGCGGAGTTCGTCGCCTACGCGCGCAAGAGCCCCGGCAGGCTCAACTTCGCCTCGAACGGAAACGGCAGCTCCTCGCAGCTCGCCGCGGTGATGTTCGACTCGATGGCGGGCGTCGACATGGTTCACGTTCCGTACAAAGGCCTGTCGCCCGCGCTCGCCGACCTGCTCTCCGGGGAGGTGCAGGTGATGTTCTCCAGCGTGGTCGCGATCGTCCCGCATATCAAGGCGGGGAAGGTCCGCGCGCTCGCCGTGACCGGGAAGGAGCGCCTTGCGCTGCTGCCGGAGCTGCCGACGCTCGCCGAGGCGGGCCTGAAGGGCTACGAGGCGAGTTCCTGGTACGGCATCCTCGCGCCGGCCGGGACGCCGCGCGACATCGTGCTCAAGCTCAACGCCGAGCTGTCGAAGGCGCTCGAGCAGCCCGATGTGAGGAAGAGCCTGGTCGCGGAGGGCGCCGAGCCGAAGGGCGGCATGCCCGAGGCGTTCGCTGCGCACATACGCGCCGAAAAGGAGCGCCTCGGGAAGGTGATCCGCGAGGCCAAGATCACGCTGGAGTGAGCGGCGCCGCCGACAACCGCTATACGCGGGGCATCGCCGGATTCGTGTCGGGCCTTTCCTACGACGCGATTCCGCGGGAGGTGCGCGAGCGCGCGAAGCTGCTGATCCTCGATTCGCTGGGCTGCGCGCTCTACGGCGCGCGACTGCCCTGGTGCCGGATCCTGCAGCGCACGCTCGGCAGGCTCGACCGCTCCGCGGCGTGCGCCGTGTGGGGAACGCGGCAAAGGCTCTCGGCGCCGCACGCGGCGCTCGCGAACGGCACGCAGGTGCAGGGCTTCGAGCTCGACGACGTGCACCGGGAAGGCGTGCTGCACGTGGGCGCGGTCGTGCTGCCGGCGCTCGTCGCCGTCGCCGAGCTGCGTCGCAGGATGAGCGGGCGCGAGTTCCTCGCCGCCGCGGTCGCCGGCTACGAGGTCGGGCCGCGCGTCGGCCTTTGCATGGGGCCGGAGCACATCGGACAGGGCTGGCACTCGGGCGCGACGCTCGGCGTGTTCTCCGCCGCCGCGGGCGCCGCGCGCGGACTCGAGCTCGACGCGGAAAGGACCGTGCACGCGCTCGGCATCGCCGGCACGCAGGCCTCCGGCCTGATGGCGGCGCAGTACGGGGCGATGGTCAAGCGCATGCACGCGGGGCGCGCTTCGCAGAGCGGGCTCTACGGCGCGCTGCTGGCGCAGTCGGGGTTCACGGGAATCCGGGACGTGTTCGAGAGCGAATACGGCGGTTTCTGCACCACCTTCTCCCGCTCGCGCGACCGCTTCAGGCTCGAGGAGCTCACCGCCGGGCTCGGCTCGACCTGGCAGACGATGGGGGTGGCGCTGAAGTTCTATTCCTGCGTCGGCAGCAACCACACGACCCTGGACGCGCTGCGCGAGCTGCGGGCGGAGCGGCCTTTCGGCGCCGGGGAAGTCAGGAGGATCACGGTGCACGGCTCGCAGGTCACGCTCGACCACGCCGGCTGGAAATACCGCCCGGCCGGAGTCGCCTCGGCGCAGATGAACTTGGCGTTCTGCGTTGCGACGCTGCTCCTGGAGGGTGACTGCTTCGTCGACCAGTTCGACGACAAGGCGGTGACCGACCGCGCGCGCATCGCGCTCGCGGAGAAAGTGGAGGTGGCGGAGGATCCCGGAATCACGGCGAGGGGCTCGAAGTACCGCCACGCGGTGCGCGTCGAGGTGGAGCTCGAAGACGGGAGTATCCTGAAGCGCTACGCGGAGACGCCGCGCGGCAGCGAGCCGAATTTCGCGAGCGAGGCGCAGGTCGTCGCGAAGTTCGAGAAGCTGGCCGCGCGCGCGCTGAAGCGGCCCCAGGTGGCGCGTCTGCGCGACGCGGTGCTGGGGATGGAGCAGAGCAGGGACGCTTCGCGCGTCGCGAAGCTCATGGTGCAAGGGAGGCGGGTATGAAATGGCTGGCGGCGGCGTTGCTGTTCGTGTCCCTCGGTGCCGCAGGCCAGGCGGGCAAGCCCCTGCGCATCATCGTCCCCTGGCCCGCCGGCGGGACGGTCGACGGCGTGGCGCGCGTGCTCGCCCCGAAATTGTCGGCCGGCCTCGGCCGGGCGGTGGTCGTCGAGAACAAGGCCGGAGCGGGCGGCTCGATCGGCGAGGCCGAGGCGGCGAAATCGAGCGCCGACGGGAGCACCGTGCTGCTCGTGTTCGACACGCACGCGGTCAACCACCTGCTGTACAAGGACCTGGGCTACGACCCGTTCAAGTCCTTCGAGCACGTGAGCCTGCTCGTGACCTCGCCGCAGGCGCTGGTCGCGGCGAAGAATTTCGCGCCTTCGAGCGTCGCCGAGCTCGTGGCGTTCGCCAAGGCCAACCCCGGCAAGGTGACTTACGCGACGGTGGGCGCGGGCAGCTCGAACCATCTGAACGCGCTGCTCCTCTCCGGCCGAACCGGCATCGACATGGTCCACGTGCCCTACAAGGGCGGCGCTCCGATGATGATCGACCTCGTCGGGGGCCAGGTGAACGTGATGTTCGTGTCCGCGCCGCAGGCGATTCCGCAGGTGAAGGCGGGCCGTATCAAGGCGCTCGCGATCGGAAGCGCCCGTCGGCTCGCGCAGCTGCCGGACACGCCCACGGTCGCCGAGACCCTGCCCGGATTCGCCGCGCAATCCTGGGTCGGGATGCTGCTGCCCGCGGGATCGGCGAAGGAGCTCGTCGCGCGCTACAGCGCGGAAGCGAGGAAGGCCCTCGCCGAGCCGGAGGTCAGGGGAAAGCTCGCCGCGCAGGGATTCGACGTGGTCGGGAGCGGTCCCGAGGAGTTCCTGGCCTTCGTGCGCGCCGAGTCGGACAAGTGGGCGAAGGTGATCCGCGATTACAATATCCGGGTCGAGTAGCCTGAAGGACGTTCCATGAAATGGATTCCCCAGGGCGTCATCCCGGCGGTCCTCCTCCCCTTTCACGAGGACCTGTCGATCGACGAGCCTTCGTTCCGCGCCCATCTCTCCGACGTCGCCTCGGCCGCGGGGCTCTCCGCGATCACCGTCAACGCGCACTCGACCGAGGTCGCTTCCTGCACGTTCGACGAGCAGAAGCGCGTCCTGGCGGTCGCGAAGGACGAGATCGGCGCGAAGCTGCCGATCGTCCACGGCGTCTACGCGGAAGGAAGCCTGGAGGCGGCGCGGATCGCGAAGATGGCGGCCGAGGGCGGCGCGTCCGCGCTGCTCGTCTTCCCGCCGGGGCCCTTCACCATGGGCCAGCGGCCCGAGATGGCGGTCGAGCATTTCCGCCGCGTCGCCGGCGCGAGCGACCTGCCGATCATCGCCTTCCAGTATCCGCTCGGCTCGTCTCCGAATGCGGGGCAGGGCTATCCGCTCGAGACGCTGCTGAAGATCGTCGAGGCCGTGCCGCAGGTGCGCGCCATCAAGGACTGGTGCGCCAGCCCGCAGCTGCACGAGCGCCAGATCCGCGCGCTGCAGTCGCTCAGCCCGCCGGTGAACGTGCTCACCACCCACAGTTCCTGGCTCATGAGCTCGCTCGTGCTCGGCGCGAACGGCCTGCTCTCGGGCAGCGGCTCGGTGATCGCCGGGCTGCAGGCGAAGCTCTTCCGCGCGGTGCGCTCGAACGACCTGGAAACCGCGAAGGCGATCAACGAGCGCATCTGGCCGGCCGCCGAGGTCTTCTACGCCGAGCCCTGGGTGGACATGCACAACCGGATGAAGGAGGCGCTGGTGCTCCTCGGCAAGCTGCCGCGCGCCGTGGTGCGTCCGCCGCTGGTCAAGATCCGGGAGGACGAGATCGAGCGCATCCGCAGGGCGCTGGTCGCCGCGGGACTGCTCGACCGGGCCGGCCGCGCGCTCAGGGCCGCATAGCCGCCGCAAAAAAAAGAGGGGAGGGATCATGGAGACGAAGCCCGGCGAACGAACCCGCTAGCGCATGCGCATCGAATGCGTCCTCGCATGCGACAACCACCTCGGCGAGGGCCCCGTCTGGGACGCCGAGGAAGGCCGCCTCTACTGGGTTGACGGCACCGGCCGGCGCGTCGGCAAGCCCTCGGTCTGGCGCTTCGACCCGAAGAACGGCAAGGTCGAGAACTGGTCGCTCAAGCGCGACATCGGCGCGCTGGCGCTGCGCGCCAAGGGCGGAGCGGTGCTCGCGCTCGACGACGGCTTCTATCTCTTCGACTTCAAGAGCGGGAAGCTCGACGAGATCCAGAAGGTGCACGCCGGCCAGCCGCGCACCCGCCTGAACGACGGCAAGTGCGACCGGCGCGGGCGCTTCCTCGCGGGCGGCATGGACGACAAGGAGGAGCTGAAGATCTGCGGGCTGTGGCGCCTCGACGCCGATCTGTCGGTGACGCTGGTCGACGACGGCATCATCTGCTCGAACGGGCCGTGCTGGAGCCCCGACGACAAGACCTTCTACTTCGCCGATACCTTCCAGGGCGAGATCTGGAAGTACGACTACGACATCGCGACCGGAACGCCCGCGAACAAGCGGCTGTTCGCCTCGTTCAAGCAGGACGCCGGCGTCGCCGACGGCTCGACCGTCGACGCGGAAGGGCATGTGTGGAACGCGCAGCTGATCTCGGGCGACCTGGTTCGCTACGCTCCCGACGGCACGGTCGAGCGCCGCATCGGCATGCCGGTCCGGAACATCACCAGCGTCATGTTCGGCGGCGACAAGCTCGACGAGATCTACGTCACCTCGATGGCGCGGGTGAAGCATCCGGCGGTCCACGACCGCTTCGCCAAGGAGGCGAGGCCGCAGTTTCTCGCGGGCAGCCTGTTCCGGATCACGGGGTTGGGGATCCGCGGCGTGCCTGAGCCGCGGTTCGCGGGCTAGAGCGCGGGGTGCCGATGGAAAAACGCAGACCGAAGGGACCGTCGCCGGACGAGCTGCTGGACGTG